>NZ_CP022221.1:7199746-7505786 GCF_004114935.1 Bradyrhizobium zhanjiangense
CTATCGACGAAGAGGGCAGTCCGCTGCAAGCACTATAGCGTCGGCTAAGGACAGCACTTTGCGGATCGTGGCGACTGGGAGAACAACGACCGCCCGGTCGCCTAGCGTTCTGGACGACGGAACAGGTGGACAAGCCGAAGCCCTGCCGATTGCGAATCCCTGCTCCGTGCTAGTCGCCCGGAACGAGCGAAGGGGCGGAAGGATTCGTCCCGGCAGGAGTGATCTCTATGCTGATGACGAAGGAGAGATGACCGGCAATACGGACCCTGGGTGGCTGGGCCATTTTGGCGCTGAGCGACGCCGGCGCCATCCGCGAATGCGAGGAGCACGGTTGGATGGCCGCCGAACTCCGGCCACTGATCGACAAAGTCTGGCGCCACTGCGAGAGCACCGGCAACCGGGGACGGACCGTGACGCTCAAAGTCAAGTTCTTCGATTTCGAGATCATCACGCGGAGCCGGTCGGTCGCGACGGTCGTGTCGAGCCGGGACGACTTGGAGAGCTTGGCGATCGCCCTGCTGCAGACCGATATGCCCTTCCCGAAGTCGGTGCGCCTGCTGGGCGTGTCACTGTCCTCGTTGCAAGCGCTGGGGAACGACGATGTCGAACCTCAGCTCGATCTGCCCATCTGACGCTGCCCATGGATGCGGCTTATAGCTTGGCGGCCAAGATGGCGCCGAAAGCTTCGCCTGCCCGGACGTGCGCGGCGCGGCCTATCCGACTTCAAGATCGTGGATGATCGGTTTCAGTCCGACGGGCGTGACTTCGAGGCTCGCAAGCGTGATCGGCAGCTGGAAGCGCCGGCGCCCGGCACTGCCGGGATTCACGTAGAGCAAGCCGTCTACGGTGTTGATCTTCGGCACGTGGGAGTGGCCGGAAACAATGACATCGATATCCTCGGCTCCGGGATCGATCTGCAGGGTGTTGAGGTCGTGCAGAACGTAGAACAGCCGTCCCGCGAGCCGCACGAACTCGGTTTCGGCAAATTCGGTGGCCCACTCGCCCGTGTCCACGTTCCCTCTGATCGCCGTGACGGGGCAATTCTCCGCAGCGCGGTGACGATCTCGGGATCGCCGATGTCGCCGCCGTGAATGATGTGGTCGACTTGGGCCAGCAAGCGAAGAGCCTCCGGCCTAAGCAGGCCGTGCGTATCCGAGATGATGCCGATCGTGAAGGTCATCGCGGCGTCCGGTCGAACCACCCTATCGCGCGCTGGGCCGCAGCAGTCAGAGCCTGCGGACAGGTGACCGGGGAGAGCCTCAAAAAGCCTTTCCAGTTGGCGCGCGGGGCCATGGTACGCAGAACTCCGGTTTAGGCGGCTCGGATTCAAGGCGAACGACCGCGACCAGTTCCGACAGACGGCCAGGCGGACGGAAGCATTTTTCTGAGAAGCAGACTCGACCTTTTGTTCTTGTTATGTTCTATTCTGGCCATGACCAACCGACCCGCTAGTTGGCGCTTTCCGACCATGAAACAGATCCAGAAGCTGACCAATGCCCCTGCCGTCGGCAAAAAAACCCCTTCCACGCCGGCCGTCGGTCCAGCCGACGACTTGCCGGCTGCGTACTGGGCATCGCTCCTCGGGGACGCGCGCGGCGGTGCCGTTCGCGCCGAAAAGCCGATCCAGGCGCACAAGCTGTCTGAGATCAGCCGTCACGTGCTGCGCGTCACCTGCAGCCGCTGCGAGCGGATCGTGGAAATTCAGAAGGCAGACGCCACTCGCTTCTACGGGGCAGACGCAATCTGGCGAGAGGTCGGCCAGCGTCTATTGAACAACACCTGCACGGAGCGCACCGGCCTCCATGAGGAAGACGGTTGCTGGCCTTCGTTCGAGTAGCTGCGCCGGCGCCGTCTGACGCTAGGTTATACAGATGGCTCCTCGCTATCATCCAACGCCTCTCTCCGGAGGAGACCGCAAGGCTCTCGCGAAAGAGCTGTCGAAGTCGCGAGCGATGACGACGGTCTTGGCGCGAAGCTCCGAAGAGCGCCGGGCAGAAGGCGAGGCGCCGATCCGCGAGGCCGACAAGTTGCTCTGCGAGTCTTGGAACGAGAAGATCTGGGCCGACGGAGGCCCGATCGATCCGTCCCCCACGATCGACCAAGCCGTGAACAGTGGCTACTCATGCATCGAGATCGAATGCTCGCGCTGCAAGACTCGACGGGACGTCGACTTGGCGGCGCTGCGCCATCCGCCAACCACTGCCGTACACGACCTAGCAGGGCGGCTTCGCTGCAGCAAGTGTGCTAAGGCAGGACGCCGCCCGGCCGCTACCCTCCTGCAACTCACACCTCGCCCCCGCCAGGCTACGGAAACCTGAGATGTGCAACCTACAGCATGACCAAGAACGTCGACGCGATCCGCAGGCTGTTCGGCGCGCTGAACAGCCACGTCGGCAATCTGGCGTCGATGCCCGGCATCTTCCCGGACTATCCGGCACCGATCGTTCGGAACGCGGCCGACGAGCGCGAGGTCGTCATGGCGCGGTGGGGCATGCCGTCCTCATCCAGGGCGCTGATGGATGCAGCGAAGAAGCGGGCCGAGAAACTCGAAGCGAAGGGCAAGCCGGTAGACTTCAAGGAATTGCTTCGGATGGAGCCGGACAGCGGGACGACGAACATCCGGAACACCAGCAGCAGCCATTGGAGATGGCTAGGGCCGGACAATCGCTGCCTTGTGCCACTTAGGTCGTTCTCGGAGTACGACACGATCGGCGGCAAGAAGGTGCCGGTGTGGTTCGCACTCGATGAGTCTCGCCCCCTCGCTGCTTTCGCCGGCATCTGGACAAACTGGACCAGCGTGCGAAAGGCGAAGGAAGGCGAGATCACCGCCGACGTCTTCGGCTTCCTGACCTGCGAGCCCAACGCCGAGGTCCGCCGCGTCCATCCGAAGGCGATGCCGGTGATCCTGACGACGACGGAGGAGTACGACGCCTGGATGCGCGCCCCCTGGGACGAGGCAAAGGCGCTGCAGCGGCCGCTTCCGGACGGGGCGCTCAACATCGTCGCGTCGGGCGAGAAGGAAGACCCCGCGCTGGCAGCGTAGGTCCCGATCCATTGTGCAACAGCCTGTTGCACAACACGTGGAAAAGCACGAGACCTCGCGATTTCGAATCTCTGCCCTGTGCTAACCGCTGGAACGACGCTGGCGGCAGACGGATTTGGCCTGGCAGGAGCGAACGCGATGCTGATGACGAAGGAAAGGCGGCCCGCGATCCGGACGCTGCGCGGCTGGGCAATCTCCGTGCTGCAGGAGGCCGGCGCCATCCGCGAATGCGAGGAGCACGGCTGGATGCAGGATCGTGGCGACCCGCACGCCCGCGAGCGGGCCTTCGACATCGTCCGTCAGGATCCGCGGCTCGGCGCATCTTTGGAGGAAGCGACTGCGGAGATCGGCGATGTGCTGGACTCGATCGGCGATACCTGTCCGGAGTGCCCGCCCGATTGAGGACGCGCCCTATCGGTTCGCCAGCCACAGGATCACGCTTAGCACCACGGAGATGACGAGCGAGGTCGTCAGCGGAAGGTAGAAGGCAAAATTCGGCCGCTCGACATAAATATCGCCGGGTAGCCGGCCAAGCCCGAACTTGCCAAGGACAGGCCAAAGCAGCCCAGCGGCGACCAGCACAAGTCCGAAGATGATGAGCGTGCGCGACATCTCGCACCTCCATCGGCCCTGCGGCCCTTATAGTGACATCGCGAGACTTCGCTGCGTCAGCACTGCGAAGAACATCCCGGCACCTGCGGCGACGCAAGAAAAGCCGGCGGCACGCGCGATCCACCGTCCGAACGGGGCCAGCTTTTCCAGAAAAACAAGCAGCGCCAGCAACGCGATCCAAAGTACGTTCATAACCCGCCAACGAACAATAGCGCCATCATCACGTCATCGGTCCAGCGGACGGATTGCAGTTCACTGAGATACGGTCATGAGTTCGAGCACATGGCCATCAGGGTCGCGAAAATAGACGCCGCGGCCGCCGTTCCAGTCATTGAGCTTGCCGTCCTCGAGGCTCCACGGTGCGCTGCCATAGGCGAGCTTCGTCTCGCGAATGCGGCCGAGGATGGCATCGAACTCGGCATCGCTGACGTGGAAGGCGTAGTGGTGGCTCTCGAACTCCTCCTCGTCGTCGAAAAGGAGCGTGAGCGTGTCGTTGATGCGTACCGGCGCGAAATGGCCGTCTTTCGGATCGGGATGGAGGCCAAAAATGCGCGCAAAAAATTGCGCCGCTGCCTTCTTGTCGCGGGCAGGGACGATGGTGTGGTTGAGGGTGATGGTCATCGGAAGACCTCTCGCTAACGACTGTCGCAGACTTATCGGCTCGAGATCAGGACCAGCAATGCTCCGGTCAAACGCAGATTTCTGCCTAACCTCAGGGGTCGGCATCCTGCGCCTTCCAACACGCCCTAAGCCGACTTCCGCTGCGACCTGGCCGCCGGCTTCTTCGCCGCCGCTTCCTTCGCAGGCCTCTTACCGGCGATCGGCATCAGCATCTCCTTCTGGCCGGCCGCCGCCTTGCGCGGCTTCTTCGTCGGCTTGGCCGCCTTCGCCGGTGCGGCTTCCTGACCCACGCTCCGCCGCAGCGCCTCCATCAGGTCGACGACGTTTCTCGCAGCGGGCTTCTCCTTTGGCGTGATCGGCTTGCCGGCGCGCTTCTGGTTGATGAGGTCGATCAGCGCGGTCTCGTAGTGATCCTCGAACTTCTCCGGCTCGAACCGAGCCGCCTTCTGGTTCACGATGTGCTTGGCGAGGTCGAGCATGTCCTTGGTCACTTTGACCTCCTGGATCTCTTCGAAATACTCCTGCTCACTGCGCACCTCGTAGGGGTAGCGGATCAGCGTGCCGACGAGCCCTTTGTCGAGCGGCTCGAGCGCGATGATGTGCTCGCGGTTGGTCAGCACCACGCGGCCGTTCGCGACCTTGCCCATCTCGCGAATGGTCTCGCGGATCACGGCGAAAGCGTCGTGGCCGACCTTGCCGTCGGGACGCAGGTAGTAGGGGCGGATCAGATAGCGCGGGTCGATGTCGGACTTGTCGACGAACTCGTCGATCTCGATGGTGCGCGTGGATTCCAGCGCGACCTCCTCGAGCTCCTCCTTGGTCACCTCGATGAAGGTATCCTTCTCCAAGGCGTAGCCCTTGACGATGTCCTCGTTGGGCACCTCTTCGCCGGTGTCGGCGTCGACCTTGAGGTATCTGATGCGGTGACCGGTCGCCCGGTTGAGCTGGTTGAACGAGATCTTCTCGGACTCGGAGGTGGCCGGGTAGAGCGCCACCGGACAGGTGACTAGGGACAGACGCAGGAAGCCTTTCCAGTTGGCACGCGGGGCCATGTACGCAGAACTCCGTTGGAGCGGCCTGGATTCAAGACGAACGGCAGGCGGCAGTTCCGACAGGCGGCCTGCCATCCGCGGAGATTCATCCGACGTCGACCACTGCGCCATGGGGAATTGGGGGAGTCTCTTGACTCCTCTGAACGAAACAGGAACGTAATCGGATGAACGCTACTTCCGAGCAGACCGCATCGGCCCCTGACGATCTTGAGGCCGCCGCCGACCAGGCGATCGCGGCCTGCGGAGGCGACGCAAGGGAAGCGGTCAAGGCCCTGATCGTGGCCAACGACTTCCTGGAGATCCAGCTCGAAGAGCGAAGGTGTCGACCGGCTACGCCCGTGGACGGCTCCCAGGAGCGCGAGAACGCAAGGATGAGGCAGATGGCTGATGTGACCTACTATGTCCCTCTACCGTTCGTTTTCTCCGACGACGGCATGGCCGCCGGCGAGGCGACGGAGTGCCTGAGCGCCAATGCCGCGGTGATGCGGGCCGAGGCGCTGTCCAGAAAGCCCGGCCACGCGGGCGCCATTGCGTTTTCGCGGACCGGAGACCCGTCGAGCGGCGACTTCGGCGACGCCAAGGTCATCTGGAAGTTCGGCGAGGTGCCGAACGATCCCAGCGCGCTGTGACCGACGAGGATCACACGTCGCTCTGGCCGGCGCCATCTTCCGGCGCGAGCAAGCTCAGCGCGGTCTCGATCTGCGCGAGCAATCTTTCGATCTCCTCGCGCTCGTTCGGCCCGGGATCACTATCGAGCTGCGCCAGAAGCCGTTCCTTCCGCGCCAGCAACTTCGCGACGGTCGACATCGCACCTCACGTTCCCAGCAGCACCTCCCGAGGATTTGGTGGGCTGGCGCCGATCTCGCCAGCGCTGTCCCGGCAACGGACGGCCCACCGCGGCTTGCACGCGCCCTTAGGCATGGACGTTGGACGGGAGACGGGCGCTCTTTCGGGCGCTACTTCGCCGGCGGGCGCAACGGACTGTCCACCCACGTCCGGGCGGCGGGATCGTGCAGCGGATCATCGTCGCAGGCGGGACAGACGTATCGGTCGCCGCCGCGCGCCGTCCGGTCCGGGACGAGCTTCATCGCCCTCCCGCAGACCGGGCACAACTTCCACACCTGGTGCGATACCGACATCCAATTTCCCCGCCGCACCCAGCTTAGTTCCGCTCAAGAAAATTCGCCAGGCGCGCGAACCAACGCGGTTCGACGATGACCGAGCAGTTATCGCGGAAGGCGGCCCCGGCCGCATCAAGCGGTATGACCGGGGTCGATGTGCTTAGGCGTGTTCTTCTCGACTTTCGGCACCATGCGGGCAGGATTGGGAGCGCCAGGAACGCCGCGCGGGCCGAGCTGCTCGCGCGCAATGTCGTCCTCGGTTTTGTCAGGCGCTACGCCGTCGATCGGGCGCGGACGCATGGTCTCCTTCCCCGGGCGCATCGGCGGTCAATCGCCCGACGCACCGAGCGCCGCTCCAAACTTCTATGACCGGATGTGCTTCGAGGAGTTTCGCGGCCCGGCACCTTGCGTCGTCGGCGCCGCATTCCAGCTCATAACCGCATGGACGACGCCGCATAGATCGACTGCATAGGCCACATAACGCATGGCGGTGCACAAAAGCGCGATGTTCAGCACACCCGAACGACTCCGACGCCAGGCGGTTTGTTCCTGCGAATTCGGAATGTCGTCAGTCCGGCCGCTCCTCAAGCGACCGGCCCATGTTGCCCCTCGGCGCTCTGGATGCGTCCGACCACTTGACGCGAAGCGCGCTCCGCACTGAAATCCGATTTTCAGTGATGTTGCGGGGTGGCGTCGTGGAAGAGTTCTACAGGGGCTTCGCGCAGCGGGCGCGCGATCTTGCGGAGAAGGCGGATCCATTCACCAAGCGGCGGCTGCTCGATTTGGCCAAGCGGTACGATCTCAAGAGCACCGGCTCGAGCTACGGGCGGGCGCCGGCGCCACGAGCCACGCCGCCAAACGTGCTGTTCTCCGGCTCCGGCGAAGCCTAATACTGAGCCTACTCTCGGGCGCGGCGCAGAGCGTCTTTCAGTTTCTCCCTCTGCTTGTCCAGCGCCTCTCCTCGGTCTCGGTGCGTTCGTCCAACGCCGCGCGCTCGGCTTCGATCGCGGCCGTCCTTTCCTCATGCTCGCCCCTGGCCTTATCGAGGGCCGCCTGCACTTTGGCTGTCGCCTTCTCCCGCCGGTCGCGCTCCTTCGCTCGGGCCGCCTCCTCCTTGCGGCGCTCGGCGTCGCGCCGCCTCTGCTCCCTCTCGAACTCCAGCGCAGCCTTGCGGGCCTCCTTGTCGCTGATCTTTGGAGCAGCCCGCTTCTTCGTCTTCGGCCGCCTTCGCTCACCATTGCGTGCGCCCTCGCCGCGGCCGAGATCGGTCGGCAAGCCGAAATGCTCGGCGAAACGGCCATTCGATCCCGCAGGGCGCCTGAGCACGACGCCGGGCTTCGCCATCGTCGCGGCCACCACATCGGCGTCGTCGGTCTCCTTCGCGACGCCCTGGTGAAAGAGGTTGCTGTCGGCGCCCCAGGCCTCCAGCGCCGCCTTCATCGACGGTGCCGCGATCGCAAGATCGTAGAACCCGAGCGAGGTCTGGTAGGTCTTAAGTTTCCTCGGCATGAGACCCCTTGAAGGCCCTCCAGTCATGCTCTTCGGCCGCACCACCCGTCGGGAACGACCGCGCGCTTGGGCCGTTCGACGGGTGTAACGAATACTATCCCATATGAGCCGCCGGTGAGCGTACTTCTCGTCGAGGACGACCCTTTGATCCGCGAATTCGTCGTCGAAGCGCTGCGCGAGGCGGGCTATCATGTGATCCACGCGAGCACCGGTGAAGAGGCGCTGGCCTGGTGCAAGCGCCACGTCGCGGACGTGCTGGTGACAGACGTCAAGCTGCCCGGGCAAGTCGATGGGTGGCAGATCGCGGAGCGCTGCCGAGAGCAGGATCCGGACCTGCCGGTCATCTACGCGACGGGCTTCTCGCCCGCCACACCACGCCCCGTCCCCGGCAGCCGCATCGTGAAGAAGCCCTTCCATCCAGAGGAGATCGTCCGCACGATCAGGGAGCTCGGCGAGGAAAAAGGGACGCCGTCGGGTTAGCTGCTCTACTCGTGGCCGAGCCTTTCACGCGCTCGCCGTAACCTGCACCCGCCGTCGGATCCGTCGCTTCGGTGCACCACCACTTCCCGCGGAAATCATCCTTTCGGCAGGCCCAATTCCTCCACGGCCAGACCGCAGATCTCAGCTGGGTCCTTGAGGCCAGTTTGACCGATCTCGATGATCTTCTTGGCGATCAGTTCGGTGAGAGGGTCGTTCCGATCCTGTACGCCAATCCTGCGCAGCGCCTGTTCGTAGGCTTTCGAAAGCCGCGAGATCTCTTCAGGCCCAAGAGGCGAGTTTTGAAGTATTCGGTAGATGGCCATTGTTGTCCCCAGCAGGGGCGCAGCGTAGCACCGATCCGCTGAGGGAGCATTGCATCTTAGCAGCCAATTTTAGCTTTCGCAGACTACCCCCTGCTTGCGTCCTGGGAGCGTGGAGGCTGCGGGCGGCGAAGAAACCCATGGGCGCAGGGGGCGCGAGGCTGGCCGATATACGGTAGGCGCGGCCCGCAGCGCCTGATGATCCAGGCGGCGGCCGGTGGTCGCGTTTCGAAGGTCCGGATACAAAATGGCCACAGACTGACAGCCTGCGGCCCACCGGCAAAAATATGAGCACGTGAAATACGCCAGCCCCGGTGCTGCGGGATAGATAGCCCGTCGACGGCGCGTTTTGGATTCCGTGAGTCTACGGACAGGGCGGCCTCAAGAACGAGGTGCGAGACCGCAATCACATCGGACCGGGTTCCCGCGATCAACCTTGCTTCAGCGCGTCCTTGACCTCGCGCACCGGCCAGCTTTCGCCGGCCGGTATGACGCGGACCTTCACGCCGCCGCCGACCGGCGCGTGCGAGGCCACGTCATCGTCCGCCGCGGCGACCGTCAGATCAGTCTCGGGCTTCCAGGCGAGCGTGAGATCCAGATCGCCTGGAAACACCTGCCATTGCGATCCGTCTTCGAGTTCGACGATGTGGCTTTCGGAATGGGACCGGATCTTCATCAGGCCGCATCCAGACTCCGCGGCGGGTCGTGCTGCACGAATGGGCGCCGCAGCCGGCCCGCCTCGTCACCGTGGCAGCTTGGACACCTGAACCGGACAACCGACTGCGCGGATGACGTCCGTTGCAGGTTCGCGGCCATGGGCCAGGCGCCACAGCGCGGGCATTTTTCCAAAAGGGTATCGGTTTCGATCATCGCGACGGCTCCTTCAAGGCGAGCCCCTGTGCTTGCGAACGGCCTGGACTTGCGCAGGTTCCCGCTCGGAGGCGGTCTCGAGGCGGTCCTCGTCGATCCGGGCGGATACATGCGTGAACCAACAATCGCTCTTGCCGTTGTGCCGCATCGGGACCGCTCTCGACAGTGTGCACCGAGACGATAACCATGAGGACCGACCCGCACCAGCATCTCGATGCAGCCGGCGCCTGGGACCGGACCTACCTCGAGTCGCTGATACGCGAGGATTACGAGCGATGCCATCCCGACGACACCCTGGACGATCTCAAGCGGCGCGCGTCCTTTTCGAAGGAGGACAGAGGCCTGCTGCGGGATTGGCTGGCGGTAGCGGCGGCTCGCGCCGCGGCCGCATGCACGGCCAAGGCATCGCCGCCACGCTGACGATCCGATGATCCGCGCCGTAGGAATGCAGCCTGCCAACGATCCGGTTCAACCGGGGCCGGACCCGCTATCGACTAGCTGCGAGACGGCGGCTGCCAATTGCGACGGCGCAAAGGTCTTCTCGATCAGGAGGCTGCCGTCGACACCTGCGATTTCCAGTCCGGAGCACTGGCGCTCGTCATGTAGACCACCGGAAAGTCGGGCGTGATCTCCCTGATCTACCGCTCCAGCTCCCATCCGCTGATGCCATAACCCAGCCAGGCCTGGAAACCGCCGTCCGACAAGGCGTCTTCGATGAAGCTGCAGATCAGAGCTTCATCCTCCACCATCAGGACACGAACAACATCACTCAATTTCAAGCCTCTCGGCGATCGACGCGGGCGTCTCGCGTGAGGACGGGTGCGTTGGCCCCGAGCGTCGTGCCGCCTCAAGCCACCGGCACACCGTAGTAGGCGTTTACCGAGCGTGTTGTCGCCGGGTCGCTCCAATTCCAACTGCTCTCGTCGGCGTATTTGGGAGCGCCGCGGAGCTGGTCCTGGGTGATTCCAGTGACGTATCCGCCGAGGTTGGTGTCGTATTTCAGCGCTTGCCAGGGCAGCGGATAGTGATCGTCGCCGATGCCGAGCAGGCCGCCGAAGCTGAGCACTGCGTATGACACCTTGCCGCTGATCTTATCGATCATGACGCGCTCGATGTAGCCGACCTTTTCGCCATCGGCCCCGTACACGTTCGTGCCCTCGACCTTGTCGCTTCCGATGAGACTGAAGGTCTCGCGATCTTCCATGGCCATGTTGACCTCCCGGATGTTGTGTTCTGGAGTCAACCTGACGACTACGGCTCCGTTCCCCGGACGCCTCGGCGTCGTTCTCGCCGTCGTCCGTGATCGGCCGGGCCGCATGAGACGACCCGACGACTGCCCTACAAAGCGCCCAGGCTTGAGGTCCTGCGCGGTGCGGATTGCGGACGGGCCCGGCCCTCGTCGCGGAGCCTCGCCAAAACGCTGCAGCGGGCGGCAAGCACCCGCTCGGTGCTGCCTGGCGGCTCGTTGTTAAGCCTTCGACTTCGTTGGGTGGCGACGGTGCGTCTCGCCACGAATCCCAGCGTCGAGCGCTGAACGATGATGCTGAAGAAGACGACGGCGTAGGTCGCAGCGAGGATCAGGGACTTCGCCGGGTTGGCCGGCAAAGACAGCGCGAGCGTCACCGAGATGCCGCCACGCGCGCCCGCCCAGGAAACGGCGCGTTGGTCCAGGATAGCAGCGCGTCCAGCAACGGGATCGGCTGCACGCTGACCGAGACGAACCTCGCGAAGGGGACGATCGGCACCGCCGCCGGCAAGCAGGAGCGTTCGCGGATCGAAACGCAAGATCCGCGTTTCGAGACCGATCAGTAGGAACAGGACCGAATTGAGGAATCTCGTCGATCACCGTCCAAAGGACGAACACGTGGGTCCGCTCGCTCATGGCAAGTGGAGGTGAGGGGCCGAGGTGTAGGTGCCGGTCACCAGCGCTACGGAGATCAGCAACTCGACGAAGTGGCGTATTCTTTGCTGCACTGCGATGAGGGCTTCCGGCACGTTGGCCTGAACGGTTAGGATACCTTCGACTGGGCACCGAGGAAAACAATGAAGCGGGGCTTAAGCACATGCTGCAAACCAGGTAAATCGCCGCGCAACAAGGCGCCGACTTCCAAAGCGATGCCCGTTGCTCGTGCGGCAATGACCTCCCAGGAAAGACGCTTAAGGCTCGAGCGCGACGAGGCGCTCGAGCGGGAGAAAGCCACAGCCGAAGTGCTGCGGGTCATCAATTCATCGGCCGGCGATTTGGAGCCGGTATTCAACGCAATGGTCGAAAATGCGCTCCGGCTTTGTCACGCCGAGTTCGGAAATCTATTTCTTTACGATGGCGAGAATTTTGCCACGGCTGCGCTGCACGGCGCGCCACCGGCCTATGCTGAGGCGCGACGTCGTGGCGGCGTGGTCCGTCACCCCCATCCGGATGTTCCCTTAAACCGCGTCATTCGCACGAAAGAGGTTCTTCACATTGCGGACGTCAGAAACGAGCAAAGCTACATCGATCGCGACCCAAGATTCTCCGAGCTTGTCGACATCGCTGGAGCGCGTACCCTTCTCCTTGTACCAATGCTCAAGGATGACACACTGGTCGGTGCCTTCGCGATCTATCGCCGTGAGGTCCGGCCTTTTGCAAGCAAGCAGATCGAATTGGTCCGGAATTTCTCGGCCCAAGCTGTCATTGCGATCGAGAACGCAAGGCTACTGAAGGAATTACGCCAGCGCACGAATGACCTTAGCGAAGCGCTGCAATATCAGACAGGCAGCGCCAACATACTCCGTGTCATCGCCTCCTCCCCCACTGATGTCGGGCCAGTTCTCAGCGCGATCGTTGAGAGTGCCTGCGAGCTCTGTGAAGCCTATGATGCCGTGCTCGTCTTGAAGGACGGCGGCGAACTGCGGCTGGGCGCCCATCACGGCCCGATTTCGATGAGTCACCTGCGCTGGTCCAACGACCGATCCTCGATCTCGGGTCGCGCTATGGCCGATCGGCGTCCAGTACATGTGCAGGACGTTCTTTCTGACGAAGGAGCCGACTTCGCGAATGCGCGCGAAATGTCGCGTGCTGATGGCTGCCACACACTCCTTGGCGCGCCCCTCCTGCGCGATGGCGAAGCCATTGGTGCGATCGTGCTTCGTCGGGTGGAGGTCCATCCGTTCAGCGAGAAGCAGGTTTCCTTGCTGCAAACCTTCGCCGATCAGGCGGTGATCGCCATCGGCAACGTCCGCCTGTTCGAGGAAGTGCAGGCGCGGACGCACGAGTTGACCGAGTCGCTGGAGCAGCAGACCGCGACATCGGAGGTGCTAAGCGTCATCAGCCGATCGGCCGGTGATCTCGCGCCCGTCTTTGACGCGATGCTCAGCAAGGCGATGCAGCTCTGCGGCGCCCATTTCGGCGTGCTCAACACCTACGATGGCGGGCAATTCCACACCGAGGCCAGTTACGGCTTGCCCGCCGCATACGATGAGTTCCGGCGCAAGCAACCCCTCAACTACGGTCCGGCCACTGCGCCCGCGCGCCTGTTGAAGGGTGAAGCGTTCGTCGAAATCGCCGACCTGCTCGAGTCGGACGCTTATCGAAGCGGCGAGTCCAACCGTCGGGCGCTGGTCGACCTCGGCGGCGCACGCTGCTTACTAGCGGTGCCGCTAGTTAAGGACGAGCGAGTGGTCGGCAACATTATGATCTTTCGGCAGGAGAACCGGCCTTTCTCCAAAAAGCAAATCGCGCTGCTGCAGCAATTTGCTGCGCAGGCTGTCATCGCCATCGAGAACACTCGATTGCTCAGGGAATTGCGCGAGCGCACCGAGGATCTGAGTGAGTCCCTGCAACAGCAGACGGCGACCGCCGATGTGCTCAAGGTGATCAGTCGCTCGGCCTTCGACTTGCAGGCCGTGCTCAATACCTTGGTTGAATCAGCGGCACGACTATGCGAAGCCGATATGGGGGCCATCACTCGCAAGATCGGCAATGTTTACTTCCGGGCCGGTTCGTACGGCTTTCCAAGGGAATTCGCTGAATATGTAAGAGATCTCCCGGTGCAGCCCGACAAGCGCACCATCACGGGCCGGACTCTGCTCGGCGACAAGGTGGTCCATGTTACCGATGTGCTGGAAGATCCCGACTACTTCTTTGAAGGCCAGGAATTGAGCGGCAACCCGCGCAGCTTTCTCGGCGTGCCCTTGCTGCGTGAAGGCACTCCGGTCGGCGCGATTGTCCTCGCACGTCGCGAAGTCCGGCCGTTCAGCGAAAAGCACATCGAACTGGTTGCGAGCTTCGCCGACCAGGCCGTCATCGCGATCGAGAACGTACGCCTCTTTGACGAAGTGCAGTCCCGCACCCAAGAACTTGCCGCCTCACTCGAGGACCTCCGCACCGCGCAGGACCGGCTGATCCAGACCGAAAAGCTCGCCTCCCTCGGCCAGCTCACCGCCGGCATCGCACACGAGATCAAGAACCCCCTCAACTTCGTCAACAACTTCGCCGCACTGTCGTCCGAGCTAACAGACGAGCTCAAGGATATTCTGAAGTCCGCCAGTCTCACTGATAATATCCGCGGCGAAGTCGATGAGTTGACACGCCTCTTGAAAGACAATCTGCAAAAGGTCGTCCAGCACGGCAAACGCGCCGATTCCATCGTCAAGAACATGCTGCTGCATTCGCGCGAAGGCAGCGGTGAGCACCGGCCGACCGACGTGAACACCCTGGTTGAAGAGAGCCTCAACCTCGCCTATCACGGCTGCCGCGCCGAGAAGCCGCAATTCAATGTTACGCTCAAACGCGAGCTCGATCCCGAGGCCGGCATCGTCGAGGCATTCCCACAAGAGATCACGCGCGTCCTCCTAAATTTGATCGCCAACGGATTTTACGCGTTGAGCAGGCGAAAGGTAGAGACAGGAGACCAGGCCTTTGAGCCGGTTCTCACTGCTACCACTAGAAATCTCGGGAAGACGGTCGAAATCCGAATCTGGGACAACGGTACCGGCATCCCACCCGAGGTCCGAGAAAAGATCTTCAATCCTTTCTTCACCACTAAACCGACCGGGGAAGGAACAGGACTCGGCCTCTCGATGGCTCATGACATCATTGTAAAGCAGCACGGCGGCAGGATTGACGTTCAGACCAAGCTGGGCGAATTCACCGAGTTCATCATTACCCTACCGCGCGACAATGCTAGGCAGAGGTCGGAATGAGCGCTTGTGGCCCTAAGGCGTAGTCCCGGGAAGCAGCCATGTTGTCGGCTCATCAATTTGGATCGGAAGCAGGCAGCGCGGTGCTCAAGCTGCGCTGGTGACCCAAAGCCGGCCTTCGAAAGGCTCCGGCTGGTGGGCCGCGGACTCTTAGCGAACATGGGCAGCCTCAGGCCATCGCCATACGGTCGATGAGTTTGTTCCAATCAATTGCACTGCTTGGCCGTTAGCCGTAGGCTACGCAGCGGGCTAAACCGGCGGAAAGCCATGGTTGTCGAGACGCGCTATGTGACCAGCGGCGAGGTCTTCGTCGCCTACCAAATATCCGGACAGGACGGTCCGGATTTGCTCATGACGCCGGGCTTTGTATCGCATCTCGAGCAGGCGTGGGAGAATCCCACTGTCGCGCGCTTCCTTAACGAGGTCGGCTCGTTCTCCCGACTGATCCGGTTCGACAAACGCGGCACCGGTCTCAGCGATCGTGGCGTCGGTGTCCCGCATCTCGATGAAAGGATCGACGATATCCGCGCCGTGCTCGACGCCTCCGGTTCCAAGAGGGCCTACTTATTCGGTGTCTCGGAGGGCGGGCCGATGTCGATCCTGTTCGCAGCGACCTATCCTGAACGAGTCGCCGGCCTCATCCTGTTCGGCACGTATGCGCGCACGGTGGGCGCCTCCGTCCCATTTGACGATTTTGCAGCCTTGGAGCGCGACATCCGGTCCAACTGGGGTACCGGCAACAGTCTGCCCAGTTTCTCGCCGTCGACAGCCGCAATTCCAGGGGCCATGGAGCGCTTTGCCAAGTTCGAGCGCTTGGCGGCCAGTCCCTCCGACGTCATCAACCTGATGCGCATGAACCGCGAAATCGACGTAACGGCCGTCCTGCCGTCGATCCGTGTTCCTACGCTCGTCATGCATCGGCGCGACGACGTACGCATTCGAGCACTCGCCGGCCGCGAGCTTTCAGAGCGGATTTCTCAAGCGCGCTATATTGAGCTACCGGGTAGCGATCACCTCCCATGGTCAGGAGATCAGGATCGGCTTGTCGAGGAGATCAGACGATTCATGGGTGTCTCCCCCGCTGCCGTCGATGTTGATCGCGTGCTCTCGACCGTGCTGTTCACCGATATCGTCGAGTCGACAAAGAAGGCCTCGCTGGTGGGCGACAGGCAGTGGCGTTCAACTCTGGAAGCGCATCATGCGGTGGTGCGTTCGGAGCTGAAGCGGCATCGCGGACGCGAGATCAAATCGACAGGCGATGGATTCCTGGCGCTGTTCGATGGTCCTGCGCGCGCTGTCCGCTGCGCCCAGGGGATCGTCAGCGCGGTGCGGCCGCTCGATCTCGAAGTACGGGCCGGCGTGCATACTGGTGAGGTCGAAATGATGGGCGACGATGTGGGCGGCATTGCTGTGCACATCGCAGCACGGGTAGCTCAGCATGCGAAAGCGAGCGAAGTTCTGGCCTCGAGCACGGTGAAAGACCTGGTCGCAGGTGCTGGCCTCAAGTTCGTCGATCAGGGACCAGCCGAGCTTAAGGGTCTTTCCGAGCCCGTGCGCCTGTTTGCAGCCGTCACCTGAATTAATTCAACGAACTTAAGTTCGACAATCCCCGAACACCAAGCGGCATGACGCTTCGAACCGCGTAGAGGCGCGCAGCAGCGCGCTAATACTCACTCCCATTTTAGCTGATCTGTGCGAGCAGTCGCGTGTTGGTTACGAGAACCGCTCGTTTCCGCTGGGAACAATGGACGGCGTTCGTCGAGCTCGCGCAATTTCTGCATCCGCCTTTTGAGACTCGAGGGCAGTTCGGTTTCCTCTCTCAGCAGTCCGCGCAGTCGCTCACCAATCTCGCGGGCGATTGCCCGGCTGTGTGTCTGGTCAATGTTGATGTTGCGCATCTCTCGGTCCCGCGAGCCTGGTCAAACGGTCAGTTGGGCTTCCAGCTCTGCCCACGAACCTGAACTCCTTTTGAAGAGAGGCGGAGACCGTTGCCTTTGGCTATCTGCGCGGGCGCTTGTTTCTAGACAGCGGGTCCTTGCGTCAACGACCTTTGGCTATCCCGCAACGTGCGCTGTTTGTTGGAACAGCGGGCGACGGTCTCAGATGTTAATGGCGTAACCGGATGATCGTTCCCGGTGAGCCCGCACACAAGTTGCCAATTCTCAGGCGGCCTTGGCCGATCCGCCCGGATATGCATTGACTTCAATCTCGACCAGGTCCTTTGATCGCTTTCGAACATGGTAGAATGTAAGTTCATGATCGAGCATTGGGCAGTGGAAACTAACGAGAGCTGTATCCGGCAATCGGCAGAGTTCATCGATGAGATCGCCCACAGTAATGATCGGGGGATCGGCGGTTGCATTGCGGATAGCCTCACTCATGGCGTTACTCCCTTGCGCTAACCTGCCCTACTCGTCCCAGACCAGCTTTGTGCAAGCCCCGCACTCGAAGACGCGAACGGTGTTGCCGTGCACGGTATGAAGGAGGGTTTGGAGGAGCCGGAGCGGACCGTCGCAATCGGGACACCGCCGATCGCCCGCTGGATTGACTTCCGTGGAGGAAAAACCGACTACCATGGCCGCTCCTTTGCGTGCCTTCCCTTCACAAAGTTAACGAGGTTCGATTTGGTTCCGTCTGCGCACACGTTCTGCTTCGAGTCATCGAAGAGAGTGCAATGCCGCAACCCGCAGGATTCGTTCTCGTGGCCCAACAGCTTGTGCGTCGCCCGACAGATGAAATGAATCTTGCCGCTGGCCGGGCATTTCACCATCACGAACGAGTCCCCGGCCGCGTTTCGGTCGTCATCAACCCAGTGCTGCACGAATTCATGCGTTGAAGGGCAGCGGGAATATCATCCCAGTCATTGCGACAGCATCAATCGCCCGCTCGCGGCGATGATGACACAGATCAATGTCGGGGTGCTATTCCTCGGGTGGCTTCAGGGGACTTTCGATCCACCCGCGAACGATCGCAGATTTCATCGGATCGCTTTCGTCGCAAGTGGCGCAGCGATACTCCACCTCCTCCGACACGGACGGCGCAGCTTTCATGGCCTGTCGCACATCGGACAGCCTTCTGTCTCAAAGATAGGCGGCATTGCTCCCGCAGCAATGTCAGCCTAGTCTGAGCCCAATCTGGTCAAAGTCTTTAGTGGGCACTCAGTTCTTTTACGGGTAGGAGAGATGCTACCTGTCCAAAGGCGTGGTCTTCGACTCGAAAAATGCGACCGCCGGTCAAGCTGCCACAACTCGACATCCTATCCGTCCAGCAACTGCTGAGCCTGCCGTTTTGCGCCTTCGTCATCGAAGCAGGTCAGATTGATGGCCGATGAAATGCGCCCCTGCTCCCTAGCGCGTTAGAACGACGTTGCAGTTCCTCTAACAACACCTCTGATTACGCGCGACAGAAAAGAGGGCATTGCCGCCTGTGATCCTAAGCCGACCGTTCCCCATTCAGTTTTTGTCAGGTGCTCCGCGGAAACCGAAGACACCCGTCAGAGACTGCCATCTCTAGCCCTCGCACACCTTCACGCCTTCTCCTTCAGCTCCACGTATCGCGCGAAGTTATCGAGGATTGCCTGCCAACCGCCCTGCTGCTGCTCGACTGAGTGGGTCGGTTCGCTATCGAAGACAACGCGGACGAGAACGCGCTTCGGGCCGGGCAGGAACTCGACTTCGGCCTTTCGATCGCCGAACGCATATTCAATCCGCTCGTGGTCAACGATCTTCGTGTAGGTGCCGGCGAAATCGAAGCCCATGCTGCCGTCCTTGGCCTCCATGCGGGACGAGAAGGCGCCACCATCGCGCAGGTCGACCGTAGCCCTGGTCGTATGCCAGTCGTCGGACGCGGCGTTCCACTTCACGATGTCGGCCGGCGTCGTATAGGCACGCCAGACCTGATCGATCGTGGCCGCTACATTGGCTGTGACGGTGATTCTCATGGGTATTGCTCCAGTTCAACGGCTCGAGGTAATCGCTTTCTTGTGTTGGGTCGATCTACAGCACGTCCGCAAGTCCACCTAAGGACGATCGAGACCTGTCCATGCCGACAAGGTCCAGCCGTCAATGCGTAAGAATTCGAAAACACGTATTGTCAGTGGGCCTTTTAGCCATCCACGAGCGACCGCAAGCCAATTGGATCTACGGGCGATCCACCTTCCAGATCAGACATCACTGCGTCGGCTTGCTCCGTTCCATCACCAGCCGGTCCAGTTCCCGCGCGACCCGGGCGCCCGAGAGCGAGGTGTCGGCCACAAGCGCCAGGCACTCGCGGGTGCAATCATCGACCACGGTCAGGATGCGGAAGCGGCGGCCGTCGGTGAGCTGATCCGAGACGAAGTCGAGCGACCAGCGGTCGTTCGGCGCCATCGGCACTGTCATCGGCGCTCGGGTCCCGATCGCCCGCTTGCGGCCGCCACGGCGACGAACCGCGAGCCTCTCTTCCCGGTAGAGCCGGAAGAGTTTCTTGTGGTTGATCCGATAGCCCTCCCGCTTGAGCAGAACATGCAGGCGCCGATAGCCGAAGCGACGGCGCTCCTGGGCGAGCGCCCTCATGCGTTGGCGCAGGGCGGCATCATCCGCCCGGGACGTCTGGTATCTGATGGTCATGCGGCAACAGCCGATGGCTTTACACGCCCGCCGTTCGCTCATCCCGTGGGCATCCACGAGATGCGCGACAGCTTTCCGCTTCCCCGCGGGCGTCACCACTTCTTTCCCAACAAGTCCTTCAGCGCTGCATTGTCCAGCATGGCATCAGCCAGCAACCGCTTCAGCCTTGAGGCCAAATGCCGGCCAAAGAATATTTGGGCGCTGCGCGGATTGTACTCAGGGCGGCTCAAACAATGATCACCGACACGATGCGTGTCGGCCTAAGGCGCTTGCTGGACTATGAGGGGCGCGCCGAGACAGCCCCCGCGTGCTGATACGCAGGCACTGACTTCCTTTCTGAGGTGACCGGCCGTTCCTATCAGAACTATGAAAACGAAGTCTCGTCGAACAAAATCAAGTGAAGCCGCAGCAGTCCGAGCCGTACACCGGCCGCGACACGCAGCAACCGTAACGAGCGCTATCGAGTTGAGCTTGGGATTTTCCGAGTGCGCAAAAGGTAAGTTCAGCTGCGTAGCCGGACGCGCGACCGTTTGATGGTGGACGATACGACCCGATCGTAGGTTTCGAGGGCCGCCTCCGTCGCCAACTTGACCATTTCGCGGTAGGCGGCCTCGTTCACTTGAGTGAAACTGTCGCGGATTGCTCTTTCCAATTCTTCTTCGGTGACCGATATTCGATTTAGCTCTGCTTGCCCCGTAAGGTGGCTATACAGATTGAGACGGTACACCTCGGTCGAAAGTTGCCAGGCCCAATCTTCGAGATTTAGTTCTTCAATCATTACCGCTATGCAGAACGGAAGGATGGGAAGGTGACGCAAATACCGGATGCAGATCGATTTAGCAACCAACGCATGGTTGGCCTACTACTCCGCTGTGGCAGCGAGACCGGTTCCAATAATTGACGCGATCGCCCCTATCGCCATAGACGCTCCCCAACCTTTCTCCGCGTCGGTCCCATCCGACTGTGCGACTCAGCCCTAGTGCATGATTTGCTTCAGGAACGCGCGGGTGCGCTCGTGCTTAGGATCCGAGAAGAACTGGTGAGGCAGGCCCTCTTCTATAATCGCGCCAGCGTCCATGAACACCACTCTGTCCGAAACGCTTCGCGCAAAGCCCATCTCGTGGGTTACACATACCATCGTCATCCCTTCGCGCGCGAGTGAGACCATCACGTCGAGAACCTCCTGGACCATCTCTGGATCCAGAGCCGACGTTGGCTCGTCGAACAGCATGACCTTCGGCTTCATACAGAGCGCCCGCGCAATCGCAACGCGCTGCTGTTGTCCCCCCGAGAGCTGGCTTGGATACTTGTCCGCATGCTCGACGATCCGCACCCGTTCCAGATACTGCCTTGCCGTCGCTTCCGCCTCCGGCTTTGGGATCTTGCGGATCTTGACTGGCCCGATCATCAAATTCTGCAGTACGGTGAGATGCGGAAACAGGTTGAACTGCTGGAACACCATTCCGACATCGCGGCGCACCACGTCCACATTTTTCGTGGTGTGATCAAGTTCAACGCCGTTGACGATGATTTTGCCGTCGCGGTGCTCCTCGAGCCGGTTGATGCAGCGAATCATCGTTGATTTTCCGGACCCGGAAGGACCGCAGACCACCACGCGCTCGCCGCGCGCGACGCGGAAGTTGATGTCCTTCAGCACTTGAGTGCTACCGTACCACTTGCTGACCCCCGACATCTCGATGATTGGCGCGGCTACGGCGGCACTTGTCAAATCAGGTTTGCTCATCATGGGGATCTCCAGGACTCACGCGGCCATCCAGCCGCCATCGACAAGAATGTTCTCACCTGTGATGAAGGTTGCATCGTCCGAGGCCAGAAAAAGCGCGGCCCCGGCGACGTCCTCGGGCGCGCCCAGGCGCGGCATCGGCGTGCGGCTGCGTGAATAGTCCATCCAGCGTGCTTCTGCGGCGCGACCCGGCTTGCCCGTCACGATCTTGCCGGGCGCCACCGCATTGCAGATGACATGATCTCGCGCATAGTCGGCGGCGATTTGCCGGGTGATGTAGACTACGCCGGCCTTCGAGGTGCCGTAGGCGATATCCTCCGGACAGGCGATCATGCCGTGTTGAGATGAGATGTTGACAATACGGCCGCGCACGCCGTTGCGGGCCTCCTGCTTTAGCATTGCTGCGACGGCAGCCTTGCTCATCAAGAATACGCCGGTGAGATTGACCGCAAAGGCGCGGTTCCACTCGTCAACGCTGGTCTCGAGCAAGGGCTTGCCGATCCCGATGGCTGCATTGTTGACTAGACCATCGAGCCGCCCGAATCTCTCCACAGCCAGCGCAACCGCCTTTTGAGTTTCGCTTTCGGACGACACGTCGGTGCGGATGAACTCTGCCTCGCGCCCGACCGCCCGGAGCCGATCGATAGTCGGAACACCACCTTCACGTACGTCAGTGGTGACATCGGCGAGCACCAGCCGTGCACCTTCGGCGGCAAAGCGGAAGGCGATCGCGCGCCCAATGCCGGACGATGCCCCTGTGATCACGATCGATTTGCCAAGTAGTCGCCCGGTCATCACGCTCCCCCGGAAGCCCTGCCGTTAAGTTTCATCCAAGATAAATAGTCAGCGGCCGCCTCGTTGACCGGAAAGGCCGGGCTGAAGCCGGTGTCGCGGGCAAGTCGCGCGGTGCTCAATGGCGCGCGATCGGCAGGCAGATTGTAGACAATGTTGGAGGTCTCGCCCGATGCGCCGTACCGCCAACGGAAATCCGGAAAGCGGCTTGCCAGCGCGCGGCACCAGTCCTGCAGGTCTGACAGGCAACCGCCACCGACGTGATAGATCGCATGGCGCGGGGCCGCATCCATGGCGACTGCAGCGATGCCGGCGGCGGCATCGCGCGAGTAGATCCAATCGGCACGCATCGCACGCGGCAGCACTACCTCGCGACCGGACTTGAGCGCCTGCAGGACCTGGTGGTGCGGGCTGAGCGCATCGCGCACCTCTGTCGGCCATTCCCAGGGACCATAGACCGGGCCGAGCCGGACGATCCGCGTGTCACAGCCGTGGAGATGCGCGATCCTGATCGCCGCCTGTTCCGCCGCAAGCTTGCTGATCCCGTAGAGTGCGGCTGGCGCCGGATGACTGATCTCCTCCTCAAAACAGCCGGAGGGGGCAGGTGCAGAAAACCCGTAGACGGCAACAGAGCTCACCACAACAATACGTCGAATTCCGCCGTGCGCGATCGCACGCTCCATCAGGTTGACGGTACCGCCGATGTTGATGTCGACGATCCGACGAGCATCCTTGCGTTCGCGCTGCTCGTTCGGTGTCACCGCAGCCGCGTGAACCACCCGGTCGATCGGCGCGGCAGCGAGTGCCGCATCGAGATCGGATTGGACCGTAACATCGCCGTTGACATAGACCGCGCCCGCGAGCTCGGGTCGCGCGAGCAACTCCGTCGAAGCCGCCGGCAAGTCGAATAGCACGACGCGTTGCCCTGCCGCCAGCAGACGCTCCGCCAGCGCAAGTCCGATGAATCCTGCACCACCGGTGATCAGCGTGGCCATGGCTTACCGTGCCGCAAGGGCCTGCCGCTCCAGACGCGCCACCCAACGCGCAATCGGATACAGCAAGACGAAGAAGATCACCGCAGCCGCCATCAGCGGCGTCGGATTGTAGGTCTGCTCCTGAGCGACACGCGCCGAGCGCAGCAGTTCGGGCAGTGCAACCAGCGCACCGATCGAGGTGGTCTTGATCAACTCCAGCGAATTGCTGGCAAGCGGCGCCAGCACATTGCGTACGGCCTGCGGCAGGACGATGTAGACCACGACATGCAACGGCTTGAAGCCCAACGCGCGCGCCGCCTCGTACTGACCGCGAGGCACGGACTCGATGCCCGCGCGAAAAATCTCACCATAGTAGCCGGAGTTGTTGAGCACGATCGCAACAACGGCGGCAGCAAATCCGCCCAGCGTCAACCCGAGGAACGGCAGGCCGTAGAACACCAGAATGAGCAGCACGACCACCGGGAACGCCCGGAAGACATCGATATAGACCAGCAGGGCAACGTTCATCCAGCGATGGTGGAAGCTGTAGGCCACAGCGATGCATAGACCCAGCAGCAAGCCGAGCGGCAGCGCCATCAGCGCCAGGGCGAGGGTGTAGAGTAAGCCCTGCAGGAGTAGCGGGTAGACTCGCATCAACGCGTCGATGTCGGCAAAATTGTCCAGCAGAGCCTGCATGATCTTCCCCTAACGTCCCTGCGCTGATCGCCACTCGATCCAGCGGCTGGCGACCACGAGCGGAAGAAAGAACAGCAGGTAGAAGGCCGCGGCGAGCGTCAGTGGCGAGGGATTTGCGACCATCGCAGTTACGCTCTGCGCCTGCCCCAGCGTCTCCGGCAACGACACCGCGGTGCCCAGCGCGGTGCCCTTGCTGATCGAGATCGCCCGGTTGGTCAGAAGTGGCACCGACAGCCGGAAGGCCTGAGGCAGGATGATCTGCAGCAACGTTCGAACCCGCCCAAACCCGAGAGCGCTCGCGGCATCCCACTGGCCGCGGGGCACCGCCATGATCGCCGACCAGAATATCTCGGTACTGAACGCCGACAGCACCATTGCCAGCGAAAGCACCGTGGTCACGAACGGCGAGAGGGTGACCCCCACATACGGCAGACCGAAATAGATGAACACGATGATGACGAGCTGCGGCAGCGTCCGCAGCAGGTCCACGTAAACAACGATCAACGCATTCAACGGTCGCGAATTGGCACAACGCAATAGCGCCAGCAGCAACCCCGTCGCGATGCCGAACAGGATAATCAGCAGCGCTACGGCGACCGTCACACGAAATCCCGCCAGCACGTCCGGAAGCGCGAGCGTGACGACCTTCGGATTGAAATAGTACTCGAGAATGCGATCCATCGGCTGTCACCAAGTGGCGGCCGGACCGCTCTTGCGATCCGGCTGCGGTGCCGGCTACTTCTTGCACGCCGGAATATGGGCGGCCGGCTCGAAGCCCTTGAATCCGGGAGGCCCGTAGCCGAAATACACTGTTTCGATTGCCGAGCCGGCATCTGGAGTGGCCCCGTACCACTTCTCATGCAGCTTGCGCAGCCGCCCGTCGAGTTTCATGCATTCGATCACGCTCTCGACCTTGTTGCGATACTCGGTGTCCTCCAGGCGGAACGCATAGGCGAAGTTGCGACCGTTGAAGTCCTTGTAGCCGACCTTGATCGCCTTGTTCTGGCTGGCGGCGTACACGGTTGTGGGGATTTCGTTCAGCGCGGTGAATGCGCGCCGGGTCAGCACGGCCTGCACGCTGTCCGGAAAGGTGTCGTAACGCTGTACCTCGAACCCATACTTCTCGGCATTCGCGGTTGCCCAGGTGTCCGAGATGGTGCCGCGGTTCACTGCCACCGCCTTGCCCTTGAGATCCTCAAAGCTCTTCATCTCGTCGGCGGTGCGAACCAGAAACCCGTTTCCGGTGGTGAATAGCGGCTCTGTATAGAGCATTCGCTCCGAGCGTTCGGCGGTCAGATTCAGCGGGTTGACCAGGAATTCGACCCGCTTGGCAAACAATGCCGCAAAGAGTCCAGAGAAGTTGATATCCACGATCTCCACCTTCGGACGGCCGAGTTCCTTGCCGATCTCGTTGATCAGATCCACGCCGAAGCCTTCAGGACCGTTCGTGCCTCGCACCATCCATGGTGCGACACCGAAATCGGACGCGACAACCAGCGGCTTGTCGGACGGGTGATCTGCCTCCTGGGCATGAGCTTCGATCCAGCCCGCGGCCTGGACCCCGGCCACGAGCAGCGTGATTGCAAGAAGCTTCGATCGGAGCGTCATCGGTCGGGTCCTTCCATGGATCAAGACTTTCTGGGCTGTGCGGGATGGGTGGCAATCCAATGCCGGGCAATGTCGAGGCGTCGGCACACCCACACCGCGTCACGCGTGGCAACGTGGTCAAGAAAGCGGGCGAGACCTGCAGCCCGGCCCGGATGGCCAACGATCCGGGTGTGGAGGCCGACCGACATCATCTTCGGCGCGGTCGCGCCTTCGGCATAGAGCATGTCGAAGGCGTCTTTCAGATAGACGAAGAAGTCGTCGGCGGTCGTCATCGCGCCGCGGATGAACTTGGCGTCGTTGTTGACAAGACCATAGGGGACGACCAGGTGGGGCTTGCCGACCACCGTCGTCCAGTACGGCAACTCGTCATTGTAGGCGTCGGAATCGTAGAGGAAGCCGCCCTCCTCGGCCACCAGCCGGCGGGTGTTCACGCCAGCGCCGTAGCGGCAATACCAACCGAGCGGTCGCTCGCTGGTCGTCCGGGCCAGGCTTGCCACTGTCCTGCGGATCCGCTCGCGCTCCTCGTCCTCGCCTAGATGTTGATGCCGCTCCCAGCGCCAACCATGGGCGCACACATCGTACCCAAGCTCGCGGATGGCAGCGGCCGCCTCCGGGTTGCGCTCCAGCGCAAGGGCACAGCCCATGACGGTGGACGTCATGCCGCGCTCGGAGAGTAACCGGATCAACCGCCAGAAACCGACACGGCTGCCATACTCGAACATCGATTCCGCGGCGAGATCGCGCCCTTCAAAGCCTCCTCCGCCGCCCTCCGTCAGCGCCGCCTCCGTGACACCGTCGCCATCGGCAAACGAAGCCTCCGATCCCTCTTCGTAATTGACGCAGATGTTGAGCGCGAGGCGAGCGCCGCCAGGCCATCTTGGATCAGGCGGATTGCGTCCGTAGCCGATGAAATCGCGATCCTGGTCGGATTGCGCAGTCATGACCATTACCCTCTACGAACCTGCCGAAGGCATAACGATGGTGACGGCGGCATCGAGACCGAAGAAGACGTCATCGTTCTGCTGGCCGGTCACGCCCATCGCCACCGCGAATTCCATCGGGGCGTCAAGCACGGTCATCGGATGATGCCACACATTGCGAGCGTAGGTGACGATCTGGTCGGGACCGGCGACGAATCCGCGCAGCGTCGCCAGGTCAGGATCACCGTCCGGCGTCGCTGCGCAGACGACGGCCAGATAGCGCGTGGAACCGAGCGGCACGAAGGTCTGGGCCGAATAGGGATGCCGCTCCAGTGTGGTCGCTCGCAGCGGGAGCTGTCCGAGCGCGGCCGCGCCGCTGATCCAGAGTGAGAATGATTGCGCCTCGTCGGCACGGTTCAGCATGGTTGGAAGGTAGCGCCGTCGCTCACCGGTCGGACGCGAGACCACGTCGCCGAAAGGAGCAAAGGCCTCGGCGGACAACGGCTCGAGCGACACTGTGTGCGAAGGAGAATCGTTCATTGAAGCTCTGATCCGGGCAATGATGCATGATGATACCCACCAAGTCAGTAATACCAGTGGTATACCATTGGAGCTTAGAGGTATCGCCTTGTCAAGGGCGCGAGCCGTGTCCTCAACGCAGGGCAGCAATCGTGAGTGAGAGGCCGGGACGAAATGCGGCGGACCCTGAACTGCCCAGCGCCGGTCAGCGAACTGACAGCGGCAGCGTTCAGCCGTGGCTGTCGGGCAAGAAAATCCCGAACGTTTCCAGCATCCCCTGGCGGACGTTGGTCAGATGCTGGATCATCGCGTGGCGCGCCACTACTGCGTCCCGCTTGATGATGGCATCGACGATCGCGAGGTGTTCGCGACACGCGGGCAACAACCGCTCGGGACGGCGCTCCACATTGCACATCCTGATCTTGCGGCGGGTCTCTCCGATCAGCGTGGCGAGAGAGCGGTTGCCGCAGTGGCTCGCAATCTGGTCGTGAATCTCGTCATCCAGCGTCCAGTGCTTGGCTTTGGTGACCTCGGCGGTGGACAGGATCTTCTCCAGGCTGGCCTTGATCGGTTGCAGCACATCAAGGCCGATACGCGTTGCAGCAAGCGAGGCCGCCTCACTTTCCAGAATGAGGCGCAGATGAATCAACTCGAGCAGCTCGGCGATACCGATGTTGCGCACGATCACCGAGCCATTCGAAAGCTGCTCCAGCCTGCCCTCGCCGAGCAGACGGCTGATCCCGGCACGTAGCGGAGTGCGCGACACCTTGAGGCGAAGCGCGAGCCGTCGCTCCTCGATGACCTCGCCCGGCGTAAGCTGCCGCGATTCAATCAGGTCCAGAAGCTTTCGATAGGTCGTTTCGGTGACGTTACCATCCGACCGCAGGCGCTTGGGCGCCTCTGGCGCAGCTGCGCGCAGGACGTTTGTTGCGGATTGGCGCTTGCGCGCGGTCGACTTCGTCACGGTCATTCCTCAGGACGCTGGTCTGGCAGATTGATAGTCGTGCAACTGCGGCTTGTCGAGATGCGTCGCGTTCGCGACTTATCCCACACCGAGCATGTGATAGGACGTCCGACGCTTGCCGCTGCACCGCGACATATGCTTCCGCTGGCATTACTGCGCAAGCACCGTGCATATTGCTGAAATGAATGGCTTGCAAGGGTTAGGCAAGACGGACGGTCTGACTCTGGTTTTGCAATGAACCTGGTGTATCCGCATGGGATACCACTGGCATGTGCGACTAGGCGCGGGGGAGCGCGTCACGAAGGTGAGTAGATTGGCCGAGCTGGCCGTCCTTGGGACCTTGGCGACGACAATTGCTACTTGCGCGACCGCTGCTGATCTCGAGGATTGGTGGCTGCGTGGGCGTCCGTTAGATAGTTTGGCCGGCACCGGGACGGTCCGCTCGTGAATCGGATTTTGCAGAACATCAGCCTCAGCCACTGATAACGTTTTGCTCGGTACCTTATCAGTGCGGAAGCTGACTCCGATTTATGATTTGCTTGTCGGTCAGCAGACCATCAACTGGCTGCATTTGGTATTTGGCATCTTGATCAGCCAGCAGAGCGGCTTTCAATTGCGGTCAAACCTGCTGGCAGGTCGACTTTGCCTCAGCTTCGATAGGAGCCCATCGGGGACTCGAGTCGGCGGAGCGCTAATCACGGCTGATCTGCGACCGCACCTCCGTGAGCTCCACGTCGCAACTCATCGGCGGCCGGGCGACGAGGGTCGAAACCACAGTGACGCGGACGCCCTGTCGCTGGAGGGCTTGCGTCGGGTAGCGCGATTGTGCCTCCCTAAACTCCAACTGGGGCCGCCCCTCCGCGGTCGTCGATCTTCCAGCCACCATCTCACGCACGAAGAGACCTTGCGAGAAGAGGTTGAGACCGGGCCAACTATCTAGCCGGCTAATGCCGAGGGGTAAATTTGCCATTCAACGACGGGCACGCAGTACGGGATCTGTCCTAGGCAGGCACGAGGTTAGGGGGGTTCTAACCTTTCTGCCTGACCACCCGCACGCAGCAGCCCGAAATCTCATCACCCATGCCAGCTTGCCCATCCGGCCGGCTTCGATTATGTATATACATGTTAGAGTAAGGGTGACCGGAATGACCGACCGCGTACTCGCCTTCGATGGGATCGGGCAGGACTTTCCGTCTCCGGGACAACGGACGAACATTCGCGTGTTGGATGAGATCAGCTTCGAGGTTGATCGCGGGAAATTTGTTGCAGTTATCGGTCCGAGCGGATGCGGCAAGAGCACGCTGCTGCAGATGGCGGCTGGGCTCCTGATTCCAACCCGTGGTGCAGTACGTCACCGCGGCCGCGCAGTGGCTTCGATCAACACCGAAGTCGGCTTTGTTCCCCAACAAGCCCAATTATTTCCCTGGAAGACCCTGTTTGAGAACGTCGAGCTTCCCCTCTTGTTGCGGGGCGTTGCGGCTGAGGAACGCAGTCAGCGGGTCGCGAGCGCGCTCGGCTCCGTCGGCCTCAAGGGCTTTGAACATCATTATCCCAGTCAACTTTCTGGCGGCATGCAAAAGCGCGGTTCGATCGCGCGTACCTTGGTTTACCGTCCAGATATCATCCTCATGGACGAACCGTTCGGAGCTCTAGATGCGCAGACTCGCATGGTGATGCAGAGCGATCTGCAGAAACTGTCTATGGAAGCTGGTGCGACTATCGTGTTTGTAACGCACGATATCACCGAAGCCGTGCTTCTCGCCGACTATGTGGTCGTGCTGAGCCAGCGACCATCCCGCTTACTGGCGAACATTCCGATCGATCTCCCACGGCCACGCAACATGTTCGAGCCATTCCGCAATCCAGGTTTCGAGGCCGCCTACGACGCGGTTTGGACTGAGTTCCGTTCGCAGATCAATACCGGACAAGTCCATTGACCGAGGGCAAGCCGGTGATCGACATGGCGTATTCCGCCTCCATGGATACCAAGCCCCCGCACCGAGCCCTCCCGGCAATTGTCGCCCGATCGTTTCAGTGGCTGCTGAAACTTCTACCGGGCGTCGCGCTGCTTCTGTTCTGGCAATACGCATCCGGTCGATTGATCAAAGAGATCTACGTCAGCAAGCCTACCGCAGTCGCGCAACGCCTGTACGAATTGTTTGCCTCGGGTGAGATCTATCCGCATCTTTGGACAACCGGCCAGGAGCTTGTGCTCGGTTACGTTATCGGCGTCGCAGGCGGTGTGATCGGCGGCTACACTCTTGGCCGATCGCCCAGACTCGCGCGGATATTCGAACCTTACGTAATGGCGTTCTATGGGGTGCCAAAGATCGCCCTCGCCCCGCTCTTCATCATTTGGTTTGGCATCGGGATGGGTTCGAAGGTCGCCCTGGCCTCGATCATGGTGTTCTTTCTAGTCTTTTACAACGTATTCGCTGGCGTGCGCAGCGTTGACCGCGAACTCGTCAATCTAACCCTGGTGATGGGAGCCAACCAGCGACAGCTCACCTATCACGTCTTTCTGCCTGCTGCCGCGCCGTTCGTGATGCTGGGCATGCGGCTCGCAATTCCGTACAGCGTTATCGGCGTGATTGTTGGCGAATTTACCTCGTCTGCCCAGGGACTCGGCCTTTTCATCCACGAGGCATCGTCGACGTATGATCCGGCAGGCGTATTCGCAGGGATCGTGATCCTCCTTGCATTCGTGACTGTTGCTAACGTCCTTGCTGGTCGCCTTGAGCGCCGACTGTTGCGCTGGCGCTCCCTATCGGGGACCGGTCCAATCGACATTTAGAAACGGAGAGCTTCATGCGCACGATCCTCAGGGTAGCGAAAATTGCTGTCATCGGAGCTACGTTGGCGCTGTCGCCAAGTTTGGCCAATGCCCAACAGACAGTACGGATCGGGCTGGGCGCTCCGACTTTGAGTTTTCTGCCGATCTGGTCGGCTCGCGCTCTAGACACGTTCAAATCGCAGGGATTGACGGCCACAGTCGTCGCATTGCCCGGGGGCGACGCCTCTGCACTCGCTGCACTCGATGCCGGCGATATAGAACTTGCGGCTGTCGGGCCCGATGCGATGCTTCGCGCGGCAGCCAAAGGCCAGCCTTTCGAAATCGTCTATTCATTAATGTCGAAAGTTACGCTCCAGCTCGTTGTCTCGCCCGCACTTTTGGAACGTACCGGTGTTAAGGCGACCGATCCCTTGGCAAAGAAGCTCGCTGCCATGAAGGGCGCGCTCGTCGGCGCTACCGCGCTTGCAGGCGCGCAGGAGATCGCGGCGCGCTGGCTCGCCGCGAAAGGCGGCCTTGATCCAAAGAACGACCTAAGGGTTGCTCAGGTTGGTAACCCTACCGCCGTTCAAGCCGCGCTCGAAGCGAAGCGGATCGACGCCTTCGTGCTGTCTCCACCGGAGGGATACCTCGCCGAAAAGGCCGGCACTGGCGTTGTGCTTGTGTCGCTTGGCGACGACTTCCCCCTGCTTGCGAACCAGCCCTATCTGGTGCTCGTCGCCAAGAAGCCCATTAGCCAGGCGACGGCCGATCTGATCACCAAGACAGCAAAGGCCCTGCAAGAAGGCAGCGCAGCTGCGGTCAATAAGCCGGACGAGGCGGCGAGCGCGATCCAGAAGCAGTTCTTTGCCAAAGCGGATCCGCAGGCAATTGCGGCCGCGCTCAAGACGATGAGCAGCGGCGTCGCCGATGGCGGGAAAATCGACGTCCAGAGTATGCAGAACGCGCTGACTTTTGCCAAGGAGGTTGGCACCAACTTTGGCAAGGAGTTCGACGCCAAGTCGTCCGAGAACGATCTGTGGACGAACCAATTCGTCGACGCCGCTAAAGCCAAGTGATCGTCTCTGCCGACGGCCTCGAAGCGAGGAGCTGTCGGACAATGGAACGACTAACCGCACGGGGTGAACCTGGCCACCAGATCGTACAGCTGCGCGGGATGGGTAAATCGGACCGCCGTGATCGGCTCACCATTGCGCCACGTCCATCGTTCGATGACGAGACATGCCGTCCCGACATCAATCGAAAGTTCAGTGGCAACAGAGGCATCCGCGTTGAATGCGGATATGCGGTGTTCGGCTTCGGTCCACGGCACGTGGTCGACCAACCAGGTGCTTGGCGGCACGATCGAAAAATCCTGCAGGGAAGCGTCAGGCACCGCCTTCAGGTTGAGCAGTCGATCTTCCAGCGCGAATGGCTGCTCCGCGGCGTCGTGACGACAGCGCACCGCCAGTATGGGTTCGCGAAGGTGAACCTCCAGCCGCCCCCTGTCTTCTCGCGTCGCGCCTCGCTGCTGCCGGTCGAGCAACTCGTAGCCATACCGTTCGCCGCGACTTTCGACCTCAGCCTTGAGGTCAGGAATCTGCAGCACCGCGGAATGGACCTTCGGACGTGCGACGAAGCTGCCCGCTCGCCGGCGACGCTCTACCAGGCCGGAAGCAGCCAGCGCCGAAAGGACCTTGTTCGCCGTCATGCGGGCGCATGAATATGTCTGCATAATCTCGTGCTCGAACGGGAGCCGGTAGCCAGGCGGCCACTCGCCCGAAAGAATACGGCCCTCAATGTCGCTGCGGATGCGTTGATGGAGGGTGGTCCCTGCCCCGCTTCCCCGTTTTGCTACCGTGCTCATTCTGCGAATGGACCCCCAAGTCGGCGGTGGACGCGCAACATCCGATTCCCGCGCACCTGACTACGCCTGCCACAAGCAGGGGCCAGTTCGAAAATGCACCCGGCGCCATGAAATGCAGTCCATTTCGGCGAAACAGTCTAGAGACCTGCTATATGTATATACAACTTACATCAGAGCGCCAAGTGTCTGTCGCGCTTGATGGGTCCTGGCCAACAAACTGGATGACTCCTCAACCATCATGAAGATTGTTCGCGCTAATGAATGTCGAAGGACGCCCTGGAAGAACGGCGGCGGCTCGACGACGGAGATTGCTATCTCGCCACCAGGTGCCTCGCTCAATGCGTTCGACTGGCGCATCAGCATGGGCCACATCGCTTCTGACGGCCCGTTCTCTGAATTTCCCGGCATCGACCGTACCCTTGCCGTCGTCGGGGGGAACGGACTATCCCTCACAATCGGGAGTGCCCAGCCGGTCGTGCTGGATCGCAATACCGCCCCTGTGAGCTTTCCCGGCGATACTCCGACCTCGGCGCGATTACTCGCCGGCGAAATCGTGGATCTCAATGTGATGACGCTGCGAGACCAATTCGAGCATCGGCTCCTGCAGGTCCGCCAACCGATAGATTGCGATTTCATCGGGTATGACGTCGCCGTCGTCGTTGCCCCATTTGACGACGTCTGCCTTTATTCAGCCGACAGCAAGGCGACAACACTGGCATGCGGTGACGCGGCCATCTTGATGCGCGAAACCGACTTCAAATGTCAAATAGCTCCCGCCGCTGCGGCTGCGTGCTATCTGGTGGTGCTCCGTCAATGCCGAGGTCAAATCGGCCGGACGTAGCCTGCCGCGCGCGCCTCGGCGTCCCAACGCAATATCAGTTCGTAGTCCCCAATCTCGACAGGAGCGAAACCGTTAAGACACAATGCGTCTCGCAAGAAAGCGCACTCGGACGCCTTGGCAAAGGTCGTGAGAGTTGCCTGCAACTTGGCCACAATATCGTCGGGACATCCGGGTGCGGCTACGAGAAACGGAATCGGCGCAGGTTCGGTCGTTGCAACGATCCTGACCCGGGAGCCAAGCTGCGGTTCGTGACGGATCATCAGATCCAGCGCGTAACTGTCAAGCGGGCCGACGTCGACATCACCGGCAATAATCGCGTCCATAACCCCGCGCGGGGTCGTCAGCGGACCGATACTTTCGCGATAGAGCTCGGTACCGCGCCGGCGGTAATATGGCAGGAGGTGATGGCGCACCGCATTGTAACCGGAATGAGAGTCCTCGACGGTGTAACCGAGCCGGCCGCCAAAAGTGTCCTCGATCGTCTGAAATTCCGAGTCCGAGCGTACCAGGAACCTTGTCGCATAGACCGAGCGTCCGGGAACCGGAGCGTTGGCGGGAATCGGCGCAACGACCGGCTGGGGCCGATGTTTCGCCAACATGAACGGAAATCCGCACATAAAGGCGCAACCGAGATCGCGCCGTGACCAAAGCTCCGCCAAGGGACGCGGAAAGGCATGATCTACAATATCGAGGTTGACCCCGCTAACGCGAGCGAGCCAGCCGAACAGCCCCTTCCATGCGACCGCTGCCTGGGAATTAACCGAATACATTCGCGCATTCGCGGCATAGCACATGTCGGTATGTGCCTGACTGGTGTTCACGCAAAGCGCAAGCGCTGGCCTACCCCGATCCGCTCGGCCTTTTCCAGCATTGCATGGCCCAGCGCTATATCGGACAGTGAGAGCCCGCGATGCCAAAGCAGATTGGTTTCCGCATCGCTTTCGCGACCTGGCTTGAGACCAGCAACAATCTGGCCCAGTTCGGCATGGAGCGTCTTTTCGGACAGCTTGCCCGCTTCGACGTGAGCACGAAGACTACCGAACTTCCCGCCCTTGCACTGCCCCCAATCATCGACAACCAGCTTTGTCATGATATCGGTCAGCGAGAGTTCGATTGCACTCATCGTACCGTAGGGCACGACAAAAGCGCCCTTCTTGATCCACTCGGTCTTGAGCATCGGCGTCGGTTTGTCGAGACGGGACGCCTCGACCACGATGTCCGCCCCGTCAAGACACGACTTCCAGTCAGCGGTCGCCACGACCTTCTTGCCGAGATCCTGACTGAGTCGATCTGCGAAATCGTTCCGGCTCTCCTCCCGGCGCGAATGGACGCGGATCTCATCGAAGTCGAAGAGATGATCAAGCAGCCGCACGTTCCAATAGGCCGTCCCCCGCGCACCGATGTGACCAAGTATTCTTGAGTTCTTGCGAGCCAAATACTTGGCACCGATCGCCGTGACCGCCCCGGTTCGCATGTCGGTGATTCCGCTCGCATCCATGATTGCCCTTGGAGCGCCGGTCCGAGGATCAAACAGGGCCAAGATGCCAAGCTCCGAATGAAGACCGAGCTTGTAGTTGTCTACGAAGTCACCGACGATCTTGACTCCAGCCCTATCGATCGGCGGCTTTATCGCCCCACGCAAAACGTTGAAATGCCCGTTGGCGGCGCCTGGTTCGAGATGGACGCGGGGCTCGATAACCGTGTCACCTCTTCCTTGCGCCGCAAGACTCGTTTCGATGGCCGCGAGGATCTCTTCGTCGGTAATCTTGAGTTCGTCGATGTCGAGGCGGTTCAAGTAGGAGATATAGATTGGCGGCATGATGGCGCGGCTCCCTCGACGACAATATGTCTATACTTATCCCACAGAAGCAGGAAGTCAACGCGGCCGCCGGCGTGAGCGCCATTGTGCAGCGCAAAAGCCCGATCAGAATCGCTCAGGCATATTCAGGCCGCGCGGCTCGCTTTGGGGATTGATCTCGCGCGAGCACACGCTCGATTTACTGACCGCAGAACAGCGCCGGGTTACGGCAGCCGACTGGGCCGCTGCCGCCAAGGCGATCGCCGCGCCCAGCGGAGCGAAGGCCGAGACGAGTCGTGCGCAAGGCGCTGTTCGAATCGCGTGATAGCGCGATGGCAGTCCTGCGACGGTCGCGAGGCGAAGATGTCAACGTCGCGAAATTCGTCAGAGATTGAAGAGGGAGCTCCTGGGCGGCGCTTCAGGATCGGCACCATCCGGTCCAGGGAACGCTGCCAAGGGCAGCGGCGGCCAGTCCGACTGATAAGGTTTCACGTCTTTCCTTATCAGTCCGCGAACTGACTCCGTTTTGTTAGAAACCTTATCAGTCGATGAACCGACTCCATTTGCGACTAAACCTCATCAGCGGCAAGTCGGCGCAATCTCGGGGTAGTGCCATCAAGCAATTTATCTCTGTGCTCACGTTGCCGCCGTTAGTTGTTACGAGTTTCGGCTTCCCTCGCCGCCATGCGCCTTGCAGCCTTCAATCGGGTACGGTTTAGGTCGATGTTGTTTTTGAGCCTTTGCATATCGAGCGGTAACGAAAGAAAGTCTAGTATCTGGTCGCGCTTCCTGAACTTGTAAATATTCCAAAGGAAGAACCGAATGAGGGCCGCCAGGTATAGGCTGCCATATTGCGCGCACAGTAGCGCGTGATCACTTGCTTCGCCGCGATGAACCACGCGGTTGCGATAGTCCTGAATGAAGTTCAGACGCATGGCAGCGTGCGGGAAATTGTCGAAGATCGAGCTCGCGCGCTCCACCACGCGCTGTGCCGGCTCTCGCTCCTCCCGCGCACACAGTACTTCAATTGCGGTCCAGAATTTTAGAAGGGCGACCTCGACGTGGCTCGTTTCAAGTCCCTCTTGAAATAGCAATACCGCGCGGACCAGTTTTTCTTTGAAGTCGATCCGCGCGAGGTCGGAAGCGACGTTCTTGGCGAACTTCGTAATATGCGGAGCATCCTGCCGCTGCCAGACGGAGAAATTTCTTTTCCAGGTTGTCGGGTAATAACTCTCAGATTGCCAGGTGCCGAGCTTTCGGGATGCTGTATCGATGAGGAAAATAGGTGATGCCGACAGAAACGTCCCGATCGGAGCGTTCGGAAAGCCAAAGCGCTTGCTGACCCCGTAGCCGCTCGTTGCCATGTTCAGAATGCCAAGAGAGTATTTCATACTCCGGTAGGCCGCATTGAGCGCCCCGCAGTCGTTCCGACTTTTTACTTTCATAACGAGGTAGGCAAAGTCATCGTGGAGATTGAGCCGCTGCCGATCGAAGCCGTCCAACTTCTGGATCACTCTCAGGCTTGACGGCGGCAGGCGCGCCCTGATCTCGACCGATCCATCGACCGACATGATCTTGTTTGGAAGCCGCGCAGCCGCTTGAGCATTGACCTGGGTTACTGCCATGAAAGACCGCGACTTGTTGCTAAACAACCCGTCGAGAAAGGTCCTCAGCTTCAGGATAAAGAATCGCGGGGTGAAATCATTGGCCCGCGCACACTCATTCAGCGCAGACCAAATAGCGGCATCCTTTTCAAAATCATCGATCGGTGGATCGAATGTCAGATTGTAAAGGACCTCAAAGCTGCCGTGCTCAAGTTTAGCCGAATCCCAGCCAACGCGGCCGTCGTGGTCCGTTGGAATTCTTGACAGAGCCTGAAGGGCTTCCGCCAGATGGCTTTTTCCGTGGATCTGCATCGACGTTCCCCTCTCCCCTCGAATTTCCCGCTCTTAGCCGATTCCGAGCCCACTCTGGACGGGATGCGCGCTCCTCAGCCGTTGTCCTGCTGTCCAATTCGCGGCGCAACAAAGAAATCACAAGCGCCAGAAGCAGCAAAACTACAGATCGAATCGAACTTCGCCGATTCGAACGGTGATAGTATCCGCCAAGCCTTCGGACCACACGTAAGAGACGACTACCAGGAATCGTCTGTTGGCTAAGGAAGACCTGTCCGCGAATCGTAGTCAGCGGCAAAGCCCTCTTGTCTAATGGGTTGCGCCTCGGGCATTATGCCCGTTGGGATAAGAAAGAAACGAGACCAGGCGTGTTTCGGCGATTGTGGGCAAATCATTCGAATCATGAACAGTACGGCTGCCTTTCTCACGGAGTCCCTCTCGGCACCGGCCGAAACAATCGGAGAATTTATAATGGCTCAGCTCGGCCAGCAGCGAGAGAGAAGGAAGGCGCTCTGCAACGTGATGCTCGACGACTCCAACGTTTTAACAATGGCCGCTGCGACGGAAATCATCGTGGCAGCGGATGATAAAACGGATTTCGAGGGCGTTGAGACGATCAACCCATCCAGAGCGGCGAGCTAGGCATGGCCGCCAGCTATCCGACGAAGGTCCTTCTGGCATTCCGGAGCGGCGGCGTGTGCGCCTTTCCAAAATGCGGAAAGCACCTCACCTATGAAGCGAAATCTGGCGAAGACACCTACGTCGCCGAGGCCGCCCACATACGCGGGGAAAAGCCAAATGCGGCGCGCTACGACGCGTCGATGACCGACGACGAGCGCGACAGCGTGCACAACCTCATTTTCATGTGCACGGACCACCACACTATCATCGATAAGGTCGAGCCCGATTGGCCGACTCCTACCCTGCGGGCGCTCAAGGCAACCCACGAGACCCAAGTCCGGCAAGCGATGGAAGAGGCGTTCGCGGACGTGGAGTTTCCCGAGCTCGAACGAGCCGTCTCTTGGGTGACCTCACAGGTCCCAACGGCAAACGGATCATTCGACCTCGTAGCGCCGGCCGAGAAGATAAAGAAAAACGCTCTGACGAACGGTTCTCGTCACATCATCGCCGCCGGGATGATGTCGCGCGCCACGGTAGCGGCCTACGTCGAAGCCGAAACGCAGCTAGACCCGGACTTTCCTGAACGCCTGAAAGCCGGCTTCCTGGCGGAGTACTACTTCCTTCGCGCAAAAGGCCACCAGGGAGACGAACTTTTCGAGTTAATGTGTTCGTTCGCGCAGCGGGGCCTTAGAAACCATGCCGACCGCACCGCGGGAATTTCAGTCCTGATATATCTGTTCGAGATCTGCGACGTGTTCGAGAAATGATCCTTCCCACGAAGCATATCGCTGAGCAAGAGGCGCTTATCGGAGTGGGCGCAACGCTGCTCGCTCACCTCGTCACCCCCATGACCGTGTCGGGACTGTGGGAGCGTCTTAAAGGCGAACCAAACGTAGGAACGTTCGAGCGCTTCGCGCTTGCCGCAAATCTCCTCTACCTCATCGGCGCCATCGACCTGAAGGACGGCATCATCGTGAGGGTCGTATCGTGATACGGCGAGTGCGTGCTAATCGACGGGGCTTCCACGGCATCATTTTCACGGCTGGCGTCAACCTTGTCCTCGCCGACCGCTCGAACACCTCGGGCGAGAAAGACACGACGAATGCCCTCGGCAAATCGACCCTGATCGATATCATCGACTTCTGCCTTGCCAGCAACACGGCCCCAGGTAAAGGGCTCCGCGTGGACGCCCTGCAGGGCTGGGCATTCACGTTGGACCTAACCATCGCCGGCAGTGACGTCTGCGTCACGCGTGCGACGGATGCGCCTTCCTTCTTCGCAATCGAAGGACCGACCGAAGGATGGCCGCTCCGTCCGACGAACAACAAGGAAGGCGTGCCCGGATTCGATGCTAAGAAATGGAGAGCCGTACTCGCCTGGGCGCTGTTTGGGCTCACCGAGGCATCAGCTGGGCGCGGATACAAGCCGTCCGCCCGATCGCTGCTCTCCTACTTCAATCGCAACCAGCCCGCCGCCTACAACACGCCCTTCAAATACTTCGACAATCAAAAGGTCTGGGACATTCAGGTCCACAACGCCTTCCTGCTCGGCCTCGACTGGGATAAGGCGGTTATGTGGCAGCAATTGAAGGACCAAAGAAACGCGCTCGACGCTCTGAAACAGGCCATCAAAACGGGCGCAGTCGATGGTGAACTGGCGTCGCTCGGTGAACTTGAAGCAGAGCGACTGCAGCTATCGACCCAGCTAGAGCGCGAACGCGCCGCCCTATCGACCTTTCAGGTTATGCCTCAATACCGCGAGATCGAAGCTCAGGCGAACACGCTGACAGCGGAGATCCATGCGCTAGTCAACTTGAACATCACCGATAGGCGCAGGCTCGATCGATATCGCGAGACCGTGGTTGCCGAGGGCCCGCCAACGGATGATCGCCTCGAAGCGCTGTACACCGAGGCTGGCGTCGCGCTGCCCGGCGCCGTGATCAAGACCCTGGCTGCTGCTCGGGCCTTCAACGAGCAGATCGTCACCAATCGTCGCCAGTTTATCGCGAGCGAGATCGCCGCGCTCGAAGTTGGCCTGGAGGCGAGAAACGCCGAAATTGCGGCGCTAACGGAACGACGAGCCGGATATCTCAATGCCCTTGCTGGACAGGGGGCCCTTGAAGAATTAACCCAGCTTCAGGAGCTCTTCGCCGCAACCAGACTTAAGGTCGACGAGCTCACCAGCCGCATCACCCAGTTGCGGCAGATGACGACCAAAGCCGACACGATCAAGGTCGAGACGGTCGAACTCAAGCGCGCTGCCGCGCTCGACTATGAAGAGCGTCGTCCGCTGTGGTCTCAAGCGCTCAGCTTGTTCTCGGATTTCTCCGAACACCTCTACAAGACCCCGGGGCGCCTGGTCATCGATATCGACGACACGGGCTACAAGTTCGATGTCGAGATCGCTGGCAGCCCGAGCGAAGGCATCAGCAAGATGAAGATTTTCTGCTATGATCTCATGCTCTTGTGCTTCGCACGCCAGCGCGGTCTGGGCATAGACTTCCTTATCCATGACAGCACCATCTTTGACGGTGTCGATCCGCGGCAGCGAGCGCATGCGCTCGAACTCGCCGCCGAGATGTCCGCCAAGTATGGCTTTCAATACATCTGCACGCTCAACACCGATATGGTGCCGGTGAGCGACTTCTCCTCCACCTTCGACCATCAGGCGCTTGTCCGCCTACGGCTGACGGACACTGACCCGAGCGGCAGCCTGCTCGGCTTCCGATATTGAGTTCGCAGGCATCGTCCATCGGCCCGACATCAAGCGCGCACCCGCCAATATTGTCATCGCCTCGCCGCCGGAGTGATACGCAAGCCCCCTGGATATATCGCTTCGGGGCAAACGAATTGGTCTTCACCGGCGCCGCCACATTGATTGAACACTTCTTCGATCGGCTTTGGGGCTTCACAAGATTATCCCGAAGGCCGGATCGAGCGAGTAGCGCCTGCGTGCATCATCCACTTCATTGGGCGCGCAAGTTTAGATGGGCTACCTCAATTAATAAGAACGATTGCACCGATGAAGGAGAGCGACGAGAAACCAATCCTCGACAGACCGTTGGCGATCATCCGGCTGCTGTACTCGTAGGTAACGGAATAAGCATTCTGTTCGACGAGTCGCAGAAGATCGACAAAGTTGGCGGGGAGTCGCTGCAAATTCAAGATCGCCAATCGATCGAAGCTGCCTTCTAAGGCCCTTGAACTCAGGCAACCGTGGCGCGCGGCGCAATTGAGAAAATTAGCTAGGGCGGAGCCTTCCATTTCGGCCGATTTCAGTCATGGGCTTCCGCCATCTCACCTCACCGTATTGGAAAACCTGGGGATTTTTGGCTGAAATCGCGCGGAAGCGTTGCGCGCGGCTTGACCGGCCAAGTCAATTTGTTCTAATTTTGTTCTCGCGGCGGAGAATCCGCGGAAAGCCGACCGTCGAGGTCGGGCCAAGCTTACTCGAAGTTTCAACAGCAACCGCACCAGCCCTCTGTCAGGAAACATGCACGAGATCATCTGTCCCCACTGTGACAAGGCCTTCAAGGTCGACGAGTCCGGCTATGCCGAGATTCTGAAGCAGGTCCGTGACGGAGATTTTGAAAAACAACTGCACCAGCGGCTGGAATTGGCCGAGCGCGACAAGCGGAACGCTGTGGAATTGGCCAAGGCAACTATTAGCAGCGATATGCAGAAGACCGGGGCCGCCAAGGATGCCGAAATTCAGGAACTGAAGTCCAAGCTTGAGGCGAGCGCGGTCAATCAAAAGCTCGCCGTCACCGAAGCTCTCAGCGTAGTGGAGAAACAGCGAGACACGCTCGCGAACGCGCTCGCGCAGACTGAACGCGAGAAGAAGGCTTCGTCAGAGCTCGCCGACGCCCTTCTGGCCAGCGAGCTGCACAAGGTTTCTGCTGCCAAGGAAGAGGAAATCCGAGTGTTGCAAGCCAAGCTCCAGGCCGTTGAGCTCGAGAAAAAGCTCGCCGTAACCCAGGCCGTAGGTACGATCGAAAAAGAGCGCGATGAGCTGAAGAACGGCATCAAGCAGGTACAGCTTGAAAAGCAGCTCTCTGAACAGTCGCTCAAAGACAAGTACGAGACCCAGATCAAGGATCGCGACGACACGATCGATCGCCTGAAGGATATGAAGGCCCGACTGTCGACCAAGATGGTTGGCGAGACGCTCGAACAGCACTGCGAGACTGAGTTCAACCGAGTGCGCTCGATGGCCTTTCCGCGGGCCTACTTCGAGAAGGATAACGACGCTCGAACCGGCAGTAAGGGCGATTACATCTTTCGGGACTCAGACGACGCCGGCACCGAGATCATCTCTATCATGTTCGAGATGAAGAACGAGAGCGATAGAACCGCTACGAAGAGCAGGAACGAGGACTTTCTCAAGGAACTCGATCGGGATCGCGCCGAAAAGGGCTGCGAGTATGCCGTCCTGGTCTCATTGCTCGAACCCGACAGCGAACTTTATAATACCGGTATCGTTGACGTCTTTCACCGCTATCCGAAGATGTATGTCATCCGGCCGCAGTTCTTCCTGCCAATGATCACGCTACTGCGAAACGCGGCCACCAACTCTTTGAAATACAAGACAGAGCTAGCGCTCGTTAAGGCGCAAAACATAGATGTTACGCAGTTTGAGAATCAGCTTGAGACTTTCAAGAACGGGTTCGCCAAGAATTACGATCTTGCCTCCAGGAATTTCCAGACGGCGATCAACGAGATTGATAAGTCCATCGACCATCTACAGAAGACAAAAGATGCGTTGATCGGGGCTGACCGCAACCTGCGCCTGGCGAACGACAAGGCCCAGGATGTCACGATTAAGAAGCTGACGCGGGGCAATCCGACGATGGCCGCCAAGTTCGCGGAGCTCAAAGCTCCAGCGGTTGAAGCAGCCGAATAAATGGCCGTTTGCATCGAAGTGGACCGCAATTGGCTTGCCGCGCGGTGCTAGCGCACCATCCTGTTGGCGCCCAAGGCGGGTCGGGGTGCGGGCGGCGCTGCTGGCTTGGGCGACGACGTAGGTTGCGGTAGCAGCTCGATTTCCTAGCTTTTCTTTTCAATTCTCCCGCAGTGAGGATCTCCAAGCAGCGATAACGACCGCGCCCTGACAAAGCACCCTTTCACCCTCGGTCCTGTGCATCTGAAGTCGCGCGAGCACTCGCTGCTCCATCTCGTAGGCGCCGACCGAAGACTGCCACTCTTGCTGCATAACTAGGCCCCACTTCTCGCCGAGAATCTCGTGCGGAATGTGCTTGTTAATGTCCTGAAGCCTTGCGGCGAGGTCCTGGGCGTGGCCGATCTTCCAGAGGTCGCGGCTGCCGAAACGCAGCGCATAGGTGTAGGCAGTCACAGCGGCGGTTCTGGACATCTCTCCGGACCAATCAGATGGACGAGGGCCAGTAGTTGGCTTCGCAAAGGTGGCGCTAAGAGGCATCTCGGTCTGCGGCAAGATTATCTCCGTCCTTGGCAACGCCAGCACTGTGGTTGAGTCGTCCGCGTCGAGAAGCACAGCGCGTATCGTCGCCTCGTACGTAAGTTGCTCCTTCAATACGTCGATGAGCTTCATGCGGGGATCGTCGAAGCGCCACGCGCGCAGTATCGGCAGTGCCTTCGGGTAGACGAAGGTTCCGTCGAGATTAAGATCGTGAGCACGTAACCCGGACCGATCGACGAAATCCTCGGTGGCCACTGCGATGGGCGCGAATTCAGCGAGCCCGAGAAGTCTACCCCGTTGCCCGGCTAGTGTTGGCTCGCCCTGTGTGCCCACGAAGACCAGAAGGTCTCCCGGCCCCCACATGGAGATGAGCATGTCCAAATTCCCGTCACTTCCGAAGGAAGCGACGGGAATTCGGACAGGATCAAATTCGTAGCACCGCTTCGCAAAGACTTGCATGATTAGGCAGATTTCCTGAGGTCGTCGAAGACCTCATCGAGATCACCTTCGGAAACAGGCGGGGCCAACAGGCCTTTGGACATTTCTCGTTTTTTAGCCAGAAGTCGATCTAGCGACATGTCAAACGATTTGTCTCCCCACTTCGGGTGGCGCGCTAGGGGCACGTGAATAGTGACGGGCTTGGTCTGTCCAATGCGGTAAACCCGATCGTTGCACTGGTCCTCGACGGCGGGGTTCCACCACCGGCTGAGATGAACGACGTGATTCGCAGACAGGATTGTCAGACCGACGCCAGCAGCCTTCGGCGAGAGAATCATGACATCGAACGACTCCCGCCCCTCCTCGAAATCGTCCACTAAGGCCTGTCGTCTTGCTCCCGGCGTGCTGCCGTTGATGATGATCGGGCGGGGAATGTTCATATCGGTCGCGATCGCCTCCGCCAACATTACTTGCATGGCGCGGTGTTCGACGAAGACGAGAGCACGCTCGCCGCGACGCTGGACGTTTCGAAGTATCTCAAAGGTCTTCCCGAGCCTTGCTGATTGGCCAATCCAAGCGAGGCAATCTTCTCGCTTAGTCAGGTCAAACTTGCTGGGATCTCCCGGAAAAAGACTGATTCCTCGCAACCGCTGGACGGTCTCGAGCATAGCACCTCGATTGCGCTCGCTCGGCGCCAGCGCCTTCTCGACCACGTCGTCGTAATACTTCGCTTGCAGCGGCGGCATCTCGACAGGGTATGGAACTACTGTTTTGCTCGGAAGCGAGATCTTCACGTCCTCCTTCATCCGACGCAGAATGATCGAGGGCGCGCTCGTGCTCGGCTTCAGAAGAAGGTCGGACAGCGCGCGGTACCGGTCTATGTCAGCATCACGATAGGTCTTGGAGAATGTCTGAAGATCACCGAGCAGGCCCGGCGACACGCGGTCCATTATCGACCATAGGTCTTCGATACGATTCTCGATCGGAGTACCGCTCAACCCGAGGACGAAATCCGCGTTCATCGCCTTCGACGCCCATGTGTTCAGGGTGCCCGGCTCCTTTATCTTCTGGATCTCATCGAAGACCGCAGCGGAAAACCTTATCTTCGCGAAGGCCACGTGGTTGTCGGCGAGGGTTTCGTAAGTCGTCAATACCCAGTCGTGGTCAGCGATCTTGCGCCAGTCAAGCGGTTCGATGTTTGCAGTAGTTTGCTCCATGTTCCTAAACTTGCGGATGCCCGATCCGAAGACATCTGCTCTGTTCGGTCCGAGCGCATCTGGAACGAGATGCAGTCCCGCCTCCTTGATCCAGTTTTGGAGAAGGGCGGTGGGAGCAACAACGAGGATGGGAAGCGATCGGCTACCCTTATTACGCGTTTGGATTTCAGAGTTCTTGCGAATCCACGAGAGGAATGCGAGCGACTGGAAGCTCTTTCCGAGCCCCATATCATCGGCAAGAAGAACACCTTGCCAGCCGGCAAGCCACGAGTGGATCAGCCATTTGAAGCCATCGGCCTGATGCGGCTTGAAAGCATTTCTGCCGAGGCGTTCGGTGGGCGCGGTCGTTTCAACGAACGCGCGCCGTGGTACCAGTGTTGCTTCGTAGCTAACATCCTTGAAGTTGGTCTTGATCTGGACGACGAACGGGCCCTTGTGGTTATGCTGTTCTGTCTCGTTCCCGCGCGACCGATCTTCCGCATCAGACGAGATGGCCAAATCAGGGTCCGTAGCAGCGCTTCCGATCACCTGTCCGAGTATCTGGCGAGCCTCCTCCACGGGGATCTCGGCGCCCTTGAAGGCAACGTTGTCCCGTTTCTCTGCCTCGGCCTGACGACACTCATCATGCAGCTTCTCGACTTCTTCCCGTGTAACCTCGACCTCAGAGTCACCCAATCGTACCGGAAACCGCTCGGGCAGCCATTGCGTGGAGGAATTCGACAACCACGATAGCTCGGGGCGCTCCCACAGCCCGAGTCCAGTTACCCGGTCGGAGTATTGGCGAGTCTCCACGAATAGCGCGCTGGAGAGGCCATCGGACGCTCCAAGTCCGAGCTCTTTCGCGATGGCTGCGCGCGGGTTCTTGACGAATTCTCGCTTCTGAGCATCCGGTGCCGAACGAGCATTCTTGACGATTCTTAGCGCCCCCCGCAGATCCGGGTCGATTAGTACGTACGTCGTGCGGCGTAACCGATAGGCCCGGCTGACTTCGTGTTCGCCCTCGAAGGCACGCTGGAAGGCAGACTGATCGGTCGCAGCCAAAAGCCGATTTGCTTCCTCGTCGACCAATTCGTCGAAAGGGTTCTGGTCTGTTTCGCCGTCCGTATCGAGAGCTGGGGCGTTGTCATCCAGAGACCTGGCTTTGCTGCGGCTCATAAGTATGGGAACAAAGTCAAGCGAGCCGGGGATGTCTCGAACATCGAGCGAGAATGAGCCAGCCTGAAAGACAGTGAAGCTCCTAGTAAATTCGTCAGCTTCGACCATAGCCGGGTCGACCCGTGCGAGCGCGGCCGTGACAGCGGCCCACTTCTCCACCCTTTCCTCGATTGTCTTCTGCGCGACGGCGTTGAACGCCTCGGCTGCGGCGACGAGTTGGAGGAGCGCTCCTTGAAGAACACCAGACCTGCCGCCCCACTGCAACAGAATGCCCATCCGCTGCGAGTCAATGATCAAATAGCTCGTGTCTTTCCAGATAAGGCGAACAGAGGGATCGCTACTTAGGGTGCCCGCGAATGAGACGTCCACCATTACTGGTGCGGGACCAGGCAGTCCGATCATACCGCCAAACGACGAAGTGAATTCGGCGGCCGTGTCATTGGGAATCAGAAGCTTGTTTCCGTCCCAGGTCGCGACCTTATCGCGCGCGAGCGCGATTAGGCGTCGAGCGATGGGCTGCAACCGGTCTTCAACAGACGCCCACGCGTCTTGGCCGAGCTCCTTCGGGGCTCCGATTCCGAGACTCCGTGGCTGGACGAGCCGTACGGCGACATGTTCGCTCTCGCATGTCGAAAGAAACTTCGTGCTCATGCCTATCTCACCGTGTATTCGCTCTGCATGATCCGTGTGTTAGTAAGGGCAAAAATTTCGTCAGCTACCTTGCTCTGCCAGCTGTAGCCGTCCGGTGCCACGTGATTGTATGCGCGCCTTGTCCAACGCCGATCGGAAGCCGGGGCCATTACGTCGTTGGACATGTAGCTTTCGGAATGAAGTTCTGGCGCGCTCGGATCTTGAGCGTCGTGCCAGATGTTGCATCTTCCGTTGTGGCTCCATTCGGCGACTAGCCCGTTGCCGATACGCAGAAGAAGACACGAGTGACCGCGCTCGATCGGTTTGCTTCCACCCTTGCTCCAAATTGAGTAGGGCGTTTCGCCATCGAACATCCGACGAGCGCGCGCGGCTCCGGTCTTGTCGAAAATCACGCACGCGTCGGAAATGAGGTTCCTATCATAAACGGAGGTCCAGAAAGCCCTGCGGTATTTCCAGTGTCGTTCCAGTGCGATCTCGTCGACGACATCGAGAAATTGCCGCAATGACTGCTCGATGAGCCAGCGCTTGACGACATTTGTGCAATTCATCGGCGACCATTTTGCCTGGCGCGTCCTCGGATCGCCGAATTTGCCGAGGAGAAACGCGAGCATGCGGTCGCGGATGGGCTTTTCTGGTATGTTGCCTGCGTGAGGCAGTACGAGAGAGTCAGCCACTAGTCCGCGATGCCTTTCAAACGGCGCGCCGGCTTTTCTCTTGCCGCACCAGGACGACACCGCTTCTAGCCGATGGGCCGGTTGCATTTCGGCGGCTGCGATGTGGCGAAGTCCCGCCGCAAATGCCGCTTCGGCCAACCCCGCCTCCGCCGCTAGGTTGCCGATACCTTCAATGGATAGGAGTTCGGATGGCGATAGATGTCGGACGATAGCAGCCGAGGCTACGCGAGCCGGCGCCTCTGCGGCATCGAAGATACGAAACGATTGATGTGCGGCCGACCAAGCGCCGGTGAACTTGGGCGCGAGCCGGGCTAGGCATTCGGCCACAGCCTGCAGCGCCTTTGAATCTTCAGGGAACCGCACGGCATAGGCACCGGCGAGCCTACGGAAGTGCGACTTGCGCGAGAAGGACTCCACGAGGCGTAGGTATCGATCAAGCAGCTCGGGTTCATCCGCCAACGGGCTCACGCCGTCCCAGACACACCAGGGAGCGCGGAGCATGTCCGACGAGTTCGGCGACAATCCTGCGATGAGCGCGCGTCTGATCCGCTCTGCGATCTCGTCGAGGTCGGGCGGAGCCCGAACTTCGACTGATTCTGTTGGCGGGCGTATGGCGCTTGCCGCGGCCTCGGTAGCGAGCTGCCTAGGAACGTCGAAGCGAACGCTTCGAAACGTCCGCAGGTCCTCCAAGGCTGCCTTCAGCGGCATCGAGAGGTCCCTTCCTGATTAAGTTGCGCCATGCGCTCGATTTGCTGTCGGATCTCGTCGTTGAGCGTCTTGATCGCGCGAATGTCGTCGATGCCGTACTTGGTTTCAGCGTCCATCACGAACCGGAGATCGATGCGGCGGTTTCTGGCCCAGACGTCCCTACCGTCTGCCGCTGTGATTGGACGTGTAGAAGAGTACCCCGCGACCGAAAGGATCTGCTCACCACGACGGTTCCGGAACTGCCGCAGCTCGGGCTGATCGGCGAGGATTTCACGATAGGTGTTGGTTGCCCGTTCCGTCGACAGCTGCCAATTGTTGCGATCACGCTGGACTGGGTCGGCCACTCCCGTGGAGTCAGTGTGCCCCTCCAGGAAGACCGTCTCAAGCACAGCGCCGCGATGGCCGGAGCAATGGTCCGTCGCTCCGTCTTGGCACGCTGAATAGCGCTGGATGATCGGCTCGAGCACGCGCGCTATACGCGCCACGTTGTCCCGCGCGGCCGAGTCCAAATCGGATTTGTTCGGATCGAACCGGATGGCTCGCTCAGACAGCCTGACCACACCATTTTGCTCGTCGATCTCGACCTGTTGGATGCCCTCCGCCTCCAGTCTTGACTTAATGTCAGTGAGAAGCTTCTGACGCTGGTCGGCCGCGACCTGCAGTGCCTCAATCGGCCCGCGGATCGTCTGCTGGACCGACGCAATCTTCGTATTGACGTCGGCGCTTAATGCGGCGTTTTCGTTGACGACTGCCTGGAGGCAGTTACGGATGCGTTCTGCATCCTCGTCACCCTTCCTGAAATTGAGCGCGAACATCATCAGCATAATGATGAACAAGAATAGCATTCCGACCATCATGTCGGTCATGGAGATGAAGTAGTTTTCGTCCTCCGCCTCGTGACTTGATCCCGCGTCTAGTTCGATCTCGCTCATCGCGGTTTACTCCGCTGCCTCTCGCTGCGCGATCCTGCCAAGAAAGTCCTGTAATGCCTCTGCAATATCTGTTGTGTTTGCCTCTAGTGCGGCCGCCGCTCCTGACAGACCAGTGATGGCGCGCCCGCAGTTGGTGTCGATTTGACCAACGAAGTCCTTGATGGACTCTTGGTACTTGTTCGACTCCTCGATGATCGAACCGACGGCCGCCGCCAAAGACGCGTCGACACGTTCGAACTTGGCGGAATACTCGCTCCAGAGCGTCTGGAGTGCCTGGTGCTGGACGAGGAGCGACTCTGCGAGCTGTCGTGCTGCACCTTGGCTTTCGTGCAACTCGACGACGGAGGCGCGCAGTGACTGCGACATCTCTTGAGCTGACGTTGCGATCTGCGACGAGGCGTGCACAAGTGGCTGGGTTGCCGCCCCAACTGCCTCCGCGGCCTTTCCGAATGAAAGAGCGACGCTCTCGGAGCGCTCAGTGCTCAGGCGGAGGCCTTCCGCTTGGCGGCTCATGGCGGATTCCGTCTCCTTAAACGTGGAAGACAGTCGCTCAACGTCGGAACGCATAGTGGAAAGGACTTCACCCATCCCCGAGCGTAGCGCCTCCGCCGTGTGCGAGGCGGCCTTGGATGCGGCCTCCATGACCCCATCGAGGGCGGCGCGCGAGCGATCCACTGAGGCGTTCGCCTCGGACGCCGCCAGCTCGGTGACTTTGCGCATGTGCGATTGGAGGACTTCCATCTGCTCTTGAGAGCGCTGACGCATTTCCTCTTCGGCCACGCGGAAGCCCTCTGCCGCGCGCGCGACTTCTGTCCGGACACCGTCGAGCATTTCCCCAATGCCCGAGCGGATGGCTCCGGCGCCGTCTTCGGAAGCCTTGGCCGTCGAGCTCGCCAGCTTCTCGATAACTTCACGAGATCGGGCGGCAGCTTCGGCGGATTCCCGCGTCATCACCTCCTGAAGGCTCGACATGACCTGCCCGAATCCATCCATCTGGCTTCCGACCTTGGCCAGCACGTCCCGCAGACCTTCCTCCATGATTCCCGTAGCGCTTTTCGACGCAGCTTCTGTACTAGCTTGGACCAGATGCCGAGCTTCCTGGGCAGCCGACGTGAGGGTTTGGACCGCATGCTCGACGGCTTCCTTTCCGCCGATGCTAGATTGCGAAAGCTTCTCGGTAGCATCCGCGACCAGACGCGCGAAGTTGTCGGTCGCGCTTTCGATCTTTGTCGCGAACGCGTCTCCTGTCGAAGCCAGCTTTTCCTGCATGGCCCGAATTACCTCGCCGCTGCTGGCAAGTGCGGCCGATATCTCGCGTAACTCCCGACCAGCGCTGCCCTGGACTACTTCGCTAAATTGCTCCAGCAGCCCCTCAGTTCCAGTCTTGGTCGCGTTCTCCATCTGAGTGGCCGTAGCCTCGAGCGTTCTCGAGAGTGGCTCCACAGCTTGAGCGACTGCTGTTCCGATTGTGGGAGCGATCGCCTCCCCCAATTTCCGAAAGTACTGATCCGTATTCATCTCGCGCAGCTGCAGAAGCTGCTGCTGGCCAAGATCCAAATTTTTGATCGCCAGCGCCTGGGCCGAAACGGCCGACGTGCGCGCCTCCAACGCCCGGCAGAAACGATCAAACCCCATATCGATGAGGATGCCATACGACCGAAAAAAGATGCTCAGAGCGATTGATGAGAAGAGGCCGGCAATGGACGTAGAGAACTTGAAGGTCGCGGCGTTCAGAAGCTCGCGCAAAGATTGCGTCATGTCGTTCGCGGAGGCGCCTGTGCCGTGGGAAGCCTTCGAGAGCGCGATCACCAACCCAATAAACGTGAGGAGCAGACCGAGACCAACGAAATAGCCAGGAATGCTCGGCATAAGGCGCAGACTGAACATGTGCTCGCGCGCCAGGCCGGAATTGAAGAAGCTCTGGGGACGGACCGTCGCAAACCGAATAACCCGACCGTTCACTTTCTCGCTGACTTGGGTCTTTGAATAGGCGAACCAAGCAGCACCGATGAGCGGATCGATTGCAAGCGACTGGTTAAGTGCGTCGTAGTTGGCCTCGAATTCCTTCTGGTCCTTCAATTTCTCCACCTTGCGTCGGGCACGCCATAGTAGGAAGCGAACAGGAACCACGTCACCCAGAAGGAGCGCGAACGCGATTGCGACGGCACAGCGCACGATCTCTGATGCAAGTGCGTAGGCAAACTCGGGCCGGCTTACGTTATCGATGTTACTTCGAGTGACTTCCTCGAGGACCTCGCGAACTAAAATGGGATTCGCGTGTTCCACGATGAGAGGCAGATGACCTGACATCACGTAGAACGCAACAAAGATACCGATGAGAATCGGCGCCCTGACGAATGGCGACCAAACCAGCTTTGCACTCGAGATCAAGAATAACGCCCCCAGAACTTATTCCGGACCGAAGCGCATACCCTGTGCTTATCGATCCTTGAATGATGGCCCTCTCACGCTTGCGGAGTTTTAGAAAGTGAGCTTAGGCGCGCTCGCGATTCGAACAATTAGTGAACGCGCTTGCCCGCATCGTCGGTCCGTTCTAAAGGCTGCGCGGGCCGCTGCAATCGCAACTTACGTATTGTCCCTAGCGCAACCGCGGCCAACTCGCGTAATCCAAAGGAAAAGTCGGACGCAGGGCGCTCACGTGGAATATGGCCTTAACTCCAAGCGGTAGCCTGTTGCCAGCCATGGGTCGCGCCCCAAACGTGACGACGGACACCAATAGCTAAAACCGAGAGGTCCAGAGAACGCACCGTTTATTCGGAAGCTGGCATCTATTCGCTCGCCAAAATGCTCTTGAAATATCCTTATTTGCATCCGTGATTATACGGGGGCCATTTCTAGTTCCGACATTGTCCACGCAACTCGCTGCGAGAATGCGCGTGATTGGCGTCCCTTTCGCCGGTGCATTGCCGGATCGGCTGCCTGCCTGATACAGCACTGATAAGGTTTGGTCGCAAACGGGGGCAGTTTGTTTACTGATAAGGAGACTCTCAAATCCTATCCAGTTTCAGAACTGATAAGGTCTCTGCGAAACCCTTATCGGTATGAGCAATCGAAGGAACGGTCGAAAGGCAGGCCAAGCCGAAACTCGGCTTAGCCCAGGTTGATACCAACTTCGCCAACTAGAGCCGACGTGAGCAACGAATGTCCAACGTCGCGCACTAGCGACTACACTCATTCAAAATAGTGGACCAACTTTTTTACCGCCCGCAACGGCACATCAAGCTCTTGCGCAAGCTCATCCATCGCTCGTAGTAGATCTTCAGCGATTAGCATAAACGAGAAAGGTTCACTGGCGCTATCCATTTGGCGATAATATTTCCGGATTCGCACCAACATCGCGCGTATTTTTTTCTGCTGTTCTAAATTCACATCCTCTTCGTCAGTGGCCTTAACTAATCCTTCTAAGTGGACCACAGCGTCCGATATCGAGCCTTGAAGGTCGGCAATGTCTTCGTACAAGCTATAGGCCCTGAAATGCGATTGTTGCAACAACTCCGAAGCACGCTTAGCTTCAGCCCACAGCGCATGCCCAGATAGAAATTGGCCACGCAACTTTTTCTGCTTCTTTTTCGATTTCATTTTGACATTCCAATCTTTGATAGGGTTGAGATTCGCAACGGTCTTTGTCGTCGCGGACTACTTTACAAGATTGATTTTTGACTTATGCGTCCGGCCTCGTATCGAGCTTGCCCAGAGCGTACGAATTGAACCATCCGCTTCATGACTGATAAGAAAATTCTGATTTCCTTATCAGTCCCGGTCTTGGCCCAAAACGTCGCCCTCGTTGCTACGCATACGGAGCACGCGGGAGATCCTCCCCAGCCAGGGATGACTAGGTTTCGCGCTCCCTTGCTCTGCGTCTACGCGGCTGAGGTGCGCGCTACGCCAAGGCTGGCGCCATGATCAAATCGACCGTCGGCACGGTGGTGATGCCGACGGCATTGTTGTGCAGACGCTATCAGAGATATCGGCCGTAGACGAACCTTTATCAGGACCGCTCGAGTTTAGTCCGGACTTGGAAAATTGCGAACGAGCTTGCCGTCCACCAATGCGCCACCCTTCCCTTCTGCATAGATTTCTCGTGCTTCACGAGCCAACATGCCTTTCTCTACGACAAGCGGGCTATTTTGATACGAACCCCACTGCTTATGAAACGGCGCCACACCGGAACGGTGGCAGTCGGCGATGACGTCACGAACCCATTGCGTGGTCCATAGAACGGGCATCCGCCCCACTTTCCCTCCGCATATTAGCCATTCCGGCAGTAACCCATTGGAAGGCAATCGCATCGGCCCAAGAGCAGGCTCGTAAGAGATGAAGCGGACAACCGCTGGCACCTTCTTTAGACGTTTCCACCGGAGATCAAATCGCTTCTGATCTTCGGCCGTTGTCCGGCGAGACTTTTTGGCAGCCAATCCACGGATTGAACGTATGATCGCACCATTCTATCTTTGAGTTTTCACCCAACACTAATCTCCACTGGTTCAGAGCATCGCTCTGCCCGAGACAACGGTCACGGTCCCATCCTTTACAAGCCTTTGCGGCAGACAATCTCGCCTTCTCTTTCTGAACGTGACTGAACTGCAATTTGCATTCGCCATTGCGCAACTACGTTGCCCGAGCGGTCTGTGCACACCGTGCTGCACACTTTGCACATGACGAATCTTAGGCAGGCCGAGCGCACTGCAGCTGCGGACTGATAAGAAAATATTGAAGCTTATCGGTCTGAGACATGCGAGATTTTCCCTTGCACGCAGAGGCTGATTGTCTAGAATCTTACTGTAACTGGTTTAAGTACGATGGCCGGCAAGCAAGCCAAGACACTTTCGACTGATCATATCGACGATCTCTTGTTTTTCGCCGAGCGCTCTCGCCACCCACTTCGCAACCGTTTGGTCGCGCTACTCTCGGTCAAGGCTGGTCTTCGCGCCGCTGAGATAGCCAAGTTGACCTGGGCTATGGTGCTTGACCCAAGTGGTCAGGTCGGCTGCACGCTCAACATTTGCGACCATATCGCCAAGAAGCGCGGCGGCAGGTCAATTCCGATTCATCCGGATCTTCGCCAGGCGTTGATCGAGGCGCGACGAATGTGCGTTGGCCAAGGGCCCGTCATTAGATCGGAACGTGGCGGCGCAATGACGCCAATGAGCATTGTCGTTTGGTTCAACCGCGCGTTCAGCGAGCTCGGCTTCGAAGGCTGCTCCTCGCATTCCGGTCGCCGGACCTTCATCACGCGTGCCGCCCGCGTGGTGCACAAGGCAGGCGGCTCGTTGCGCGATGTTCAGCTGCTCGCAGGGCACCGGTCCATTCAAACCACACAGCGCTACATAGATGGCGACAGTGACGCGCAGCGGAGGCTAGTATCACTGATCTGATAACCAGCGCTCCTACTTCACGCTTGCCGGGAGATCGTTCCGGCAAGAAGTCGCGCGCGTTCAACAGAGGCTCCGACGCGTTTGCGCGCGCAGATGGGTTGATCCGGACCGTCTGTGCTGTGGCTGGGTCCATGTCGTTTCTCGACGAAATCGACGACGAAGTTCGAGAAGCCGGTCTGGACCGAGCCATTGCTTTGGGCAGTACGCCCCCGATCTTTGATTGGCTTTTGACGACGTTCAGTCTCCAGGGAGTTAGCGACAAGGTCGCCCGGAACTACGTTGCCAAGCACGGTGCGGCCTGTTGGGCCGACATCGAGGCCGCCATTAGGGATGCGCCCTCCTGTCCAAAGCTTCGCAGCTACTGGCATTTCGAAGGCTGCCGCTACGACAAGACGAGCTTTACTTGCTCAGAGCCGGACCACATCGACGCGTGCCCCCTTCCGCGCCCCCGCTTACGCAACGGCCGCTTGAACAGTCTCGCTTGGGCCTTCGGCTTGTTTGTCCGCGACATCATGGGCGGAGACCTGGTCGGTTGGATCGACCACCAACTGGAGAGCGCGCAAGGCGCGAGTAGGCCGGAATTAGAGGCCGCACGGCAGGAAGCCCTGATTGGTCCGCTTCGGAACATTTACGGCATCAGCGACAAGATTCTGACGATGACGCTGTCAACGCTTCTGATTGGCGCCCGCAACATTCGGCCGGTCTGGTTCGAGACTGGCAAAGCCATGATCGCGGTGGACACGCTGGTCCATAATTGGCTCGTTCGAACCGGGATCGTACAGGAGTGCGGCGTGCCTCATGCCTTTGGTGCCGCCTGCTACGGCCGCGGCGGCTGCGCCGAAATCATTCGCACGGTGGCCGACCGTATCGATGCGAGCAGCTTCAATCGTGCATTTCCGCCATGGTTTCCCCGCTTCGTTCAAAATAGCATCTGGAGGTTGTGTTCTGCCGATTTCCTCAACCTGTGCAACGGCAACAGAATTGACGACCGGCGCGCCTGTGAAATTGGCTATTGCCACCTGTACCAAAGGTGCAGCCGAATACCACTAAGATTACCAAAAAACACTAATAAATCAATTATTTAGATCGACGATACCGCCCACCATTTGCTTGAAGGCGCAGCACGATTCGTCTATACTCGTTCTACAAAGTCTAATAATGACTTTGCAATTTGTAATGGAGATAAATCCGTGATTTGTTTGCCTCAGCGGGCGCCTGGCCCGCCACCATGGCCAAGCCATGACATCGTTAGAACCGCAGATCACGGGGCCCTATTGGGCCCCGTCTGCTTTTGAGGAGGGGAAACATGGGAAAGCAGCCAGAGAAGAAGACGGCCAACGCAACGGACAAGCTGTTTGTCTTCGGCCTTGATGAAGACGGAAAGCCGAGGGGCGCACGGTTTGCGGAGTTCAACGAGAAAGTCGTCAGCGCCGCGGCGCAGATGAAGCTAGCGTCCGTGCACCCGGCCTCGCCAGCAGTCACTGAGATCGGCATGAAGCTGCCCGTTGGGAGACTATACGCCAGCGGCAAGGCATTCGTGCCACCGATCCGGCGGGACCTTCTGGGCAAGCTCAAAGCCGCGCTCGATGTGCCTGGCGACGAAAGTCAGGTACAACAGCCCGCCCCAGCGCCATCCCCCGAAAAGGCAAACGAAGGCGCCGTTGTTGCTGCTGGCCTACCACGAACGTGGGAGAGCATCGCTGTCGGCCAACTGGTGCTCGTCGAGGACGACGACCCCGGGTTTGGGTGGTGGCCTTGTTTGGTGACCCAGCGCCAGGGCCAGGTCTTAACGCTTCGGCTTCGCGACTACCCAGACAAGGGCACCTACGTCCGGCACATCGCTCAGGTGGGGCTTGTAAACCCCGGTCCAGAATAACCTGCTCGCTTAGCGCCAAGCCCGGACCACGGCCCGGGCTTCGACCACCTGCCCCTGCCTGACGCTCAGCAGAGGCGAGCCAGGCCCACCAACCAACAGACATTATGGAGAACAGGCATGTCCCTTCACACGGACCGGATACGCATGCTCAATGACGAACTTCGCCAGCACCTCCTCGGCGGCGGCGCCGTGATTACTACGGGGATCGCCGAACTAGGGGCTGAGGCCGTCAAACGTCTGGTCAAAACAATTGCAGCGTTCGACGACTTTTGCCAGGCCAACGGTTCCTACCAAGAGCATGACTATGGTGTCTTTGAATTCGAGGGCACCCAGGTCGCGTTCAAAATCGATTACTACGATAAATCGCTTACCTTTCATTCGCCCAACCCGGCAGATCCCTCCGTCACCGAACGGATAATCACGATCATGAGGGCGGACGAATACTAGCGCCCTCGCAATCGACCAAGCATACCCTCACTGCTCGCTCAAGAGTTTGACGAGCGGCACCGACAAAGCCTCAGCAATTCGAGCCATCGCCAAGAGGCTGGGGTTACGCCGCCCCCGCTCGATCCCGCCGATGTAGGTCAAGTCCAGGTCAGCTTCGAACGCCAGCTTCTCTTGGGTCATTCGACGCTGCTGGCGCATACGCCGGACATTCTTGCCAACAATGACGCGCCAATCGTGCATTGCACGATGGAGCATCATCGGGCATATAGTCTCTAGGGACTATATTCCCTATCAGCGAGATTTTGGGTCGAAGCGAGGGCGAATTCCAAAAGACTGCCTTGAAACAGGAAAGCCAAAATGACTGAAGAACTGTCTGCACCACCCCCGCTGCCAAGCTTCGGAGACCCGAACAACCAGCCATCAACAGAGTGGTACTACGTGGCGAATGGCTCCCGGCAAGGACCTGTGCCCGCTTCGGCCATCAGAGAGCTATTGAAGAGGAAGGAGCTCAAGACTGACACGCAGGTTTGGCGGAAAGGCATGCCCGAATGGAAAAGCCTGCGTGAAAGCGATCTCGCGGAGTTTGTTGCAGCGGAGCCGCCCGCGATTTCGGCTCAGCACATCGGTAATGGTTACGTATGGACGCTGGCGCTCTTGCCTCTCGTTGTCGGTGTGATTGAGGCAGCCGTGAGCGCGAGCAACCAGGAAGCTGCGGCTCGGTCCTTGATACTGGGATTTCCATATCACCCGAGCAAAGGGCTGCCGTTCCAGATACCCCTTCTCGTCAATGCTTTGCTCGGTTGGCTCGATGATCGGAAATTGAAGCAGGCCGGGTATGGTTCTCGGATAACGCGCGTCACTGCGGTGCTATTCCAACCCGTCTATCTGTTTTTAAGGGCGAAGCGCCTAAAGCAGCGGCCATACTACGCTGTCGCCTGGATCATCAGTTTTATTGCCGGCCTCCTGATATACGCTTCGGTCGAGGGATAGACGTAACGCTGATGCCGGGCTCCATCGCGAGCCCGGCCCTTTCAATCAGCAACCATACATGGTCCATCGGAGAAGTTCGCCAAAGCCGTCAAACTCCGATCCACCAAGGACCTTCTCAATGGGTCAGAAATCGGAACCTGCGGCATTCGAACAGGTCTATGTCGTCGGTCTGGACGACGATGGGAGACCGCTCGGCGCGCGGTTCACTATGCTAAGGGACAGTATCGTCTCCGCGGCCATGGATATCAAAAACTGCCGGGTTCTAATCCGACAGCCCGCCGAGGTGTGCGCAGTAGCCAGAAAACTGCCGATAGGACATGTGTTTGGCTCGGGCAAGATGGTAACGTTGCTCCTGTCGAACATCCGCCGCGAGCTCTATGTGGCGATATTGGCGGCGGAACGACTTGCTGCCCAGCAAGACAACCTCCGGGTCGCGGGAGCGCTTCTTCGTACGATTCATTGAGCGGGCCCGGTGGCCGCATATCTTTGCTGTCGTCCAGAATGCCGCTCAACAACGCGTTCTCGACTGTTTTCGCGAAATTTAGCCGATCTGAATCGGCAATCTTTTCTGGGTGAGATAGCACCCGCTTTTCCGCACGAATGATCGCCTCAGGCGACCCTAATTTCTCAGACATATCGCCTGAGGAAAAAGGGAAAGATCATCCATGCAGACCACCCAACAAGACAAAAGGCTCGCTACGCGCTTGTCGCCCGAACTCGCAGCGGCCATTCGCCCTGCAATGAAAGCAGCAACAAGACTGAGGCTGCGTGGCGGCCGGTTCGAAATCTACAACGTCGTGGAAGCGGTCTATTCCGTCTATATCGATTGGAAGCATCGCAAAATCGCGAAGCGGTCAGCTCGCGCCCTCGCTGACCAGCTAGGCATCGCCCAGCGCAAAGGCATGACCTCGATCCGCATTTTGATCGAGGCCGTTCTGCCTGACGCGGACCATAAGCAAAAGAGCCGGTGGGCACGAGCCCTGGAATACATCTACTCACAAGATGTCCCGGCCACTAGGCTGCGGCAATTCGCTCGACTACACGATGGATTGGCCGGATGTGCGCGAGCAGCCGTGGAGATCAAAAGGAAGCGGAGGCGGTCGCTTCGCGATTATCCTGAGGGCGATTGGAGCGACTAAGCGGAGACCTACCTCATGCAAGCGGGGCGGTCCATCGATCCGCCCCGTTGCCGCACGGCTACTGCTAGACAGAAACGGGGATAGTGCATCACTCGAAAATACACTTAGGCTCTGCTCAGGGTTTGCCGTTCGCAATGCACGACCGATTGGCGATCAAACGGAAGCTACCGTGCCTCGTCGGCCGCGGACATTGCCAACACGAACCACGAACCTCTTTTCGAGCGATGATGGTATGAATTTTGTTCTCCGCATAAAGAGATCCACGACGCTGGTGTTCTGCCGCCACGAAAACACGCGTTGTGGGACCATCAAGGTCAGATAGTTTCTCGCGCGGGACATTGCCACGTACAACAGCCGCCGCTCTTCCTCCATTTCCTCACCGGCCCTAGCACGCGAGGACGGAATGCAACCATCGATGGCGTTCAAGATGTAAACCGAATCCCACTCCTGGCCTTTGGCAGAATGTATCGTGGAAAGTACAAGCTGATCATCCGCGGATTGCTCGCGGGTGGGGCCTGCGCAAATCGTGCTTTCAGGCGGTTCAAGGGTAACCTCGACTAGAAACTGCTCCCGCGAGCGATAGGCAGCCGCGACGATACATAGCTGCTGGAGATCCGCAGTACGAAGTTGAACGTTATCGTGCTTCATTATGGGGATGTACCACGCAACCAACTCTCGCAGACCGGCCTTCCAGTTCCCTTGTCGGAGACGCTTGATAAGCCGCACAAACGCCTTCCAGTGATGATAGTCGCAACCAGGGGGCCTATCCGCCTGTCGCAATGAGCCGCCGGATCTCTCGCGAAGCCGGTTAATGAGTCGCATGGCCGCGCTGGGTCCGATGCCCGACAACAGTTTAAAGGTGCGCAGTGCGGCAACCTCGTCGCGCGAGTTCTCCAACCAACGCAGAACGCTCAGCACGTCTTTGACGTGAGCGGCCTCCAAGAACTTGATACCACCCCATTTTTGAAATGGTATTTTTCGCTTCGCGAGTTCGATTTCGAGCTTTTGGCTGTGGTGTGACGACCGCATCAGGACGGCTTGCGATCTAAAGGGTATGCCTCCTTCTTTCGCACGGAGAACACTCTCGGCAATATATCGAGCTTGCTCGGCGTCATCCTGAACGAGCCGTAGCTCAGGTTTGCCAAAATCGGGACGGCTCGACCACAGCTTCTTACGATATGCTTGCTCCGACAGGTTGATGACCGAATTGCAGGCCCGGAGGATTCGGTTCGTGGACCGATAATTTTCCTCCAGATCAATCACGCGCACGTTGCGAAATAGATTAGGAAATTCGCGGATGTTCTCGACCGTGGCAGCCCGGAACGAGTAAATGGCCTGGGCATCATCACCGACAACAGTGACACCTCGCCCGGTTGGCTTCAGGACGACTAGGATTGCCGCTTGTAGGCGATTGGTGTCCTGATATTCATCGACTAGAACGTGACGGAAGCGGGCCTTTAGTTGTTCGGCAACTTGGGGGCACTTCAGCAAGCGCAGCCAGTACACCAGCAGATCATCGTAGTCGAGTACGTTCTGCTCGCGTTTGGCACGCTTATACTCCCGGAACAACTTCACAAATTGAGCAAGCTGCCCTTTGTAAGTAGAGAACTTGGTTCGTAGGACCTGCTTCAACGTCAGCCGCGCGTTGGTCCTATAGGAGTGGATGTCAAGGCAAATGTCCTTATCGGGAAAGTGGACCTCTGACGAAGAAAGGCAGAGCTTCTGCCGAACCATTTCCATCAGGTCTGCACTGTCGCCCCGGTCCTTGATCGTGAAATTTGGCAGTAGCCCGACATCCTGCGCAAACTCTCTGATCAGCCGCGCACCCACCGCGTGAAAAGTACCCGACCATGTAATCTCAACCGGTCTTGCGAGAGCCAGTCCCGCGATTTTGGTTGCACGATTGGCCATCTGCTGAGCGGCCTTTCGGGTGAAGGTAAGCAAGAGTATCTCGTCTGGACTCGCGCCATTCTCAATGAGATGGGCCACTCGATTCGACAGAGTTTCCGTTTTGCCAGTTCCTGCGCCAGCGATAATCAGAAGCGGTCTGGATCCGTGCTGTACTGCCGCACGCTGCTGCTTGTTCAATTCACTGAGAGCCTTGGTTGCCATGTTATCCTCACGAGCATTCACTAGCCTTCTCTTTACAAGTGCCTTCGCGAGAAGCGGCGAATGCTCATTCATTGACGCACCGGAGCTGCTAAAGAGCTACAACGAGCAAGCCACCAGCGATAAGAGCCGCGTAGTCCTGCGCGATGCATCAGTGCCACGATGTTCTGAGCCTAGACCCCGCCTAACGGGCCGCAGAACTTGAGTCCCTACATAGAAGACCCCACCGTTCTGGCGGGGCTCTCATCCGTTGCACGATCAAGTAACGCAGTTCATTAGCTTGAGCCTGCTACTTGGCCCCTCCCTGCTCAAGCGCCGCTCGCGCGACCCGGATCATAGCCAGCAGGTCCACCACCCGGGACATAGAGCCGGTAAGGCTCGCGTCTAGGTGATCGAGCAGAACGGCATCTCTATCGACCTCGTGGCCGACGGAAGCCAAAGGTGGCGGCGCGACATAAATGGCATCGTTCCAACCCTCGACGAACGCGCTCAGCCGACCCAAGTCCGACAGCAGCCCTGAGATAGATTCGACAAACTTCGGTCCGTCGAGGCCGCCGCGAGCAGTGCTATACTTTTCCGTTTCGATGTGATCTTCACCCATTTGTTCCTCTTGTCACGACAATCACGTTGCGAATGGCGTGGCTTTGCCACGCAGGAACCATTTACAACATGGATGTCGGAGACGCTGCGGAAGGCAGAACTGCGAGATTCGTTGCGAAAAGTGGCGTCCATCGCCGCGCCATGGCGACCCGTCTGCGCTTTCTTTCGATTGGGCCGGGGACGCAGCTTCGGAGCGCAGTGTCATCCCTCAAGGCGAGCCGCTTGACAGTTTTGAGAAGCTTTGCACCCTCACCGCCAGCAACGGCGAGCTTATCAAGGTGAAGATGCTTCATCGCTTGGAAAATTACGATCCTATCTCCGTGCCGCAGATCCTCCTTGCCCTGTTTGAACTGCTGCACAACCGCACCACTAGCGTCGGTGATCGGCCTCCCCAATTGATCCTTTTTAGCGCACACCGAGAGTCGATAACCTTTGCACGGCGATTTCAGCAAATAGGCCACATGCCTAGGCAGCCGACCCTGTTTGATTTTGCGGATGTGAGTAGCGCGCAGACCATCGGCGATTGCGCTATAGTAGCCCGCGCGCACTAGCTTTCGCAGCCGCTTCTTTAGCTCCTTACGCGAAACACCCCAGACGAGGGCATGCAGGTGCCAGAACATGCACCGCTTCCCGTTGTACCGCACGCCGTGCTGCAGATCGACGAAGTAGGCAGGCTCGATCATCCCAATAAAGGAATATACTCGTAAGCCATACTTCAGCCGGTTCTTGATGAGCTCCAGGTCGTCTGCGGTCAGCCGATCTTCGGGCGATCTCGCGCACCGCACATCCATAAGGGAGACAAAAAATACATCCTGGTTGTGCGTTGAGCCATCCCCACCGTCACAGAACAATTGCGACAACAGCCCACTCACAACTTCGCCCCACCTTCTACGTGAGAACGAATTTACGGCCAGCAGGTCATATTTGAACTTTGGTTTAGGCAGCTCTGGGTCTCCGCGGGACAACGTGTGGCGGCTGCGAGCTTTCTCAAAAGCACGCCGCAGGGCTGAATGCTGACGCGACTGCCAATAATCGATCCTAGTGTTGGAATAGAAGTCCATGACCATCTCCAATGATGTACTGGATATGCTTTACAAGTATCGCGTCACGCAATTCTCGTCGTTGGTGGCTCAAACTGTCCAGTTGCAGCCTGTAGAGCGTCAGTTGGTCGATTGGTGTGTTCAAGCAGCAGCAGCGAGAAGGCAGGGGGAAAGTGCGACAAAACCAAAGGAGCACGTCCAGTCGCACTGATATCCAATAGCTCGGCCGTGCAATCCGTGCTCCTGCGGAGCTTTAATTCAATTTCTCAGTGTGTAAATCTGCGACTGACTCGGATCGCCTTGTGTGAAAGGAACGAATCGTTGCACGGATCGCACACCTGAATAGGCAGTGGGTCGTGTTGTGCCAAAAACCGGCATCTCGCAGCGCTTCAATCCGAAAGACGCAATCGCCGTCCTCACCGGGGGTCGACGGGAGCATTTTGGGAAGGAACGCGAAACGGCCCTGGTCGGGTTTATCGCTTGGATGTGCTACCCTAACAACCCGAAGGTCATTGCGGCCGCCCAGGCAATCGGCGCTGCAAATTATCTTCTTAACTCAAAGGGCGACACGAGGCTACCACGATCCAATCCTCACTTTTCGCAAGCCACCTTCGCATCGACCTTGATCGATTATCCCCTGGATGCCTCTTTCAAAGAGTTGGATTTAGAGTTCGACGATCTCCAAAACATAACCGAGATTGTGAATTTTTTCATGAGTTGTCCGGATGAGCAAAAGCCCTCTCTCCTTAAAGCAATCTACTTCATCGACGAAGGCGGGTTTGTCCCGAGCGACGTTCGACCCGAGGAGAGAAGGAAGTATAAGCGATCAGCCGCTACGTTGAAAAATAGCTGGCGAAAGCTTGCTGTTGCCGCTCCATTCATTTGGGCCGCTAGCCTTGATGATTTCAAGATCATTTTCGATTTGTCGCCCGCGTCACCAACAATGGTAAAGGCAAGCAGCAAGCTATTATCTCACCGCAGCGCACTTCTAGATTTTTTTGGCAACGCAAAATTTTGCCAGGAGCAGTTGCTCAGTCGTTTTTCTCCCAGGACCTTCCAGTTCATCACGTTTCCATCGAGCGTCCAATCGCAGCCAGTTCAGAGCGAGGCACTTGATAAAGCCGGAATTGAGCTAATCAGGACCTACCGTGCTCCCAAGTGGAGCTAGGGTAAAAAGCTGTTAGCATAGGCTAGCCTACTGTCAGACGATTACATCGCGTCTCTAAACGCTATAGATGGACGGCCTCAAGGCGTGTGCATTCCGTGCACGCACAGGAGGCAGGCAATGCCCGTTTTGAAAAAGACTGCACTTATCGAGGACCTATCAGACAATCAGTTCGTTCAACGCTATTCTTTCACGCGCGAAGATGGCGCCGAGGGTTCAATTGAACTGAGGCCTGCGGAAGCAGACAAGTGGACCACCTTCCGCGATCAACTTCGGAACAGGAACGCTCATCCCTCTTTGCTCATCAAGCCTACGATCGAGGCTGCGGCGGCATCGGAACCAGAAAAGCGATCCGCATACGCCGCCACTACCGGTTGGCGCCCCGGCTATAAGACGTTTGTGCTGGCAGATCGGGCCATTGGCGCCAACACGAAGAACATCTGCGGCTTGCCGCCTGATGCGTATCGGCCGCAACCGCGAGGTACATCCAAGGCTTGGCTCAGGTCGGTCGGAATGCTCGCCAGGAAGTCGTCGGGCATGATGCTGACCACGTGCTGCTCATTTGCGGCGCCCCTCTTGCGCATCGCTAACGAGCAGTCGTTCGGATTTTGTCTCGCAGGGAAAACCGGAGGTGGAAAGACGACAGCTACCTTAGTCGGCTCGTCAGTTGGTGGGGCCGGACAGATCGACCAGTTACTCACTTGGAACGCAACATTGGCTGGCCTTGAGCCAGCCCTGCGCTCATATAATGACTGCCTGATGGTCGTCGACGATCTAAACAAGATGCCAGTCGCATCTGAGAAGGAAAAGTATCACAGTACAAACAATTTCGCCCACAATCTTGGCACAGGCTCGACCAAGCTACGCAGCCCCGCGTTCGACGACGGTTCGGACAATGGCGAGCAATACCGGGTGATTTCGCTCACATCAGCGGAGACTACAATAGCGGAGCTTGCGGCCAAGTGCGGCGAGCAAAGAGGCGGTGATGCTCGCCGCCTAATCGACGTGCCCATTTATTTGGACGGTCTCGATCACATATTTGATCGAGTGCCAAACGCTGGTCAGCTCAGCCAATCAGAATTGCAGCAACTGTTTTCGGCGGTTCACACCGCGTGCGCCCAAGAGCACGGCGAAATCTTCGCACAGTATGTTAGGTTTCTGATCAGGTCTCGGTCAGAGCTCCCGGATAAGATAGTCAAGCACATGAAGCGGTTTAGGGCGAATGCTACCGGCGGGACAGATGGCATCGTGTACGCCGACATCATACGAAAGTTCGGTCTGGTTTACGCGGGCGGCTCACTTGCTATCGAAGGCGTTGGCCTTCCCTGGAAAAGGGCAGAACTCTTGTACGCAGTCGCAAAATGCTGCGACGTGGCTCTCGATACGCTTTCAACTGAACAGCGAACCCTTGAGGCCGGCTGGAAATTGCTCAAGGCCCGGCTGATGAGCTTACCAAGGGCTTCGACGGTCGAGCGGAGTGAGTATTCTTCGATTGATGGGTACGTTGAGCAAAAGCCAGATCGGTACCGCTGCGTGATCAAGAACGACAAGTTCAACCGTATGTTCAGCAACCCTTTGCAGCGCAAGATGGTGATGGATAAGTTGGCGCGGCTCGGCTGGATCACTCTCTCGAGGTCGCAAGAGAACCAAGGTCAATTCATTTGGCCAGATGGCGTCCGCAGGCGATCTTTAGAAATTAACTGGCGGCGCCGAACTTCGTGATCAACGAGAAAGGTGGGGACGCGGCTTGGTGGCGAAATCTTGCCGCCCGGCTTTGACTTCACCGCTCTTCTCATGTATGTTCTTGACAACACACGGTTATATCCGGTGTCACGCTTCTTCTCCTTCCACTCAGTCTCTAAGACGAGTCACGTGAAACAATCGCCGCTGGTACCGGCGACTGGCACGTCAAAATGGAATCGAATCTTGAGAACGTAGCACCTCACGCCCCTCTCCGACTTTCAATTGCAGCAAAGTTAGCCTTTCCCGACGGATCAATGACCGAATCGGGCCTGCGGCGCGAGGCTAAGCGCGGTCGGCTGCAAGTGGAGCGTATTTCGGGCAAAGACTACACCACCCTGGAAGCCATTAATGAAATGAGGAAACTATGCCGCGTCCAAGCAAGGGAGCTCGGCTCTACAAACGTAAGCCCAGATATAGAGACGGTAAGGTCGTCCACCAAGCCGTCTGGATCATCAAAGACGGCGATCGCCATATCGCCACAGGATGCGTTGCGAGCACGTCTGAAAAAAAGCCGCCAGCAAAAGCAGAGCAAGCGCTAGCGGACTACATTGCTCGTAAGTATCAACCCGAACGGCGCCGCCAAGACATTGAGGACATCGATTGTGCTGATGTCCTCTCGATTTATCTGACCGACATTGGCGAGCCCGGCGATCAGTTCGAGATCGAGGCCCGAATTGAGCGGCTCAACGAGTATTGGGGTGGCAAGAAGCTGGCGCAGGTTAATGCCCAGACTTGTGCAGGCTACACCAAGCATCGTGGCAGTCCGGGTGGTGCTCGCCGCGACCTTGAGACACTGCGCGCCGCGATCAATCACCACGCAAAGGAAGGCTTTCACCGCGGCTTAGTGCGAGTGTCGCTCCCTCCCAAAGGCGAGGCACGCGACCGATGGCTGACTCGCAAGGAGGCCGCAGCGTTGCTTTGGCATTGTTGGAGGTATCGCGAGAAGCAGACGATCCACTCGGGAACGTCGAAGGGCGGCCCGATCGCCACGAACCGAAGGCCTCTGCGTCATATCGCGCGGTTCATCCTGATCGGCCTGTACACCGGCACGCGAGCAGGCGCGATCGCGTCGGCGTCGCCCTATGCGATAACTGGGCGCTCGTACGTGGATATGGAGCGCGGCATTTTTTATCGTAAGGCCATTGGCAAGCGCGCGACAAAGAAGCGACAGACGCCAGCCCCAATCCCGCCTCGGCTGCTCACCCACCTTCGGCGTTGGTGGAACCGTAAGCTGATCGCAGAGTGCTTTGTTGAGTTCAACGGCAAGCCGGTAGCTTCGGTGAAAAAGGGCTTCAAGACCGCCGTAGGGCTTGCCCGCCTGCCTGGGAGGGTCACACCCCACACCCTACGCCACACCGCTGCGACGTGGCTCATGCAGCGTGGCGTGCCAATCTGGGAGGCGGCAGGGTTCCTGGGAATGTCACCCGAGGTCCTGCAGGACACCTATGGCCATCACCACCCGGACTTCCTCCAGGGGGCGGCCGCGGCCATCGGCCAAAAGAGCCGATACGTTTCGGTGGCCGAAACGGTGGTCAACTTGACCGAGGATCGAAATCAGAAGAAAAAGCCTAATGATTTCTGGTCGGAGTGGCAGGATTCGAACCTGCGACCCCTGCGTCCCGAACGCAGTGCTCTACCGGGCTGAGCCACACTCCGACAAGAAGGCGGCTTATAGCGTCGGGTTTCGCGCACCGCAAGCGGCCGAGTTGAGGAATTTTATCCCTGTGAAAACGGGTCTTGAAACGCTGATTTTACCGGCCGGAGAGGCTGCCGCCGCGGCCGCGGCCCGGGCGCTCGCGGCCGGTGGGCTGGTCGCGTTTCCGACCGAGACGGTCTATGGGCTCGGGGCGGATGCCGCCAATGCCGCCGCGATCGCCCATCTCTACGCCGCCAAGGGGCGGCCCGCGTTCAATCCGCTGATCGCCCATGTCGCGGACGTTGCCGCCGCGCGGCAGATCGGCCGGTTCGATGCACGCGCCCTGAAGCTCGCGGAGGCGTTCTGGCCGGGGCCGCTGACGCTGGTGGTGCCGAAGACGGACGACTGCCCGGTGGCCGATCTCGCCACCGCCGGCCTCGACACGGTCGCGATCCGCATCCCCGCCCATCCGGTGGCGCAGGCGATCCTGCGCGCTTTTGGCGGGGCGGTGGTGGCGCCGTCCGCAAACATCTCCGGCCATGTCTCGCCGACGTTGGCCGCCCATGTCGAAAGCGACCTTGCGGGGCGGATCGATCTGATCGTTGACGGCGGCTCCGTCGAGGTCGGCGTCGAATCGACAATTGTCGGCTGCTTCGAGACCTTGATGCTGCTCCGCCCTGGCGGGCTGTCGCGTGAGCGAATCGAGGCCGTGCTCGGCGCGCCCTTGGCGCGGCCGCCCGCGGAGGCCGAGAGCGAGGACAGCCAGCCGCTGGCGCCGGGCATGCTGGCCTCGCACTATGCGCCGCGCGCGGCCGTACGGCTCAATGCGCACGAGGTGGCACCGGGCGAAGCGCTGCTGGCATTCGGCCCGGCGCGCCTTTCCGGCGTTGATGCCGCCGCCGCTGTCATGAATTTGTCGCCCGCCGGTGATCTCGATGAAGCCGCTGCCAATCTGTTCGGCTATCTTCGCGCCCTCGATGCCAGAGGGCCACGTGCGATCGCCGTGATGGCGATCCCCGAAGAAGGACTCGGCGAAGCGATCAACGACCGGCTGCGCCGGGCTGCGGTTGCGCGATAAGAAGCTTGAGAAGAGACAACACCATGAACGTCAATCAATCCGCCACCCCGCCGCTTGCGCCCGAGTTGATCGAACAATTTCGCAAGATCGTCGGCGAGCGCCACGCGATCACCGATGCCGCAGACATCGAGGCTTACGTCACCGAGGAGCGCAATCTGTTTCACGGCCGCTCGCCGCTGGTGCTGCGTCCGGGCTCGACGGCTGAAGTCTCGGAGATCTGCAAGCTCGCCTCCGCGCACAGGATCGCGCTGGTGCCGCAGGGCGGCAATACCGGCCTCGTCGGCGGGCAGACGCCGCACAATGGCGAAGTCGTGGTGTCGTTGCGCCGGCTCGACAAGATCCGCGAGGTCGACACCGCCTCCAACACCATGACCTGCGAGGCCGGCGTCGTGCTGCAAATCGCGCAGCAGAAGGCGTCCGACGTAGACCGGCTGTTCCCGCTCTCGCTCGGCGCGGAAGGCAGCTGCACCATCGGCGGCAATCTCTCGACCAATGCCGGCGGCACCGCCGCGCTCGCCTATGGCGTCGCGCGCGAGATGGCGCTGGGGTTGGAGGTGGTACTGGCCGACGGGCGCGTGCTGAACGTGCTGTCGAAGCTGAAGAAGGACAACACCGGCTACAACCTGCACAACCTCTTCATCGGCGCGGAAGGCACGCTCGGCATCATCACGGCGGCGACTTTGAAACTGTTTCCGAAGCCGCGGGCGGTCGAAACGGCCTTCGTCGGGCTGAAGTCGCCGGCGGCGGCGCTCAAACTGCTCACGATCGCGCAGAGCGAGGCCGCCAATGTGCTGACGAGTTTCGAGCTGTTGTCGCAGATGGCGGTCGATTTCTCGATCCGCCACGGCATCGACGTGCGCGATCCGCTCGCAGAAAAGCATCCCTGGTACGTGCTGATGGAATTGTCCTCTCCGAGCGAGGATGCGCGCACGCCGCTGGAGACGATCCTGACCCGCGCCATGGAAGAGGAGATCGTCGACGATGCCGTGATCGCGGCCAACCTCACCCAGCGCGCCGGCTTCTGGAAGCTGCGCGACGAGATGTCGGCGGCACAGAAGCCGGAAGGCGGCTCGATCAAGCACGACATCTCCGTGCCCGTCGCCGCCGTGCCCGCCTTCATCGCCGAGGCCGATGCTGCCGTGGTGAAGCTGATCCCCGGCGCGCGGCCGGTGCCGTTCGGCCATCTCGGCGACGGCAATCTGCACTACAATGTCAGCCAGCCGGTCGGCGTCAACAGTGCGGACTTCCTCGCCCGCTGGCACGAGATGAACGCGGTCGTGTTCGAGATCGTGCTGCGCATGGGTGGCTCGATCTCGGCCGAGCACGGCATCGGCGTGCTCAAGCGCGACGAGCTGCCCGAGGTAAAGGACAAGACCGCGATCGAGCTGATGCGGTCGATCAAGGCGATGCTCGATCCGCTGGGAATCATGAATCCGGGGAAGGTGCTGTGAGCGCCCTTACGATCGATGCCATCACGGATGCCGACATCGAGCCCGTCGTCGCGCTGTGGCAGCGCTGCGGCCTGACCCGGCCCTGGAACGATCCGCATGCCGACATCGCGCTGGCGCGGCGCCGCGACAATTCCACCGTGCTGCTCGGCCGCGACAATGGCGCGACCGTCGCCACAATCATGGTCGGCCATGACGGCCATCGCGGCTGGGTCTATTACGTCGCCGTCGATCCCGACCGCCAGAAGCGCGGCTACGGCCGCGTCATCATGACAGCGGCCGAGGACTGGCTGCGCGCGGCCGGAATTCTCAAGCTCCAGCTCCTGGTCCGGCGCGAAAACGCGCAGGCCAATGCGTTCTACCAGTCACTGGGCTTCGAGGAATCCACCTCGGTGATGTTCCAGAAGTGGCTCGACGGCCGCGCCACGACTTCAAGCAACTGAGATCGAGCCATGACCATTTCCGACCGTGTCCGCATCAAGGACGTCCGCGTGCTCTCCGACAATTGGACTCCCCTGAAGAACACCACGCTCGAGTACCGGCGCGCCAATGGCGAGTGGCAGACGCAGCACCGCGAGACCTATGAGCGCGACAACGCCGCGGCCGTGCTGCCCTACAACCGCGCCCGGCGCACGGTGATCCTGGTGCGCCAGTTCCGTCTGCCCGCCTATATCCGCGGCTACGACGATCTGCTGATCGAAGCGGCCGCCGGCGTGCTCGACGATGCCGCCCCCGAGGTGCGCATCCGCGCCGAGGCCGAGGAGGAAACCGGTTATCGCCTGCACGACGTCCACAAGGTGTTCGAGGCCTTCATGAGCCCCGGCGCCATCACCGAGAAGCTGCACTTCTTCGTCGCCGAATACGAGCCGGAGATGCGGGTCAGCAACGGCGGCGGCCTCGAACATGAGGGCGAGGACATCGAGGTGCTGGAGCTTTCCATCGACGAGGCGCTGGCGATGATCGCAGACGGCCGCATCATCGACGCCAAGGCGATCATGCTGCTTCAGTATGTGGCACTGCAGGTGTTCAGGTAGGTGACGCTCTTCACCCTCCCCTGGAGGGGAGGGTCGATCGCGCGCAGCGCGAGCGGGGTGGAGTGATCTTTCCACTCGGGCTCTGTTGGATGTGGAGAGACCGTCACCCCACCCCGGCTCACATTTCGCTACGCTCCATGTGAGCCGACCCTCCCCCTCCAGGGGAGGGTAAGAGTCCGCGCCGCATCATCCTCATCTGCAATTCTGGCCTGCGCCACCCCACTCCCCGTTGAGCAACTCGAAAACTATCTCTAGTCTGGGCCCTAACCAAGAACCAGGAGACGCGCCCATGTCCGCTCCGCGCGACGACGAATTTGGCTTTGCGCCCGACTACGATTCGCCCGTGCCCTACATGCAGCGCACGCGCGACTATTACGCGGCGATCGGCTACACCACGCCTTATCGCTGGGCGCACTACACGGAGGCACCGTTCCAGCCGCTGAAGAAGCCATTGGCGCAGTCGCGCGTGACGATCATCACGACCGCGGCGCCGTTCGATCCGGCCAAGGGCGATCAGGGGCCGGGCGCGGCGTATAATGGCAGCGCGAAATTCTACCAGGTCTATGACGGCGACACGTCGAAAGAGCACGACCTTCGCATCTCGCACATCGGCTACGACCGCAAGCACACCAGCGCGACCGACAGCGGCACCTGGTTTCCGCTGCCGCAGCTCCTGATGGCCAGCGCCGCTGGCCGCATCGGCGAGGTCGCGCCGCGTTTCTTCGGCGCACCGACCAACCGCAGCCATCGGGTCACGCTGGATACCGACGCGCCGGAGATCCTGGCGCGCTGTCTTGCCGACAAGGTCGACGTCGCCGTGCTGGTGCCGAACTGCCCGGTCTGCCACCAGACCACCGCGCTAGTCGCGCGGCACCTGGAGCGGAACGGCATTCCGACCGTGATCATGGGCTGCGCCAAGGACATCATCGAGCACGCGGCCGTGCCGCGCTTCCTGTTCTCCGATTTCCCGCTCGGCAATTCCGCCGGCAAGCCACACGACATCGCCTCGCAGGCGCAGACGCTCGAGCTCGCGCTAAAACTGCTGGAGACCGCAAGCGGTCCGCAGACGACGATGCAGTCGCCGCTGCGCTGGAGCGAGGATGCCTCCTGGAAGCTCGACTACAACAACGTGGCGCAGCTTTCGCCGGAAGAGCTGGCGCGGCGCCGCGCCGAATTCGACAAGCAGAAGGAGATCGCGCGCGGCAACCGCGCCGCCTGACGTCCTCCGATAACGAAGAAAAAGGGGAGAGCGACGTGACGCGACCGTTCGAGGGCGTGAAGATCCTGGACTTCACGCAAGTGCTGGCCGGTCCCTATGCGAGCTATCAGCTCGCGCTGCTAGGAGCCGACGTCATCAAGGTCGAGCGGCGCGAGGGCGAGGACATGCGCCGCACGCCGCTCAGCCGCGAATGGGCCGAGCGCGGGCTGGCGCCGGCATTCCAGGCCATCAACGGCAACAAGCGCAGCCTGACGCTCGATCTGCAGAAGCCGGAGGCGATCGCGATCGTGAAGAAGCTCGCAGAGACCGTCGACGTCGTGATGGAGAATTTCCGCCCCGGCGTGATGGACAAGCTCGGCATCGGCTACGAGGCGCTCTCGGCGATCAATCCGAAGCTGATCTATTGCGCCGTATCAGGCTTCGGCCAGACCGGCCCGGACCGCTTGCGGCCCGGCTATGACGGCAAGATGCAGGCGCTGTCCGGGATCATGGCGATCACCGGCCATCCCGAGACGGGACCGACGCGCGCGGGCTTTGCGGTGTGCGACGTGCTGTCGGGCGCGACCGCTGCGTTTGGCGTGTCGAGCGCACTGTATCAGCGCGACCGCACCGGCAAGGGCCAGCTCATCGACGTCTCCATGCTCGAGGCGACGATGGCGTTTCTGTCAGGGCAGATCGCGGACTGGTCGGTCGCCGGCCACCGTCAAACACTTTCGGGCAACCAGGCGGTGAGCCGCAGGACCACGGCCAACCTGTTCAAATGCGGCGACGGCCACATCCTGCTCGCGGTCAACAACGAGAAGCAGTACCGCGCGCTGATGAGCACACTCGGCCGCGAGGACACGCTGAGTGATCCGCGCTTTGCCGACTGGTTCTCCCGCAACGAGAACGAGGGCGCGCTCCGCGCCATCATCGAGGAAGCGCTGGCGGCAAGGCCGGCACGCGAATGGGAGACGATCCTGGAAGACGCCGGCGCACCCTGCGCCAGCATTTGGAAGGTCGAGGAGGTGATCGACCACCCGCAAATCAAGGCACGCGGCGCGATCCAGGAGCTGGACACGCCCTATGGGCGCCTGCGCTTTGCCGGCAGCGGGTTCAAGCTCGCCCATGGCGGCGGCAAGCTGGACCACATGGCGCCGGAGCTGGGCGCGGATACGGATGCGGTGCTGGGCGAGCTGGGATTCGACGCGGCGGAGATCGCAGCGCTGCGGGCAAGGGAGATTGTGTGAAACACCGCTGCCGTAGGGTGGGCAAAGGCGCAACGCGCCGTGCCCACCACCTATCGATTGCTTGGCGCACGATGGTGGGCACGCTTCGCTTTGCCCACCCTACGGCATCGGCGATCAGAACAACGACCCCTGCCCGTCATCCACCGAGGTAACCGCAGCCTTCCGCGCCACCTTCTTCGGCTTCACCACCTCCGCCGCCATCTCCTCCGCACTGATCTGCAGCAGCAACTGCTCGTCGTCATTGGCGACGCGGTTGACGCGGGTGGAGACCGGATGCCAGGCGAACTCGCCGATGCGCGGGGCGGCCATCAGCGGCAGGATCGCGTCGATTTCGTCGCTGCGGCAGTCGAGCCAGCGCTCGAAATCGCGCGGGCCGATGGTGACGGGCACGCGGTCATGCAGTGCGGCGAGATCCTCGCCCGCCGCCGCCGTGACGATCGCGACCGTGTCGAGTTCCTCGCCGTTCGGCCCGACCCATGTCTCGAACACCGCAGCAAAGCCGAGCGGCGCGCCGTCGGCGCGATGGATGAAGAAGGGCTGCTTGCGGCCACCCTCCGCCTTCCACTCGTAATAGCCGTCCGCCGGGATCAGGCCGCGCCGGCGGCGAATCGCCTTTTTGAAGGCGGGCTTCTCCAGCACCGTCTCGGAGCGGGCGTTGATCAGGAGCGTAAATCCGCGGGGGTCCTTGACCCAGCTCGGCAGCAGGCCCCAACGCATCAGGCGGAAATGGCGTGCGTCGTTCTCGATCAGCACGACCGGAATCGGCTGCGTCGGGGCGACGTTGTACCGAGGCGGGAAATTCGGCTGCTCGACATAGCCGAACAGTTGCCGCAAAGCCGCGGGGGCCGAAGTTATGACGAAGCGTCCACACATCCTGGGGTATCTATATAGGGTCCGTTCAGGTCCTTTTAACCCCGAACGTTAACACTGCGGCCGATGAGCTCAACGGTCTCCCAACCCGCGCGGACGCATGTACAGACGGGCCCCGAGGCCGCCGCCTGGGCCGAGCGGCTGCGCGTCGCCAACATCAATCCGCGGACCGGGCTTGCCACCGACTATCTCAACCATTTCAATGAAGCCGTGATGCTGCTGGAAATGGTCCCCGACATGCCGGAATGCGCGGAAGATTTTCTGACCTGGACGCCACTGTCCTATGCCGAGCATTTCACCGCGTCGAATTTCAGGGCGCGCGACCTCGCCATCGAGGCCTATGAGAAGGCCGATCCCAACGTGCGCGCCCAGTTCGACCACATCACGGATACCATGACGTCGATCCTGACCGCGGTCGGCTCGGCCATGCGCGAGGTCGAGAAGGACACGACGCGCGTCCGGCTCGCCGAGCAGGCCACGGCCTGGGTCAAGCCGCTGATCGCGGCCTGCGGCGGCATCATCAATGGCGGCGCCGAAGCCGACATCGACACCATCATGGCGAACTGAGCCGTGGTTTCGGCGGTCCAGCCTGCTCACCCCCAGATTGCGGTCAGTGCCGCGATTTTTCGCGACGGCAAGGTGCTTCTGACCCGCCGCGCCCGCTCGCCCGCAAAAGGGTTCTATTCGCTGCCCGGCGGCCGGGTCGAGTTCGGCGAATCGCTGCACCAGGCCCTGCTGCGCGAGGTCGATGAGGAGACCGGGCTCGCCATCGAGATCATTGGTCTCGCCGGCTGGCGCGAGGTGCTGCCGGCGGCGGCCGGAGCCGGTCATTACCTGATCATGTCCTTTGCCGCCCGCTGGGTAGCCAAGGAACCCGTTCTCAACGACGAGCTCGACGACTACCGCTGGATTGCCCCGGACGCGTTGGCAGGCCTCGCCGACCTCAAGCTGACCGGGGGGCTGGAGGAGGTCATCCAGTCGGCGCGGCGTCTGATTGGGGCTTAGAGCGAGCCGCGAGCTCCGCTGCACCTCTCCCGCTTGCGGGAGAGGTCGACGCGCGAGAGCGCGGCGGGTTAGGGTTTTCTCCTCTTGGGGATTCTCGCCCGCGGAAGCACCCTCTCCCCACCCCTCCCCCGCAAGCGGAGGAGGGAGCGCACCGCTCCCGTGGCTCGCCTTGCGTCCATTGAGCGAAGGGGGCATACACCCGGCGATGTCCACGCGATTTCTGGCCATTTTTGTCCTGATTCTCGCCTGCGCCTCCGTGCCCGCCCGGGGCCAGGAGGGGGCAGCGCCGTTTGACGGCGATTTGCAGCGGCTGGCGGAGATCCTCGGCGGGCTGCACTATCTGCGCGGCATCTGCGGGTCCAACGAGGGCAACAAATGGCGCAACGAGATGCAGGCGCTAATCGATGCCGAAACCCCCTCCGGCGAGCGCCGCACCCGCATGATCGCCGGCTTCAACCGCGGCTATAACGGCTTCCAGCAGACCTATCGGAGCTGCACGCCGGCGGCCACGGTGGCGATCCGCCGCTATATCGAGGAAGGCTCGAAGATCTCGCGCGATCTCACGGCGCGCTACGCGAACTAGACTCTTTCTTTCAATCGCGCCCTGCGCTGCTAGTCCCTCATCCTGAGGAGCCGCGAAGCGGCGTCTCGAAGGATGAAGAGCCCGGCTGCAACAGCGTGGGCCTCTATGGTTCGAGACGGCGCTGCGCGCCTCCCCACCATGAGGGTTTGGCGGTAGCTGGAACTCTGTCATCGATTTTGTTCACAGCCGTTAACCGTTCTTAAAGATGTGGCCTAGCGGTCGTTAACGCCCGTGCTACACCTCTCGCACAGCGCATCGCCGTGGATCGCGCCCCAGCCCTGATCGAGTTTCATGAGCCAGCCGATTTCCTACGCCCCCGCCCGCGCGCCACTGCCCGATCACGAGCAGAAGCAGGCCGCACTGAGCTATCTCAATGAGGCATGGGCCGAGGCGCGCCATGAAGGTGTCGACGGCGACTGCCTTGCGCAGGCGAGCCTGTTCGCGGCCTTTGCCGAACTCGTCGGCACCTACGGCGAGGACGCGGTGGCGAAATTCGTCGAGGGCTTTCCCGGCCGTATCCGCAACGGTGAATTCTCGGTCAGCCTCTCCAGGCAATAACCGTTTTCGAAAAATGACCCCGCCACGGGACGGGGCCAGTTCACGGATGAATGACTTTGCGAAGTGCTCGCGAAGTCTGCCGCGATTTATCGCATGGAAGCGATTGAACGCGGACAAGCATTAGTCTGGCGATGACCGGGAGACGTTCCCGATGCGATCGGGAATGCACGCCCAGGGATCAGGGCTCGACTTTCAGAGTCGCCTTCATATTGGGATGATAGCGACAGTAGTAGCCGACCGTTCCCGCCTTCTTCAAAACGAACGTCGCTGACTTCTTCGGCAGCAGAGGAACGTCGAAATCGCCATTGGTCGCGGTGGCGGTGTGGGCGAAGATGTCCTTGTTGATCCACTCAACGGTGTCGCCGACCTTGGCCGAGATTTCGGCCGGCGAGATCACGAGATTGTCCATCGTGATTTGAATGGTCGCCGCACGTGCCGGGACGACCACTGACAGGACCATGACCGCAAGCGCGATCGAGGCGAGGCGTCCCGGCTTCATCGCACCCTCCTATTTCAGCTCGGCCGCGACGTGCTCGGCGTGCTGCTGATGGCCCTGGAAGATCTTCAGGCCGGTCTGCAACAGGCTCTTCAGCTCGTTATTGCTCGCGGACGGAATGAGCTGGGTCTCGAGCGCGCTATTGACCGCCTTGTGGTAGGCGACCTCGTTCTGGACATAGGCCTTGTCGAAGGCGGCGCCGCTCAGCTTGTCGAGCTCAGCCATCTTGTCACTCGCCTGCTTCGACAGCGCCCGGCTGGTGTCGTTATCTTCAGGCGTGACGTTCAGCTTTTTGACCAGCGCGAGCGCCTGCTTGTTGACCGCCTCGTGGTCGCGCAGCATGTCCTCGGCGAAGGCCTTGACGTCCTTGTTCTTGGCTTTCTTCTGCGCCTGCTTGGCCGCGCTGATGTCGATCACGCCCGCGGTGTAGGCGATATGGGCGATCTGCGGATCGGTGGGCTTGTCGGCTGCGCGAGCGCCCTGCAGCAGCGCAGGACTCGACAGCAGGACGGCTGCGGCGATCGCCGCGCTCGATCGGAAGAACATGGCTTGATACTCCTGTGGTGCCGGACGTTTGGGCCGGCGCGTTGCTTCACAGGAGTTGGATGGGCATTTCGCGCAAACGTTCCCGAAAACTTTAGCTGCCGAAGCCGAGCCGCTTCAGCACTGCTTCAGTCAAGCGCTCACAGCGCCACCCGGCGAACGGGAACGCATCCATCACCACCGGGCCGATCTCCTTCTCGACGTTCTCGCGCAGCATGGTGCGGGCGCGGTGCAGCCGCGTCTTCACGGTCTCAGGCTTGACGGCGAGCAGATCGGCGGTCTCCTCGATACTCATGCCTTCCATGACCCGGGCGACGAACACCATGCGGAAGACATCCGGCAACTCGTCGATGGCGCGTTCGACGACGCGCTGGATTTCACGTTGGGCCATTGTCCTTTCCGGATCACCTGCGGGAGAAACGGGAAACTTGATGATCTGCGCGTCGAGCGCGGCATCTGGTATCGCGCCAAGTTCGACATCGGGCTTTCGGCTGCGCACCCGGCCGAGCGCCTCGTTGATGGCGATGCGCGACAGCCAGGTCGACAACCCGGCCTCGCCCCGGAAGCCATCGAGACGGGTGAACGCGCGGACGTAGGTTTCCTGCACCACGTCCTCGGCTTCGCTGTCGCTGCGCAGGATTCCGCGCGCGAGGCGATAGAGCCTGCGGTTGTTGGCCTGCATGATCTCGCGCAAGGCGGCTTCGTCTCGGCCCCGCGCCCGGTCGATCAGCTCGGCTTCCAATGTCCTGGCGCCGGCGGACAGGCCGGCTGCGGTCCGTTGCATGGCTGTTACCTGCTTGTTTCGCTTCGTTCCGGACATTGGATGCAGGCCCAAACGAAAGGTTCCCAACATTCTTACTCGGGGCTCCGACCCGGAGGGGGAGGGTCGCTTCGCATGGAGCAAAGCGCAATGCGAAGCGGGGTGGGGTGATCTCTCCAAACGGGCACTGCCAATGGCGAAAGACTGTCACCCCACCCCGCTCGCGCTGCGCGCGACCGACCCTCCCCCTCCAGGGGAGGGTAAGTAAGCACCCTAATCCGTCTCGATCGGCAGCGCCGGATCCCGCGCCCATTCGCCCATGGAGGCGTCATAGAGCGTGAGCTTATCGTAGCCGAGCTGCGTCAGCATGAGCAGGTCGATCGTCGCCGAGATGCCGCCGCCGCAATACAGGATCACATTCTTGTCGCGCGTAACGCCTTGGGCCGTGAATTTGGCCTCGGCATCGGCCAGTGTCGTCAGCGTTTTGTCGGCATTGGTGAGCGACGCCGCCGGGACGTTGACGCTGCCCGGCACACGGCCGGGCCGGCCGTAGCGGCTCGGCTCGAGACCCTGATGAAATTGCGGACCGAGCGCGTTGAGGATCACCGTCGCGGGATCGCCGATCCGGGCCTTCACAGTATCCTTGTCGACGAAGAAGGCTCGGCGCGGGGCGGCCTTGAACGTGGTTGCCGGATAGCCCTTCGGCGCACCTCTCTCGACCGGGCGCCCCTCGTCCTTCCATTTGTCGAAACCGCCGTCGAGCACACGCGCATCGACGCCGAGCGAGCGCAGCATCCACCAGAACCGCGTCGACCACATCATCGTGCCGATGCTGTAGAGCACGATGGTCTTGGACGCATCGAGGCCGTGCCGGCCGAAGGCAGCCTCCAACTGGGCCACATCGGGCATCATGAAAAACTGTTGCGACGAGGTGTCGGAGAACTCGCCCTGCAGGTCGAGGAAATCGGCGCCGGGAATGTGGCCGGCCGCAAACGTCTTGTCGCCGGGCACCGCACGATACGGCACATCGCTGCCCGGCGGCACCGGCTCGTTGTAGGTCGTGCAGTCGTAGAGGCGGAGATTATGATCGCCGAGCAGGCCTGCGAGTTGCTCAGTGGTGATGAGCGGTTGAGTCATAGAATGCTCTCCCATGCTTCCTCAATGTCGTCCCGGCGAAGGCCGGGACCCATACCGCGTGACCTATCGGTGAACGGAGGTATTCGTACCGAGAGAAGGCCCAGCAACGACTAGTCTCCGCCAAACGTCTCCCTGTGGTTATGGGTCCCGGCCTTCGCCGGGACGACACCGAGTGTGGAGCGGCCTACGCCTTCAGCGTCTCCAGAAACCGCACCGGCTCGCCTAGCGAGGCCGTCACCAACTCGCCCTGCCACATCACGCGGCGGCCGCGGATGAAGGTGCCGACGGGCCATCCGGTGACGCGGACGCCGTCATAGGGGGTCCAGCCGGCTTTGGATGCCACCCATTTGTTGGTGATGGTCTCGCTGCGCTTCAGGTCGACGATGGTGAAGTCGGCGTCGTAGCCGGCGGCGATGCGGCCCTTGCAGGCCATGTTGTAGACGCGCGCGGGGCCGGCGCTGGTGAGATCGACGAACCGTGCCAGTGACAGCCGGCCGGCACTGACGTGATCGAGCATGATCGGCACCAGCGTCTGCACGCCGGTCATGCCGGAGGGCGAGGCCGGATAGGTCTTCTGCTTCTCGTCCAGCGCATGCGGGGCGTGGTCGGAGCCGAGCACGTCGATGATGCCCTGCTCGATGCCACGCCAGATTCCGGCGCGATGTTCGGCGCCGCGCACCGGCGGATTCATCTGCGCCAGCGTGCCGAGCCGCTCGTAGCATTCGGGCGCGGCCAGCGTGAGATGATGCGGCGTTGCTTCGCAGGAGGCGACGTCCTTGTGGTCGCGCAGGAACTCGATCTCTTCCTTGGTCGAGATGTGCAGCACATGGATGCGCTTGCCCGTCTCATGCGCGAGCTTGACCAGGCGCTGTGTCGCCATCAGCGCCGCGGTCTCGTCGCGCCAGACCGGATGCGACCGCGCATCGCCCTCGATGCGCAGCGATTTGCGGTCGTTGAGGCGGTACTCGTCCTCGGCGTGGAACGCGGCGCGGCGGCGGATGACCTGGAAGATGCGCCGCAGGCTCTCGTCGTCCTCCACCAGCAGCGCGCCGGTCGAGGAGCCAATGAACACCTTGACGCCGGCGCAGCCCGGCGCGCGCTCCAGCACCGGCAGATCCTGCACATTCTCGCGGGTGCCGCCGATGAAAAAGGCGAAATCGCAATGCATGCGGTGACGAGCGCGCTTCACCTTGTCGGTGAATTCGGCTTCCGTCACCGTGAGGGGCGAGGTGTTCGGCATCTCGAACACGGCGGTGACGCCGCCCATCACGGCGCTGCGCGAGCCGGTCTCGAGGTCTTCCTTGTGCGTCAGCCCGGGCTCGCGGAAATGCACCTGCGTATCCATCACGCCGGGCAGGATGTGCAGGCCCTTGCAGTCGATCACCTCCGCGGCGCTGGCTTGTGACAGCGCGCCGATCTCGGCGATGCGGCCACCCGTGATGCCGATATCGCGCAGGCCCTCGCCGTCCTGGTTGACCACGGTGCCGCCTTTGAGGATCACGTCGAAACGCTGAGTCATGGGGCCTCTCTCATCCCCAAGCGCAGGGCTCGAGGTCTTGTCGTTTTTGCCTTGCGGGCTTACGTTCCGGAGCAACATGTCGCAAGAGATTTTCGCATGAAATCAGCGTTTCTTCCCGACCGGGGCGTGGTCAAGGTCGCGGGCGAGGATGCGCGCAACTTCCTCAACGGCCTCGTCACCACCGATGTCGACAGGCTCAAGCCGGGCTTGGGGCGATTCGGCGCGCTGCTGACGCCGCAGGGCAAGATCATCGTCGATTTCCTCATCACGGAGGTGCCCGCCGGCCATGGCGGCGGGTTCCTGATCGATTGCCCGAAAGCGCTGGCCGAGGGCCTCGCCACCAAGCTGAAATTCTACAAGCTGCGCGCCAAGGTCACGGTGGAAAACCTCTCCGATGCTCTGGGTGTGCTCGCAGCCTGGGACGGCCAGCCTGCCGCTCAGCCCGACCTCGGCTTCGCCGATCCACGCCACAATGAGCTCGGCTATCGCATCCTGATCCCCGAGGATCTCAAGCAGAAGCTGTCCGATCTCATCGGCGCCGAGCTGGTCGATGCCGCCGAATACGAGGCTCACCGCATCGCGCTCGGCGTGCCGCGCGGCGGGCTCGATTTCATGTACAGCGACGCCTTCCCGCACGAGACCAATATGGACCGGCTTGCCGGCGTCGATTTCGACAAGGGCTGCTATGTCGGCCAGGAGGTCGTCTCGCGCATGCAGCATCGCGGCACCGCGCGCACCCGCAGCGTCAAGGTGCTGCTTGAGGGACCCTCGCCCGAGATTGGTGCCACGATTCTCGCCGGCGACAAGCCGGTCGGCACCATCGGCTCGACCGCCGGCGGCAAAGGCATCGCGCTGGTGCGTGTCGACCGCGTCGCCGATGCGCTCGATGTGGGCCAGCCGCTCACAGCGGGCGGCCTCGCGCTGACGCTCGCCGAACCCGACATCGTCCGCATTCCATCGAAGCAACCCATCGCATGAGCCGCGCTCCTCGCCTGCATCCCGACGGAAAGACCCGCTGCCCCTGGCCCGGCGAAGATCCGCTCTATGTCGCCTATCACGACACCGAATGGGGCGTACCTGAGTATGACGACCGCGCACTCTACGAAAAGCTGATCCTCGACGGCTTCCAGGCCGGCCTCTCCTGGATCACGATCCTGCGCAAGCGCGACAATTTCCGCAAAGCCTTCGACGATTTCCAGCCGGAGAAGATCGCGCGCTACAACGACAAGAAGGTGCACGCGCTGATGAACGATGCCGGCATCGTGCGCAACAAGGCCAAGATCGACGGTACGATCCTGAGCGCAAAATCGTATCTGGAGATCATGGAGAAGGGACCGGGCTTCTCGAAGCTGTTGTGGGACTTCATGGACGGTCGCCCCAAGGTCAACAATTTCAAGACCAGCGCGAGCGTACCAGCCTCGACGCCGCTGTCGGTGCAGATCTCCAAGGAGCTGTCCTCGCGCGGCTTCAAGTTCGTCGGCCCGACCATCGTCTACGCCTTCATGCAGGCGACCGGCATGGTCAACGACCATCTGGTCGACTGCCATTGTCACGCGACCTGCGGCAAGACGCAGCGCAAGCCGCGCCTCAAGGCCAAATGACAGCCGAGAAGAAGACCGCGCGCGATGCGCAGTCCCGCGCCTGGCAGCGCATGCTGTCGGGCCGGCGGCTCGATCTGCTCGATCCCTCCCCGCTCGACGTCGAGATCGCCGACATCGCGCACGGGCTGGCGCGCGTGGCCCGTTGGAACGGCCAAACCATTGGCACCCACATCTTCTCGGTCGCGCAGCATACGCTGCTGGTGGAGACCGTGATGCGGCATGAGATGCCGCGCGTCGACCAGCGCGTGCGGCTCGCAGCCCTGCTGCATGACGCACCCGAGTATGTCATCGGCGACATGATCTCCCCGTTCAAGGCCGTGCTCGAGGGCCATTACAAAACGGTCGAGAAACGCCTGCTCAGCGCCATCCACATCCGCTTCGGGCTGCCGCCGGTGCTGCCGGAGGAGATCACGCAGGCGATCAAGGCCGCCGACCGCGGCGCGGCTTATCTGGAGGCGACCGAGCTTGCCGGTTTCAGCGAGAGCGAGGCACGGCGCCTGTTCGGCAAGGATCCCGGCCTACCCGACAGCGTCCGGCGCGACTATCTCACGCCCTGGACCGCGGCGCGGGCCGAGAAGCAGTTCCTGGAGCGGTTTGGCGCGGTGATTGCGTAGGGCAGTGGTGCCTCGATCTCTGTTGTCGTCCCGGCGCAGGCCGGGGACCCATACTCCGGGAAGGGGTTTTGCGAAGACTGGGAGTTGCCACCGCCTCAGTCACGCCGGCCGGTGGTTATGGGTCCCGGCCTGCGCCGGGACGACAATGTGGGATGCTTTGCCCACCCTACGGCCGCTCGCTATAATCGGCGCCAAAAAGGTCCGCCATGATCCACGTCTGTTCACTCGCCGCACTTCCCGAAACCGTCCGCCTCACTGGCGCCAGCCACGTGCTGACGGTGATGGCCAATGTCGAGCAGGTGGCGCGGCCCGTGTCCGTGCTGCCAGCCAACCATCTCAAGGTGTCGATGGACGATATCACCGAGGAGATGGACGGCTTCGTCGCACCGTCAGAGACGCATATCGAGCAGGTGTTGAATTTCGTGCGGGGCTGGGACCGCAGCGCGCCGCTGGTGGTGCATTGCTACGCCGGCATCAGCCGCTCCACCGCCAGCGCGTTTGCAGCGGTATGCGCGCTCAATCCGAACCGCGACGAGATCGAGATCGCCAAGAAGATCCGCGCGGCCTCGCCGATCGCTTCGCCGAACCGGCGCATCGTCGGCCTCGCCGATCGTGCATTGGGACGCAACGGCCGCATGCTGCGCGCGCTCGACGAAATGGGCCCGGGCGCGATGATGGTCGAGGGCCGCCCCTTCGTGATCGAGCTCGAATGAGTCGGGAGCCGAATAGCAGCCGCGACGGGACTGCGCCCCCTCTCCCGCATGCGGGAGAGGCACAGGCGGCCTTCGGCCGCCGTCCTTTAAGAAGACGCCGATGCGAAGCATCGGCTATGGGTGAGGGTGCTTCCGCATCGGGGCACCCCCAGCGTGGAGAGAGCCCTCACCCGCCGCTGCGCGCCGACCTCTCCCGCAAGCGGGAGAGGTTACAGCGAGCATGCGGAGAGACCGGCTCAATCAGCCGGCATATCTTGTTCACAACACCAGCGACCTCAGCCGCATGAGCGAGATGCTGCTGACGCCGATCGAGATTGGCCTGACCGCCGCGATCGTCGCGATCGAGGACCACGAACCGCAGATCCTCACCGCACGCGCCGGTGACGGGCTTGCCGGCCTGCCGTTCGGGCCGTTCGATGCGCTCGCCCATCGCACCTTCGAGATCGGCCTGCGCGCCTGGGTCGAGCAACAGGCGGGACTGCGGCTCGGCTATGTCGAGCAACTCTACACGTTCGGCGACCGCGGCCGTCATGCCGAAGCCGCCCACACCGGCGCGCACATGGTGTCGATCGGCTATCTGGCGCTGACGCGCGCCGTCGATGGCGAGCTCGCCGCGACCGGCGCGAGCTTCGAGCCATGGTATCGCTTCTTCCCCTGGGAAGACTGGCGCGAGCAGCCGCCAGAGATCATCGCCCGCGACATCATCCCGGCGCTGATGAAATGGGCCGAGGAGGAGACGCCGGAGACGACGCGCGCGCTGCCGCGGAAGGATCGCGTGCGGTTCTATTTCGGTCTCGACGGTGCGCCCTGGGACGAGGAGCGCGTGCTCGACCGCTATGAGCTCCTGTACGAGGCCGGGCTGATCGAGGAGGCGCGGCGCGACGGCAGGCCTGCGGCATTAGCGCGCAAGACGCTTCCCGCGCTTGGGACCTCGATGCGGTTCGATCACCGGCGCATCCTCGCCACAGCCATCGCGCGGCTGCGTGCAAAACTGAAGTATCGTCCTGTCGTCTTTGAACTTTTGCCCGCCGAGTTCACACTCACGGAATTGCAGCATACGGTGGAGGCCATCTCCGGCCGCCACCTGCACAAGCAGAATTTCCGCCGCCTCGTCGAAACGGAAGCTCTGGTCGAACCGACCGGGGCGATGTCGACACAGACCGGCGGACGCCCGGCGGCGCTCTATCGCTTCCGCCGCGACGTGCTCCAGGAGCGGCCCGCGCCGGGCTTGCGCGTACGCTCCCGGCGCTGAGCATGATCCGGAAAAGTGCGTAAGCGGTTTTCCGAGCAAGGTCATGCTCCAAACTAAGATCGTAAGATTTCGCGTTGCCCGGAGGCTTCATGTTCGACGGCCCGTTTGACGTCTTTGCGTTGATCATTGCGATCGCCGCCTTCCTCGTCGCGATCAAGGCCTCCAGTCAGGCAGCCGAACTGCGCCGCCGACTAAGCTCGCTCGAAGAGACGTTTGACGCGCAACGGCGGGTTCAGCCGCCGCCACTCACGCCGACGTGGGAGCAGGCGCCCGCGACGGCTGCGGCGGAGCCGCCGCCGCTTGCGCCGGAAGCTGAGCCGGCACCGCCACCCGCCACCGAAGCTGCTTCGCCGCCGCCGCTCGAAACGAGCACCGAGGCCGCTGCACCGCCTCCGCTGCCTGCATCCGCACCCGGCTTCGAGGAGCGACTCGGCACGCGCTGGGTGGTGTGGATCGGCGGGCTCGCACTCGCGCTCGGCGGCTTCTTCATGGTGCGCTATTCGATCGAGGCCGGCCTTGTCGGCCCCGGCGTGCGCGTGTTCCTCGGCGGCCTGTTCGCGCTGGCGCTGCTAGGTGCCGGCGAATGGACGCGGCGCAAGGAAAGCATCTCGACGATCCAGGCGCTGCCGATCGCCAACATCCCAGCGATCCTCACCGCGGCCGGCACGGCGGTGGCGTTCGCGACCATCTATGCAGCCTATGCGCTCTACGGTTTCCTCGTGCCCGCCACCGCCTTCGTGCTGCTCGGCCTCGTCGCGCTCGGCACGCTGGCCGCTGCGCTGCTGCATGGGCCCGCGCTCGCGGGCCTTGGCGTCGTCGGCGCGTTCGTGACGCCGGTCCTCGTCTCCAGCGGCAAGCCGGACTATTGGGCGCTCTACATCTATCTCGCGATCGTGACCGCCGCGAGCTTCGGCCTCGCCCGCATCCGGCTGTGGCGTTGGCTCGCGGTGACCACCATCGTCTTCGCGGTGCTCTGGACTTTCATGGGGCTCGAGCCCGAATTGCAGGTGGCGCCGCACGCCTTCCACGTCATTGCGGGCTTCACGCTCGCTTCCCTCCTCGTCGTCTGCGGCTTCATGTTCGGCCCAACCATCGAGGACGGCGAGATCGAGCCGGTGTCGTCAAGCTCGCTCGGCGCCTATCTGTTCGCAGCCATGATCATCGTGCTGTCGAGCGCGCATGCCGATCTGGCGCTGATCGCCTTCACGCTACTCGTCGGCGCGACCCTGCTCGTCGCCTGGCGTGGGCCGGCAGCAACCGGTGCGCTGGGCGCGGCCGCGGCAACCGTCTTCATCGTGTTCGCCGAATGGGCGGTGCGGGCCAATCCCGACATGCTGGTGCTGCCGGGCGGCCCGCTGCCGGGTGTCGGGCCAGCAGCGATCGACAGCTCCGTGACGCTGCATCTGGTGATGGCCGCGGTCTTCGCCGCCGGCTTCGGCATCGCGGGCTTCCTCGCGCAGGGCCGGTCGAATTCGGCTGTCATCCCGGTGGTGTGGTCGGCGGCAGGCGTCGCGACGCCGATCGCGATCCTGGTCGCGCTCTATGCGCGCATCGCCCATCTCGACCGCTCGATCCCGTTTGCGATCCTCGCCGTGCTGCTCGCCGCCGCCTTTGGTGCTGCGACCGAATCGCTCACGCGCCGCGAGACCCGGCCGGGCATCATGATCTCCACGGCGCTGTTCGCGACCGGCACGCTCGGCGCGCTGGCGCTGGCACTGACCTTCGCGCTGGAGAAGGGCTGGCTCACCATCGCGCTCGCGCTGATGTCGCTCGGCACCGCCTGGATCTCGATGCAGCGGCCCATCCCGTTTCTACGCTGGCTCGCCGCCATCTTTGCCGGCATCGTCACCGCTCGGATAGCCTACGATCCGCGCATCGTCGGCGATGCCGTCGGCACCACGCCGATCCTCAATTGGCTGCTTTGGGGCTACGGCCTGCCGGCGGCATCGTTCTGGGGCGCGAGCATCTTCCTGCGCCGCCGCGCCGACGATCCGCCGCTGCGCATGATCGAGACCGCCGCGATCCTGTTCACCGCGCTGCTCGCCTTCATGGAGATCCGGCACTTTGCGACTGGTGGCGACATGATCTCGCCGCCGTCGCTGCTCGAGTTCGCGCTGCAGGTCTGCGTCACGCTCGCGATGGCGATCGGGCTGGAGCGCCTGCGACTGCGCAGCCACAGCATCGTGCACAATGTCGGCGCGATCGCGCTCAGCGCGATCGCCGCACTCATAAGCGTGTTCGGCCTGCTGATCCTGGAGAACCCGCTGCTGTTCTCCAGCGTCAATGTCGGCGGCCTCGTGTTCAACCTGCTGCTGCTCGGCTACGCGCTCCCCGCGATGCTGATGCTGCTGCTGTCCTACGCCGTGGCGGGACATCGCCCCGTCGCCTACGCCAATACGATCGCGGGCGGGGCACTGGCGTTTGCGCTCACCTACGTGACGTTGGAGATCCGCCGCTTCTATCACGGCCCGGTCCTGCTCTACGGCGGCACCACGGGCGCGGAGCAATACACCTATTCGATCGGCTGGCTCGCCTTCGGCGTGGTGCTGCTCGGCGTCGGCGTCCTGGTCAACTCGGAGCGCGCGCGGCTGGCCTCTGCCGCCGTCATCGCGCTGACGATCCTCAAAGCCTTCGTCATCGACGTGTGGACGCTGACAGGCGTCTATCGCGCGCTGTCGTTCATGTGCCTCGGCGTTGTGCTGGTGGCGATCGGCTGGCTCTACCAGCGCATCCTGTTCCGGCGACAGGCCGCACCGCCGCCGGTTCCACAGACAGGCAGTTGAGGATCAGGCGGCGCGGACCGACTCCAGGAACTGCGCGACTTCGACCTTCAGGCGGGTGCTGTCGGTCGCCAGCGATTTGGCCGCCGACAGCACTTCGGTCGAGGCCGAGCCGGTCTCGGTCGCACCGCGCTGCACGTCGGTGATGTTCATCGAGACCTCCTGCGTGCCGACCGAAGCCTGCTGCACGTTGCGTGAGATCTCCTGGGTGGCCGCGCCCTGTTCTTCGACGGCGGCGGCGATCGCCGCCGAGACCTCGGACAGCCGCTCGATGGTGCCGCCGATCTCCTGGATGGCGCTGACGGATTCCTGCGTGGCGGCCTGGATACCCGACACCTGCGCTCCGATCTCGCCGGTCGCTTTCGCGGTCTGCTCGGCGAGCGCCTTCACTTCCGAGGCAACGACGGCGAAGCCGCGGCCGGCCTCGCCAGCGCGTGCCGCCTCGATGGTCGCGTTCAGCGCCAACAGATTGGTCTGGCCGGCGATGGTGTTGATGAGCTCGACGACGTCGCCGATGCGGGCCGCCGCCTGCGACAGCGCGTTGACGCGCTCGTTGGTCCGCGCCGCCTGTTCGACGGCTTCCGCGGCCATCCGCGCCGAATCCTGAACGCGGCGGCTGATCTCGGTGATGGAGGAGGACAGCTCCTCCGAGGCGGAGGCCACGGCCTGGACGTTGGTGGAGGCCTCCTCGGAGGCAGCTGCGACGACGGTCGCGAGCTTCTGGCCGCGCTGCGCCGTGTTGGTCAGCGTCGTCGCCGATGCCTCCAGCTCGGTCGAGGCCGACGACACGGTCCCGACCACTTCACCGATCATCGCTTCGAACTTGCGGGTGATGGCGTCGACGCGGCGACCGCGCTCGATCTTGGCCTCGGCGTCGCGCGCCGCTGCCCCGTCGGCGGTTTTCTTGGCAATCAGCGCCTCCTTGAAGATCTGCAGCGCATCGGCCATCGAGCCGATCTCGGTCTTCTCGCCGCGATGCGGCACCTCGGCCGAGAGGTCGCCTTCACCGAGCGACTGCATCGGACGGATGATCGAAGCAATGCCGCGGGAGACGTCGCGCACGAGATAATAGGCGGCGCCGATCGCGATCACGACCGAGAGCAAGATGATGCCGACCAGCACGCGGAAGATCGTGGCATAGCTGTCGGCCGCCTGCTTCGTCTCCAGCTCGGCGCCCTGATTGTTCAACTCGATGCCCTTCTGGAGCAGGGGATCGGCGGCCTGGGCCATCTTCGCGACCTTGGTCTGCAACAGCTCGTTGGCATCGGTCGGGAAGCGACCGACGCTCTTGCGCGACAGCGCCATCACGTCCTGAACGCCATTCAGATACTCAGCCCACGCCTTGGCCCATTGTCCGTAGAGCGAGCGCTCCTCGGCAGCGGTGATCAGCGGCTCGTAGACCTTGCGGGTCTTCTCGATGCGTTCGCGCAAGGAGGCCAGGCGCTTCTCGGCGGCTTCCTTGCCTTCAGCTGTGTCCTGCATCAGGTGCAGACGCAGCGCGACGCGCAGCTCGTTGATGTCGGCGCGCATGGAGCCGAGCGCACGCACGCTCGGCAACCAGCTCTGCGCAATCTCGACGGTGTGGGCGTTGATGTTCTGCATCGTGCCGATCGCCGTCACGCCGACACCGGCGAGCGAGAGCACGAGGACCGACAACACGGTCAGCAGCTTGAAGACGATCGACAACTTCGACATCACACGAATCCCGATGATAGCTGGCAGCGCGCACGTCGCCTGCGCCACAGCGTCACGACGGACGACCGGGCGGAGGTCAGTTCAACAATGCTGGCTGGTTCTTATTCCGTAGAATTGCGCCCTATATTCGCAAGCAGGCGTTAACATGGTCCTACGTAAAACTATTGGACGTCCCGACAATCGCTATTTTCCCCGACCATCCGCTGCAGCTGCACAGATCTCGCGCGGCGCCGTGCTTCATGCATAGCAACATCGCCAGGGCCGACGTCGTCACGCGGCCCGCACCGACTCCAGGAAACGCGCCACTTCGCTCTTCAGCCGGTTGCTCTCCTGCGAGAGCGACTGGGCGGCCGAATGCACCTGCGCAGAAGCAGCCCCGGTCTCGCCGGCGCCGCGCTGGACATGGCCTATGTTCGCCGAGACCTCCGAGGTGCCCTGCGCGGCGTTTTGGATGTTGCGGGAGATCTCCTGCGTCGCAGCGCCCTGCTCCTCGACCGCGGCGGCGATGGTCGACGAGATCTCCGACATGCGCGCTATGGTGTCACCGATCTCCTTGATCGCGCCGACGGAGTCCTCCGTCGCGGCCTGGATCGCGCCGATGTGCTGGCCGATCTCGCCCGTCGCCTTGGCGGTCTGCTCGGCAAGCGCCTTCACTTCCGTCGCCACCACGGCGAAGCCCTTGCCGGCCTCGCCGGCCCGCGCCGCCTCGATCGTCGCATTCAGCGCCAGCAGGTTGGTCTGGGCGGCGATGGTGTTGATCAGATCGACCACGTCGCCGATGCGGCCGGCCGCTTTTGTCAGCTCGGCGACGCGCGCATTGGTACGCTTCGCCTGTTCCACCGCAACGTCGGCGACCCGCGCCGATTCCTGCACCTGACGGCTGATCTCGGTGATCGAAGAGGTCATCTCTTCACTTGCAGCCGACACCGACTGAACGTTGGCGGAGGCCTCCTCCGAGGCCGCAGCCACAGCGGTGGCGAGCCCGTTGCCGCGCTCGGCGGCCTCAGTCAGCGTGTTGGATGACGCTTCGAGCTCGGTTGCCGCCGATGATACGGTCTCGACGATCTCGCCGACCGCGCCCTCGAAGGCGTCGGCAAGCCGCTGCATGTCCGCCTTGCGCTGTTCGCGCCGACGTGCATCGGCCTCCACCTGCTCGACGCGCAGCCGCTCGGCCTCCGCCATGCCGGTCCTGAACACCTCGACCGCGCCGGCCATCTCGCCGATCTCGTCCCTGCGTCCGACACCGGGAACGGCTATCGAAAGCTCGCCGCGCGCCAGCCGCGTCATCGCGCCCACCATGGCGCCGAGCGCGTTCGAGATCGAGCGTCCGAGCAGGAAGCCGACCGCCGCGAGCACGACGACGGTGACGCCGAAGGCGACCATCATCCACAGACGTACGGCATCGCGGGTCGCGGCCTCGGCAGCATCGGCCTGCTTCTGCATGGCATCGACGGCGCTCTGCACTTCCGCCATGACCGGCTCGAGCTCGCGAAACGTCTTCATCATGCTGGCGTCGAGGGCCGCAGTCTGCTGCGCGGTCTCCGCCCAGGCCGCGAACTCGGACTGGTATTTCTGCAGCTTGGCGGTGATGTCGTTCATCACCGCCGTAGGGACCGCGACGACTTCTATCGCCTTGGAGAATTCGGCCGCCGCCTTCTTCATCTCGGCAATGTATTTTGGATCGCGCCGCAGCATGAAATCCTTCTCGTGCCGGCGCATCATCAGCATCCAGCTCGTCGTCCGCGGATCGTCGATCTGCTTCAGCTTGGTCTCGATGTCGTGCGCCGCGGCGCGGAGCGAGCCGGACAGGCCGAGCGTCTCGCTCAGGCCGAGCCTGGTCTCGGCCGCCACCAGAGCGCCGAAATCCAAGGCATAGCGCTTGAAGCCGTTTTGAGCCTGCTTCATCCTGTCGGACAGCGCACTCATGCCGCCAGTCGTCAACAACTGCTCCACATCGTCGAAATCACGGTTGATCGGTCCGATCAGCTCGGCATGCGCCTTGGCGAAGCTTTCGTTTCGCCGCTGCTGGAAATTCTTCTCGTTGCGGCGCGCTTCCAGCATTTCGATCGAAAGCTGCTTGTCGAGATCAGCGATCGCGCGGGCGCGGTTGGCAACCTCGCGCGACGCATCCTGGGAGAGGCTGCCGATCTCGTAGATTGCACCGAAGGCGGCGAGACCGATAAGGCCGAAGAGTCCGATCGCCATGACCTTATGGGTGAGGCGAATGGAAATGCCGCTCATTGAATGTGCTCCAACGACTGAGACGCAATACATGAAGGGCGACTCAGCGCCCGGAATATTGCGGAGATCATGCCTGCATCGCTTTTCCGGAAGGTTAACCCTGCGCGCATCGGTCGCGGCGTCGAAATACGAACGCGCGCAACCATCGCAGTTTCGCGCGCGGCGGTTGCAGATCGGGGTCTGCTCAAGACGCCACCGTCAGCCGGCGCGCACAGAGCCGAGAAACTTGCCGACCTCGAGCTTGAGGCGGTTGCTGTCACCGGACAGCATTTGCGCGGCAGACAGGACTTGCGAGGACGCCGAGCCGGTCTCGCTTGCGCCGCGCTGCACGTCAGTGATGTTGGACGACACCTGATGAGTGCCTTCTGCAGCCTGCTGCACATTGCGGGAAATTTCCTGCGTCGCGGCGCCCTGCTCTTCCACGGCCGCCGCAATCGTCGAAGAGATCTCCGACAGCTTCTCGATGGTGTTGCTGATGTCCCTGATCGCGCCGACCGAATGTTCGGTCGCGGTCTGGATGCTGGAAATCTGCTGCCCAATCTCGCCGGTTGCCTTGGCCGTCTGCTCGGCCAGGGCCTTGACCTCGGAGGCAACCACCGCAAACCCCTTGCCCGCTTCGCCGGCGCGGGCGGCCTCGATCGTGGCATTGAGTGCGAGCAGATTTGTCTGGCCAGCGATCGAATTGATCAACTCGATCACGTCGCCGATGCGCGTCGCCGCCTTGGACAACTCGCTGACCCGCTCGGTCGTGACACGAGCCTGGCCCACCGCTTCGTTGGCCACGCGCGCGGACTGCTGAACCTGACGACTGATCTCGTTGATCGATGAGGACAGTTCTTCGGTAGCGGATGCCACCGACTGCACGTTGGTCGAGGCCTCTTCGGAGGCGGCAGCAACCACCGTGGTCAACTCCTGCGCGCGCTCGGCGGTCGAGGTGAGCGTCGAAGCCGAGGCCTCGAGCTCGGTCGAGGCCGAAGAGACGGTCTCGACGATCTCGCCGATGGCGGATTCGAAACTGTCGGCGAGCTTGTGCATCTCGGCCTTGCGTCGCGCGGCCGCGATCTGGTCCTGCCTGATCTTGGCTTCGGCCTCCTCTTGCGCCTTCTGCTCGGACACGATCTTGAATTTCTCGACGGCAGCAGCAACGCCGCCCACCTCGTCCTTGCGACCAAGCCCGGGTAGCACCACTGAAAAATCGCCGCCGGCGAGCTTGTCCATGGCCACGGTGAGCGCGCGGATCGGCCGCGCGATGCTGAGGAAGGAGAGGAGCCAGGAGCCGATCAGAACGAGCGCCGCGAAGGCGCCGACCGCCGTTCCGATCTGCTCGCTCGATCTCATCTGAGCGGCAGCCGCGGCGTTGTCCTCGTCGGATTTGTGTCTCGCATAGTCGGCGATCTGGCTGATCAGCGTGTCGAGTTGGGCTGCGATCGGCAGGGTAACCTCCCGCGCGATGCGAATGCCTTCGTCATTGAGCTTCGCGGCGCGCGTCGCGCCGTCTGGGCCAGACGCGGCGACGGCGACGGCTTCGCCGCGCACGCCGGCAATCTGCTGCGCAGCTTTGCCATAGTCCGCCGCGAGCGATCTCAGTTTCTCCATGCGGACACGATTCTCCGCCGCGTGAGAAAGCCTCAGCATCGCCTCGACCAGCATGCTCATCGAATTCTGCTGATCGCCGAGACTCTGGCTGGCCTTGTGAAGATCGGCCGCACTATTGGCGAGACGAAGGTCGCGCACTGCGAGTTGCATGCCGCGAACTGCAACTTCGGCCCTGACTGCGTCGCGCGCGATCTCCTGCTGTGCAAGTGCGCTTTGGCTGGTCTCGCGGATGCTCGCATTGCCGAGCATCTGGCTCGCAATCATGGCTCCAACCAGGAGCACGCCGAGAGCCGAAGCGATCGCCAGCTTGGTCCCGATCCGCATATCCTGAAAAAGGCTCAACATGGTACGTTTCCCAAGCAACGAGCTGCCAAGTCATTGCTGGCCGCTTGGACGTTGATCGCCCTTACCGTGAAAGCCTATCGGTCAGAGTTCCTCTTTTGGTTAATGAGCGCCCTCGCAGAAATACTGATTTTGCGCGCTAAATAATTGAAATTGAACGAGGATAGTCTCGTCATAGTTGTAAATTGCAGCTTGAAGTCGGACCTAGGACGTTTTGCATCCGACAGCCTCTCCAACCAGGCTGACGCGAAAAATCGGCTGCTTGTTCTCGTCAAGCAGCTCCATGCGCCACTCGGCATTCGGCTTCAGGCCGCGAGCGATGCCGCCGAGCAGATTGGCGCAAACCTCGGTCATCTCGGTCCAGGCCGCTGCGCGATCCTCGAACTCGTAAGGTTGGTCGGCAGCGCCGGAATAGCGGCCGGTGCTGATGCGGAAAAAGTACAGCGACATCGTTGAACCCTTGCGTAGGGCCGCGTCCCCCGGCCGTACGCAAACTGGGACGCGAACAGCTACCAACGCATGAAAGCCGCCGTCCGTATGACTACGGCGCGGCGGCTTCGTGTTCGATAGGAATCTTCAACGACAAAGTGCGCGGCCTGCCCCGCGCAGCCAGCTCACTGAGTCGAACGGCGCAGCTCCAACGGGGCCTCGGTCTTCGCGGGTTCCGACTTCACCGGCTCGAGGCGACCGCTCTCGACACGCGGCGTCTCGACCCGCGCGGCGACCTCTGTGTTGGGCGCGCCGATCGAACCTGTGCGCTCCGATGAGCGCAGCGAGCGCGGACGCGCGACGGCGCGCGCCATCAGCATCTGATTGCCGCCCTGATGGTGGAAGTCGCAATAGGCGAAGCCCATGCCCGACACCGAGCCGCGGAAGCTGCGTTCGTCGGTCTTTTCCAGGTTGAAACAGGGCTCGAACGGAATGCCCTTGATCGAGGCGCAGACGTTCTGGCCGCGAATCTGGAGCGTGTTGCCGGGCAGGCGGAGATGTTTCACCGGGCCTGCGCCGGAGAACTGCACCGCGCCGGCGGCACCGAGGTCGTCGAGGATGCGGCCCGCACCGCGGGTGCCGTCGAAACAGGTGAAAGCAAACACCTTGCCGGCGACGAAGCGGCGCGCCTCGTCTGCATTCATGCTTCCGGCAATGGCCGGCGCAAACGTCGCTGCCGCCGTGACAGCCCCCAACACAATACGCGCAAGCATGCTCAACTCCGAACCAACCCCGCGGCGGGCGATGCCTTATCTCTCTTTACCCGCTGCTTACCATACTAACCATGGCAAGATTGGAGCAGGTTGGTTGGTAAAGTCTGAACGCCGTCAGACTATTTTTACCACGATGCGCCCGCGGACCGCGCCGGCCAGAATTTTCGCGCCCCAGTCGGACACCTCGGCAAGCGGAATTTCATGAGTGATTTCAGCTAGTTTCGTCCGGTCGAGATCGGACGCCAGGCGCTGCCAGGCGGCTTTCCGCGGCTCGATCGGGCACATCACCGAATCGATGCCGAGAAGGCACACTCCGCGCAAAATGAACGGCGCGACGGAAGATGGCAGGTCCATGCCGGCCGCCAGGCCGCACGCCGCGATCGCTCCACCGTATTTTGTCATCGACAGGAGGTTGGCGAGCGTGGTCGAGCCGACGCTATCGACGCCACCCGCCCAGCGCTCCTTGGCCAGCGGCTTCGCCGGTGCCGACAATTCGTTGCGGTCGATCACTTCGGCTGCGCCCAGGTGCTTCAGATAGTCTGCCTCCGAGGCCCGACCGGTCGAAGCGATGACGTGATAGCCGAGCTTCGACAGCACCGCGGTCGCAACCGAGCCGACGCCACCGGCGGCACCCGTCACCACCACCGGGCCACTCTTCGGCGAGATGCCGTGCTTCTCCAGCGCCAGGACGGACAGCATCGCGGTGAATCCGGCTGTGCCGATCGCCATGGCGTCGCGCGCCGACAGGCCCTGCGGCAGCGCGACCAGCCAGTCGCCCTTCACCCGCGCCTTCTCGGCATAGGCGCCGAGATGGGTTTCGCCCATGCCCCAGCCGGTGCAGACCACCTTGTCGCCCGCCTTCCACTGCGGGTGCGAGGACGCTTCAACCGTGCCGGCGAAATCGATGCCGGCGATCATCGGGAAGCGGCGCACCACCGGCGCCTTGCCGGTGAGCGCGAGGCCGTCCTTGTAGTTCAGCGTCGACCATTCCACACGCACGGTGACGTCGCCGTCCATCAGCTCGGCTTCGTCGAACTGCGTCAGCTGCGCGGTGGTGCCCCTGTCCGCCTTGTCGATCCGGATTGCGTTGAACGTGGCCACGACTGAACTCCCTGACTTGTTTGTCGGGAATGTTTAGCCGATCAGGCCGGCTGCGCAACCGCCCGTGCGACCGGTTTCTCCACGATCGGGAGATTGATCAGTGCGGAGAGCACGCCAAACAGGATCGAGAGCCACCAGATCGGCGTGTAGGAACCGAAGCGCTCGAACACGACGCCGCCGAGCCAGACACCGAGGAAGCCGCCGACCTGATGGCTGACGAAGGCAAAGCCATAGAGCGTTGCGAGCCAGCGCGTGCCGAACATCAGCGCCACCAACGCCGAGGTCGGCGGCACCGTCGACAGCCAGGTCAGGCCGGAGATCGCACCGAATGCGATCGCCGAGAACGGCGTGATCGGGAACGAGATGAAGGCGAGCGTCGCGAGCGCGCGGGTGAAATAGATCGTCGAGAGGATGTAGCGCTTGGGCAGCGTGTTCTGGAGGTAGCCGACACTCAACGAGCCCATGATGTTGAACAGGCCGATCGCCGCGATCACCCAGCCGCCGGTTTGCGCCGAGATGCCGCGATCGACCAGGAAGGCCGGCAGATGCACCGTGATGAAGGCGAGCTGGAAGCCGCAGGTGAAGAAGCCGAGCACCAAGAGCACGTAGGAGCGGTGACCGAAGGCTTCCGCCAGCGCCCTGGTGAAGGTCTGCTCATCCGCAGGCGCCGCGGTCGCCGCGCTTGCGACCGGCGGCGTCGAGAGCGCCAGCGACAGCGGGATGATCAGCAGCATCAGGAAGCCGAACACGGAGAGCGCCTGCTGCCAGCCGAAATTGTCGATCAGCGCGACGCCGATCGGCGCGAACAGGAACTGCCCGAACGATCCCGCCGCGGTGCCGGCGCCGAGCGCAAGGCCGCGCTTCTCGGCCGGCAGGAGCTTGCTGAACGCCGACAGCACCAGATTGAACGAGCAGCCGGCGAGGCCGAAGCCGATCATGACGCCGGCGCCGATGTCGAGCGACACTGGGGTCGAGGAGTAGCGCATCAAGAGCAGACCGCCGGCATAGAGCAGAGCGCCGACACACATCACCCGGAACAGGCCGAAGCGATCGGCGACCGCGCCGGCGAGGGGCTGGCCCAAGCCCCACAGCAGGTTCTGCATGGCGATCGCGAGGCCGAACACGTCGCGGCCCCAGGCGAACTCATGACTCATCGGCTGCACGAAGAAGCCGAGCGCCGAGCGCGGGCCGAAGCCAAGCATGCCGATCGCGCAGCCGCATAGAATGATGACGGCCGGGGTGCGCCAGGTCGAGGAACGTGAGACCGGAGCGAGCTCGCCTATCTGTGTCGACATGGTGTTCCTCGTCTGTTGGCGGATTCGCAAATAGGAAGTCAGGGCTCAGGCGTTTAATGCATTTGCATGAAAATCCCAAGTCAAAAACGGTTGCATTCCACGAGGAGCTATCGCGAGAGCATTGCGTTTCACGCGGCTCGCCGGACGCGCGTCGGGTGACTTGACGGGAATGTGTGCGATGGGGCCTAGCGATCTTCGGCGGAGCGTGTTATCTTTGATTTACTCATATTGAGCATATTAGAGTGTCGATGACATCCAGCTCCGGCCTTCGGCCGGATTACTCGGGCTCAAAATATACTCATATTGAGCATAATTGGCATGCAAGGGAGGCTTCGATGCCGATCACTGGAATCTACGGTCCCGACGACTTCGCCAACCGGCCGCACGGCCGAATCAATGGCCAAGTCAATGTCCAAGACATCAGCTCCCCTCGCGCCGCGCCCTCCCGAGCGGGAGCCGCGCTGCCAATGCCCTCGCTGGACTGGACGCCCGAGGTCGAGCGCGCCACTGCATCCCTTTACGAACGCGTGAAACACGTGATCCCGCCGATCGAGTGGCCGCTGCTAGCGCCGACCATCAAGGCGATCAACGAGCTGAAGCGCGCCCGGAACGCCGTGATCCTCGCGCATAACTACCAGGCGCCGGAGATCTTCCATTGCGTCGCCGACATCGGCGGCGACTCGCTCCAGCTCGCGGTCGAGGCGACCAAGGTGAAGGCCGGCATCATCGTCCAGTGCGGCGTGCACTTCATGGCGGAAACGTCGAAGCTGCTCAACCCGGACAAGACGGTGCTGATCCCGGATTCACGGGCCGGCTGCTCGCTCGCCGCCAGCATTACCGGCGCCGACGTGCGCCTGCTCCGCGAAAGATTCCCCGGCGTGCCGGTCGTCGCCTATGTCAACACCTCAGCGGAGGTGAAGGCCGAGGTCGATATCTGCTGCACCTCGTCGAACGCGGTGCAGGTGGTCGAGAGCCTGAACGCGCCAAGCGTGATCTTCCTGCCCGACCGCTATCTCGCCACCTACGTGGCCTCCAAGACCGATGTGAGGATCATCGCCTGGAAGGGCGCCTGCGAAGTGCACGAGCGCTTCACGGGTGAAGAGCTGCGCAACCTTCGCGATGGCGATCCCACGGTGCAGATCATCGCGCATCCCGAATGCCCGCCCGACGTGCTGGCGGAGGCCGATTTCACCGGCTCGACCGCGCACATGATCAACTGGGTGCGTAACAAGCGGCCGCGACGGCTGGTGATGATCACGGAGTGCTCGATGGCCGACAACGTGCGGGCGGAGCTGCCCGACGTGGAGATGCTGCGCCCCTGCAATCTCTGCCCACACATGAAGCGCATCACCCTTGCCAACATCTTGGAAAGCCTGCGGACGCTCCGCGAGGAAGTGACGATCGACCCCGCACTCGCGATGCGCGCACGGCGCTCGGTCGAGCGAATGATCAATCTGAAGAATTAGCAACACACTCGGTGTCGTCCCGGCCTAGTGCGCAATTGCGCACGGGGGCCGGGACCCATAACCACCGAACGATGTGGTTTGCGAAGAACGTCGTTACAGAGCTTCGCAAAACAACAACCGCCGCGGCGTATGGGTCCCGGCTTTCGCCGGGACGACGACGGAAAGCTTGGAGAGAACTATGACGAACACGATCCACAATCTCACCCGCGCCACCGACGACGTCGTCATCGTTGGCGGCGGCCTTGCCGGACTCTTTTGCGCGCTGAAGCTCGCGCCGCGGCCGGTGACGCTGATCTCGGCGGCGCCGCTCGGACAGGGCGCATCATCGGCATGGGCGCAAGGCGGCATCGCGGCGGCGGTGGCCGAAGGCGATACGCCGGAAGCGCATGCCGCGGACACGATTGCCGTCGGGGGCGGTCTCGTCGATGAAGCCGTTGCACTTGGCATCGCGCGGGAGGCGGCGCCGCGAATCCATGAGCTTCTCGCCTATGGCGTCCCATTCGATCGCGACCTCGAAGGAAAGCTCGCCGTGGGACGCGAAGCCGCACACTCGGCCCGGCGCATCGTGCATGTGCGCGGCGATCGGGCCGGCGCCGCGATCATCGCAGCGCTGAGCGAGGCCGTGCGCCACACGCCGTCGATCCGCATCATCGAAGGTCTCGTCGCCGAAGCACTGCTGAGCGAAGACGGCGCCGTCGCGGGCCTCCAATTGCGCGAGGCCGGCAATCCCGCTGCACGGCCGATCATCCTCGCCTCGCGCGCGATCGTGCTCGCCACCGGCGGCCTCGGGCATCTCTATGCCGCCACCACCAATCCGCTCGAGGCCTGCGGCTCGGGCCTTGCGATCGCCGCTCGCGCCGGCGCGGTGATCGCCGATCCCGAATTCGTGCAGTTCCATCCGACTGCCATCATGGTCGGGCGTGATCCGGCGCCGCTTGCGACCGAGGCGCTGCGCGGCGAAGGCGCGACGCTGATCAACCGCCACGGTGAGCGCTTCATGCCGGCGCGCCATCCGCTCGCCGAGCTCGCGCCGCGCGACATCGTGGCCCGCGGCGTCTTCGCCGAGATCGCGGCCGGGCGCGGCGCCTTCCTCGATGCGCGACAGGCGCTGGGGACGCGCTTCGCCGAAAAGTTTCCGACCGTGTATGCGAGCTGCATCGCCGCCGGAATCGATCCCGCGACAGAGGCGATCCCGATCGCGCCGGCCGCGCATTACCACATGGGCGGCATCGCAGTGGACGCGCGCGGCCGCAGCTCGATCGACGGGCTTTGGGCCGGCGGCGAAGTGTCCTCCACCGGCGCGCATGGTGCCAATCGGCTGGCGTCGAATTCGCTGCTGGAGGCCGTGGTCTACGCCGCGCGCATCGCTGAGGACATCGACGGCTGCGCCGCCCCCGCGCCTGCCCGGCTTCCGGACGCGCTGGTGACGCCGCACGGCGGTGTGCCCGATGCTGCGGCCGTGAAGCGGCTGCGGGCGGTGATGACCGCACGCGTCGGCGTGATCCGCCACAGTGACGGGCTTGCCGAGGCCGTCCACAGCTTCGCTGCGCTCGAACGCGAGGCTACGAGCATCGCGCTACGCAACATGGCGACGTCCGCGCTGCTCGTCGCGGCCGCGGCCTGGAGCCGGCAGGAGAGCCGCGGCGCGCATTTCCGCTCCGACCATCCGGCGGAAGTCCCTGCCCTGGCGCAACGAATGATGACCACGCTCGCCGCAGTGCGCGAGGTGGCCGACGGCCTCGCCGATCACTCAATGCCGCACACCGCGCAACCCATCATGGCCTGACGGAGTTCTCATGATCACCGCAACCTCACTGCTCCATCCCGACGCCTTTCTCTCGCCGCTCGCCATCGACGGGGCCGTGCAGCGCGCGCTCGACGAAGACCTCGGGCGCGCCGGCGACGTCACCTCGCTGGCAACAATTCCGGAAGCCACGACGGCGCAGGCGATCCTGGTCGCGCGCCAATCCGGCGTGATCGCCGGATTGCCGCTGGCGCTGGCGACGCTGCAAAAGCTCTCACCCGACATCGAGGTCCGCGCGCATGTCCGCGACGCCGCGCGGGTTGCCCGCGGACAGCAGGTGTTGACGATCTCAGGGCCTGCGCGCGCCATTCTCACGTCGGAGCGGACCGCGCTGAACTTCGTCGGTCGCCTGTCGGGCATCGCGACGCTCACGGCCGACTACGTCGCGCGCACCGAAGGCACGAAAATGCGCATCTGCTGCACGCGGAAGACCACGCCGGGATTGCGGGCGCTGGAGAAATATGCCGTGCGCTGCGGCGGCGGGTTCAATCACCGCTTCGGCCTCGACGATGCGATCCTGATCAAGGACAACCACATCGCGGTCGCCGGCGGCATCCGGCCCGTGCTGGAGCGCGCCCGCGCTTATGCCGGCCATCTCGTCAAGATCGAGATCGAAGTGGACACGCTTGCGCAACTGCGCGAGGTGCTGGCCACCGGACTGGCCGACGCGGTGCTGCTCGACAACATGGATATCGCGACGTTGCGCGAGGCAGTGAGGCTCACCGAGGGCCGCCTCAAGCTGGAGGCGTCCGGCGGCGTCACGCTGGACTCGATCGCGGCGATCGCGGCCACCGGCGTCGACTACGCCTCGGCCGGTGCGCTGACGCATTCGGCGCCGAATTTCGATTGTGCGCTGGATATCGAGGCGTGATTGGAACACTAACGCCTCCACAACGTCATGGCCGGGCTTGTCCCGGCCATCCACGTCTTGCGGCACAGCGCGAAGAACGTGGATGCGCGGGACAAGCCCGGGCATGACGGTCTTTCGTGAAGGCGCTACCGCCGCTCGCCCATCTCCGCGGAACTCTTGGCTTCCTGCGCGAGCGCGGCGGAGAGCGCCGCGGTCTGCGCGGGCGTGCCCCAGCTCGGCTCCTCGCTGCCGTCGCCCCAGTTGCGTGGCCGATAGAAGGTGTGCACGCCGGTCTTGTACATCTTCTTCATCTCGGCGACCCAGGACGGGCGCACCCAATAGGCGTGGTAGTGCGTCGACTTGCCGACCTCGGGCAGCCAGATCTGGCCATCGAGCATCGCCTTCGAAATCTTCTTCGCGCGCTCCCACATCTCGGGCTCGCGGATCACGTCCGGATTGTTGTCGCAGGCAAAGGTGAACTGGCAGGCGAAATGGCGGTACTTGTTCTGGTAGACGACGCCGCACACGGTGTCGGGATATTTGCCCGAGAAGACGCGGTTCATCACCACCTGCGCCACCGCGATCTGGCCACGCACGGCCTCACCGCGCGATTCGAAATAGACCGCTTCGGCGAGACACTTCTCGGACTTGGCGCGCGACTTGTCGTCGAGCGCGAGCCGCTCTGCCGGCGACCTGGCGCGCTGGTTGTCGGCGTTGACCTCGCCCTTCGGCGCGACGCTCTCACCGCTTTCGACGTCCTTGGCAATCTCCGCTGTCGGCGGCGACAGCGAGGCCGTCACCTTCATATCGGGATCAGGTATCACGATCAGCGGCTCGGCCCCGGGCTGCCAGCTCTCGATGCTTTCGAGATTGCCGCCGAGCGAGGAGCTGCCGAAGAACAGGTTCGACGTCTTGACGGTGAAGGGATCGCGCGCCGGCGCGGTGGCCTGCTTCAGCGCTTCCGGCGGCTGCACCGCAAACGCGCGCGCGCTATCGCTCGCCTGCGGCGCATTGGTATATTGCGGCAGCGGCGGCGCACGCAGCGCTTCCTGGAGCTCGGGATCGAGCGCGGCCGCGGACTCCGGCGACATCGGCTGCGGTAGCGTGGCGGTCTTGGCGCCGAACACGGAGCTGTTCGACGTCGCAGGATCTTCCTGCGCGGGCGCTGCCGGCGGCGTAGCCGCATCGGGAGACGTCGTCGGCGTCACGATCGCGAGACGATCACCCTTCATGGAGCGATCGACCTTGGGAAAATCGGCGGCCTGGTAGCGCGGCGGCGCCTGCAGCGCCGGATTGCGGCTGATCGCGCCGGTGACGTCGCGGCCATCGATGCTGGCGAGGCGAACCATCGCGCTCTGCGGAACCGAGGTGCCGATCGGCCGGGAAAAACTGTAGGTGGCGAGCTGGATCGAGGATGCCGCGGAATACACCTGCTTCTGCCACCGCTCGGCGACGCCGGGTTGGCGCGCCAGCAGCGAGGCAATGTCCTGATAGCCGGTCTCTCTCGGCATCAATGCGAAGATGCAGAGACCGATGCCGAAGGACGCGAACCGCGCGCCCTTCGGATGGTTACGCAACACTGACATCGATACGCTCACGCTACGCTTACGCCAGAAAAATCGAACGGCAGTACGTCCGTGCAATTCGATCTTTATTGTAAGTATCTAATTTAGGTTGCCGGGGCGTTAATCGACGTGGCGCGCACGGCACACTCAAGCGAACACAGGTGTTTTCACGGAGTGATCGCGCGTGTTGGTAAATGCCGAGCGAGGTGAAGCGGTAAATAATGGGTCAACGCATATGGTGAAGGAACTCTTGCACGCACGTATCATTACGGGACGTGTGATGAGTTCCGTTGTTGGCGTTTGCGCAAAGCGTTTCCACATAACCGATGTCATGCCCGCGAAGGCGGGCATCCAGTACGCCGCGGCTTCTCGATTCAGACACTGCCGTCTCGGCGTACTGGATGCCCGGTTAAGCCGGGCGATGACACTAAGTGTGTGGCGCGAGGCACATGCAACACGATCGTCATTGCGAGGAGCACTTGCGACGAAGCAATCCAGAATCGCTCCGCGGAAAGATTCTGGATCGCTTCGCGGAGCCTGTCATCGGGCCGCGCTTCGCGCGGACCCGTTGGGCTCGCAATGACGGTGTGGATACAGCACGGCGCAAAATGAAAGAGGCGGGGTTGGGCCCCGCCTCTTCGCATTCAACATTTGACCTCGTCGCTTTACGCCTGGCTCGCGATCTCCTTGCCGAGCGCGGCTTGCGCCGCAGCGAGGCGGGCGATCGGTACGCGGTAGGGCGAGCAGGAGACGTAGTCGAGGCCGATCGTGTGGCAGAAGGCGACGGAAGCGGGATCGCCGCCGTGCTCGCCGCAGATGCCGACCTTGAGCGAGGACCGCGTCTTGCGGCCGCGCGCGACGCCGATCTTGACGAGCTCACCGACGCCTTCCTGGTCGAGCGCGATGAAGGGATCGACCGAGAGGATGCCCTTCGCAACGTACGGACCGAGGAAGCTCGCCGCGTCGTCGCGGCTGATGCCGTATGTCGTCTGCGTCAGATCGTTGGTGCCGAACGAGAAGAACTCGGCGGACTGCGCGATCTCGGCCGCGAGCAGACAGGCGCGCGGCAGCTCGATCATGGTGCCGACCTGATAGGCGAGCTTCGTATTGGTCTCGCGCATCACCGCCTGCGCGGTGGCATCGACCCGCGCCTTGACGAGGTCGAGCTCGGCCTTGGTCGCGATCAGCGGCACCATTACCTCGAGACCGACGGCCTTGCCGGTGCGCTTCTGCGCCTCGACCGCCGCCTCGAAGATCGCACGCGCCTGCATCTCGGCGATTTCAGGATAGGCGATCGCGATGCGGCAGCCGCGGAAGCCGAGCATCGGGTTGAACTCCGAGAGCTCGCGGGCGCGGTCGGCGAGGCGCCTGGGGTCGGTGTTCATGGCGCGCGCCACTTCCTCGACCTCGGCATGGGTGTGCGGCAGGAATTCATGGAGGGGAGGATCCAAAAGCCGGATCGTGACGGGCAGGCCCTTCATGATCTCGAACAGCTCGACGAAGTCGGCGCGCTGCATCGGAAGCAGCTTTGCGAGCGCGGCACGGCGCGACTGCTCGTCTTCGGAGAGGATCATCTCGCGCACCGTGCGGATGCGCGTCTCCTCGAAGAACATGTGCTCGGTGCGGCACAGGCCAATGCCTTCCGCGCCGAACTTGATCGCGGTGTGCGCGTCCTCCGGCGTATCGGCATTGACCCGCACGCCGATCTTGCGGACCTGGTCGGCCCAATTCATCAGCGTGCCGAACTCGCCGGACAGCTCCGGCTCGATCATCGGCATGCGGCCGGCGAGCACCTGGCCGAGCGATCCGTCGATGGTAATGACGTCGCCGGTCTTAAAGGTGCGCGAGCCGATGCTCATGGTGCCGCGGCCGTAATCGACGCGGATGGTGCCGCAGCCGGAGACGCAGGGCTTGCCCATGCCGCGCGCGACCACCGCCGCGTGCGAGGTCATGCCGCCGCGCGTGGTCAAGATACCTTCGGCGGCATGCATGCCGTGAATGTCTTCCGGGCTGGTCTCGATACGGACCAGGATCACCTTGCGTCCGTCGGCCTGGAGCTTGGCCGCTTCATCCGAGGAGAACACGATCTCGCCGGACGCAGCGCCAGGCGAGGCCGGCAGGCCGGTCGCGATCACGTCGCGCTTGGCGTTGGGATCGATGGTCGGATGCAAGAGTTGATCGAGCGAGGCGGGATCAATCCGCGTCACCGCTTCCTTCTTCGAGATCAGGCCCTCATTGGCGAGCTCGACCGCGATGCGCAGCGCCGCTTTCGCGGTGCGCTTGCCGCCGCGGGTCTGGAGCATCCAGAGCTTGCCCTGCTCGACCGTGAACTCCATGTCCTGCATGTCGCGGTAGTGCTTCTCGAGCAGCGTGTAGATCCGCGTCAGCTCCTTGAAGGCCTCCGGCATCGCCGATTCCATCGACGCCTTGTCGGAGCCCGATTCCTTGCGTGCCTCCTCAGTGATGTCCTGCGGCGTGCGGATGCCCGCCACCACGTCCTCGCCTTGCGCGTTGATCAGGAACTCGCCGTAGAGCTTGCTCTCGCCGGTCGAGGGATTGCGCGTGAAGGCAACGCCCGTCGCCGAGGTCTCGCCCATGTTGCCGAACACCATGGCCTGCACGTTGACCGCGGTGCCCCAGGATTCCGGAATGTCGTGCAGCTTGCGGTAGGTCACCGCGCGCGTGTTCATCCAGGAGGAAAACACTGCGCCGATCGCGCCCCAGAGCTGGTCGTGCGGATCCTGCGGGAATTCCTTGCCGGTCTCGCGGGCGACCGCGTCCTTGTACTTGCCGACCAGCTCGACCCAGTCGTCGGCGGACAGATCGGTGTCGAGCGTATAGCCCTGGCTGTCTTTGAAGGTGTCGAGGATTTCCTCGAAATGATGATGCTCGAAGCCGAGCACCACGTCCGAATACATGGTGATGAAGCGGCGATAGCTGTCATAGGCGAAGCGACGGTCACCCGACAGCTCGGCCAGCGCTTCCACGGTCTGGTCGTTGAGGCCGAGATTGAGCACGGTGTCCATCATGCCCGGCATCGAGGCGCGCGCGCCGGAGCGCACGGAGACGAGCAGCGGGTTCTTGGTGTCGCCGAATACCTTGCCGGTCAACTTGCCGACATGCTCCAGCGCCTTCTCAACCTGCGACTGCAGTTCCTTCGGATAGGTTTTGCCGTGTGCGTAGAAATAGGTGCAGACCGAGGCCGGGATGGTGAAGCCCGGAGGCACCGGCAGGCCCAGATTTGCCATCTCGGCGAGGTTGGCGCCCTTGCCGCCGAGCAGGTCACGCATTTCCGAGCGGCCCTCGGCCTTGCCGTCACCGAACGTGAACACCCATTTGCCGGCCTTGGCCGCTGCTGGCGCCGCTTTCGCGGGCGCAGCCTTCTTCGGTGCGGGCTTCGCAGCGACCTTCGGCAGAGCCGCCTTGGTCACGGCCTTTGCCGCCGGCTTGGCGGCGGACTTGGCAGCGGGCTTGGCGACCGACTTCGGCGCTCTCTTGGCCAGCGCCTTGCGGGCCGGCGGCGCGGCCTTCGCGGCGGCGGAGGACTTTGATTTCGCTGGGATTTTCGCTGGCATTTTCTTCGGCTTCGAAGCGGCTTTGGCCATAGCTTGCACACAACCTGCGAGAGGAATGGGAAATCGCGGGCCTTACACCATTTTGGGCGGGCCCGCGCAAGACGGACAGTTCCGAAAAGTGAACGCCTAGAAGCGGAGCCACTTCAGGAGCCCAAGCCCGATCGCGCCATTCACGATGAGGAAGATCGCGACGATCAGATTGAGGAGTCGCGGCATGATCAGGATGAGCACGCCCGCAATCAACGACAGGATCGGCGAAATGTGGGCGACGGTGATGTGCATGAATTATCTTTCTGTGGAGGTGGACGAATCGCGGGCGGATCATAGCGGCCCCGGTTCCGCGAGTAGAGACGCGTAAGACCGATGCGAGTTCCCGGCTTCGCGAAAACTGCCCGAAATTGCCGCGGATACGGCAGGCCCTTTCCCGGAACATTGCGAAGTCGCATGCATTGGCAACCGAATGCGCCACTGGCGCTTGCCGAACATCACTTCGAAGGAGTTGCCCATGCGAAACAGGATTCTTGCGCTCGCGGCGCTGTGCGTTGCGATCGGCTCGCCCCTCGCGGCACAGGCGCAAAGCGATGTCACGGTGGGACGCGCGCCCGCCGTGGTCGACAGCAGCCCGACCATTGCGGCCGACCAGCGGGTAGCCTTCCGCGACTATGTCGTCGAACAACGTGTGCCGCCCTTCCGCATCCCGGATCGCGTGGTGGTCGGCGCCATCTTACCCGAGAGCGGCATCACCTATTATGACGTGCCGCAACGTTTCGGCGCCACCACCTATCGCTACACCGTCGTGAACGGCGAGACCGTGCTGGTCGAACCGCGCTCACGCCGCATCGTCGAGGTGCTGAACTGAGATCGACGACCTGAGATCGACTAGATGTCCGGCGCGCCACATCAGGCTGGCGCGAGCAGTATTAATCGGACATCAGGCCCCGCCCGGTCCTCCCCCCGCCGGGTGGGGCTTTTTTGCGCCACACCAATAGCCGTCATTCCGGGACACGCCGAAGGCGTGGACCCGGAATCCATCGGGCCGCAGCGCATGAGGATGAATGGATTCCGGGCTCGCGCTCCGCGCGCCACAGCCTCCTGCGCGACTCAATCCTGGATCTTCGAGAAATCCGCCACCGCCCGCGTGGCGCTGCGGATCTCGTTCAGCAGCTTCAACCGATTCTCGCGCACCTTCGCATCGTCGTCATTGACGCGGACCTTGTCGAAGAACGCGTCGACCGGCGGACGCAATTTCGCCATCGCGCTCATCGCGGCGGCAAAGTCTTCCTTGGCGACGGCAGCGCTCGCTTCCGCCTTGACCTCACCGATCGCCTTCGCCAGCGCTTTCTCCTCGTTGAGGCTGTAGAGCGCAGCATCGGGCGCGCCGTCGAACGTGCGCTTGTCCTTCTTCTCTTCGATCGAAAGGATGTTGCTGGCGCGCTTGGTGCCGGCGAGCAGGTTCTTGCCATCGTCGCTATCGAGGAACTTGCCGAGCGCCTCGACTCGGCGGACGATCATCAGGAGATCGTCCTGGCCGCCGAGCGCGAACACGGCATCGACGAGATCGTGCCGCGCCCCCTGCTCGCGGAGTTGGACTTTCAGGCGGTCGGCGAAGAAGGCGAGCAGGTCACTCGGAAGCTTTTGCGCATCGGCCGGCTTGACCGACAAGCCGGCGAGTGCGGACGCCGCCACCTCCATGAGCGACAAACGCAACGCGTTCTCGGCAATCAGCCTGATCACCCCGAGTGCTGCCCGCCGCAGTGCATACGGATCCTTGCTGCCCGTCGGCTTCTCGTCGATGACCCAGAAGCCGACGAGCGTATCGATCTTATCCGCGAGCGCCACAGCCACGCTGACCGAATCTGTCGGCACGCGATCGGCAGGACCTTGCGGCTTGTAATGCTCCTCGCAGGCAGCAGCGACGGATGCATCCTCACCCTGTGCCAACGCGTAATACTTGCCCATCAGGCCCTGCACTTCCGGGAATTCGCCGACCACTTCGGTCAGCAGATCCGCCTTGGCGAGATGTGCGGCACGCATCGCCTTGGCGACATCGGCGCCGACCAGCGGCGCGATCTCGGCGGCGAGGCGTTCGATACGCTTGATGCGCTCCGCCTGCGTGCCGAGCTTCTCGTGGAACACGATCTGCTCGAACTTCGGCAGCCGATCCTCGAGCTTCGTCTTCAGATCGGTCTCGTAGAAGAATTTTGCATCGCTGAGCCGCGCGCGGATCACGCGCTCGTTGCCGCCGATGATGGTCTTGCCGCCATCGGTGGCCTCGATGTTGGCGACCAGGATGAACTTGTTGGCGAGTTTGCCCGTCTTGGGGTCGCGCACTACGAAGCACTTCTGGTTGTTGCGGATGGTGGCGCGGACCACCTCGTCGGGAGTTTTCAAGAACTCCTGCTCGAACGAGCCCATCAGCACGACCGGCCATTCGACGAGGCCTGCGACCTCATCGAGCAGGTTCTGGTCCTCGACCAGCTCGAAGCCTTGCGCGAAGGCAAGCTGCTTGGCGTCGGTCAGGACCGCGTCCTTGCGCCTGTCAGGGTCGAGCACGACCTTCGCATTCAGGAGCTTGGCTTCGTAGTCCGCGAAACGGCGGACAGAAATAGCTGATGGCGCGAGGAAGCGATGGCCGTAGGTGGTCTGGCCGGCCTCGATGCCATCGACCGAGAATTTTACGACATCGGGCTCTTCGGTCTCGAGGCCGAAGGTCGCGGTGATCGCGTGCAGCGGACGCACCCAGTTGAGCGAGCCGGGCTTGGCCGAGCGCGCGCCCCACCGCATCGATTTCGGCCAGGGGAAGGTGCGGATGATGACGGGCAGGATTTCCGCGAGCACGTCGATGGCGTCGCGGCCGGTCTTCTCGATCAGCGCGATGTAGAAGTCGCCCTTCGGGTCGCGCTGGATCTTGGCTTCGTCCAGCGATTTCAGACCGGTCGCTTTCAAAAAGCCCTGCACGGCCGCATCGGGGCCGCCGACTTTCGGTCCGCGGCGCTCGGTCTTGAGATCAGGCTGGCGCGCAGGGATGCCGTGCACGGTGAGCGCAAGGCGGCGCGGCGTCGCGAAGGCTTTCGCGCCCTCATAGACGAGGCCTTCGGCGACGAGCTTGTCCGTGACCAGGCGGCGCAGATCGTCGGCCGCCTTGGCCTGCATGCGCGCGGGGATTTCTTCCGAGAACAGTTCAAGCAACAATTCGGGCATCAGGCCGCTCCACCGGCTTCGGTGTGCACCCAGGCTTCGCCGCAGGCTTTCGCCAGCTCGCGGACCCGGAAGATGTAGCTCTGTCGCTCCGTCACCGAAATCACGCCGCGCGCGTCGAGCAGGTTGAAGACATGGCTCGCCTTGATGCACTGGTCGTAAGCCGGCAGCGCCATCAGATGCGCCTCGCGCTTCTCGTCCTTCCAGCCGGCATCGAGGTATTTCTTGCAGGCCGTTTCGGCCATCTTGAATTGCTCGAACAGCATCGCGGTGTCAGCGTGCTCGAAATTGTGCCGCGAATATTCCTGCTCGGCCTGGAAGAACACCTCCCTGTAGGTGACCTTCTCGGCGCCCTCGCGACCGTTGAAGTTCAGATCCATGATGCGGTCGACGCCTTGCAGATAGCAGGCCAGCCGCTCGAGCCCGTAGGTGAGCTCGCCCGCGACCGGCGCGCATTCGACGCCAGCGACCTGCTGGAAATAGGTGAACTGGCTGACTTCCATGCCGTCGCACCAGCACTCCCACCCCAGGCCCCAGGCGCCCAGCGTCGGGCTTTCCCAGTCGTCCTCGACGAAGCGGATGTCGTGCACGGCGGAATCGATGCCGATGGCCGCGAGCGACTTCAGGTACAGCTCCTGAAGGTTCGGCGGCGACGGCTTGAGGATGACCTGGAACTGATAATAGTGCTGGAGCCGGTTCGGGTTCTCGCCGTAGCGGCCGTCCTTGGGCCGGCGGGAGGGTTGCACATAGGCGGCATTCCACGGCCTCGGACCGAGCGCGCGCAGGGTCGTCCCGGGGTGGAAGGTGCCGGCGCCAACTTCCATGTCGTAGGGCTGAAGGATCACGCAGCCGTAATCCGCCCAGTAGCGCTGCAAGGCCAGGAGCAGGCCCTGGAACGAGCGTTCCGGGCGCATATGGGCGGGCAATGAGGCGTCCATCGTCAGATCAGGCTCTCGCGGGGGGTTGAATCGCGCGGGACCGTATCGACGGCGGGGGTGGGAATCAAGGCGAAGGGGGCTTCTTACCTCGCCCGCCTGCGGGAGATGTCGGCGCGAAGCGCCGGGTGAGGGCTTTCTCCTCTTGGGGTTCTCGCTCGTGGAGGGACCCTCTCCCCAGCCCTCCCCCGCAAGCGGGAGAGGGGGCGCACCTTGCGCGCGGGAAGAGCTAGCCCGGCCGGTAAGCTCCGGTCACGGGGTCACGTTTCAGCGTCTGGATGTCCCCCATAGGGGCGGCCTCGGTGACGCGCGACAGGCGCATCTCCTCCAGCTCCTGGTTGATCCGGACAGCGGTCTTGTAGGCCCAGCGGACCACGGCAAGCCCGCCCAGGACGCCCGCGAAAGCGACGAACGGCGGCATCGGTCGATCCTTGTCTAATGCTCAGCCCCCACGCGCATTGTTGCGCAGATGGACCTGCGCCGCAATCGGAGCGTCGAGGGGCCAAATGGCGCGGGAGCGCGAGCCCTAGAACCCGAATTTCGCCCAAATCGCCCGCGTCTCGACCGCCGAGATCAGCTCGTCCGGCAGGCCGGCCATTGATTCCAGGGCCGAAAGCTGCCCCGCGCCGGGCGCTTTCCGGCCCAGAAGGCCGGAGAGGAGCCCAGTCGGCTGCGCGATCACCGGGGTGAGAACCTTCTCGCCATAGCGGGCACGAAGAGTTGAGCGGATATCACCGATGCCGTCGGCGAGCCCCAGCGCGATCGCGCTCTCGCCGGCCCAGTATTCTCCCGTGAACAGGGTGTCGTCCGCGCCCTTCAGCCGCGCGCCGCGGCTGTCCTTTACCAGCGAGATGAAGATCTGGTGGATCTCGCGCTGGATCGCCTTCAGCTTGGCGACGTCATCCGGGTTCTCGGGGAGGAACGGGTCGAGCATCGCCTTGTGGGCGCCGGCGGTGTAGAGGCGCCGCTCGACGCCGAGCCGCCTGATCGCCTCCTGGAAACCAAAACTGCCACCGACCACGCCGATCGAGCCGAGGATCGAAGAGGGATCGCAGATGATCTCATCGCCGGCACAGGCGATCATGTAGCCGCCCGAGGCCGCAACGTCCTCGACGAAGACCAGCACGGGCAGCTTCTTCTCCGCCGCGAGCTGCTTGATGCGCAGGTAGATCTGGCGCGACTGCACCGGCGAGCCGCCGGGCGAATTGATCACCAGCGCCACCGCCTTCGCGTTCCGATACGAAAACGCCCGCTCCAGCACCCGTGCGACGGTCGCGAGCGTCATGCCCGGACGCAGCGGCGTCACTGCGCCGATTACGCCGGATAGCCGCACCACCGGCACGATTGCCGCGCCGGGCCGGAAACGCGCCGGCAGATATTGCATGAGCTTGTCGGCCAGGCCGGAACTCTCACGATCGTTCAATTGTTCGGCCATGCCGTTACCTCTGCTTAACCATTTCTTATCACGCGACTGTCATTGGAAGTGCCTGGAACGTGTTTTGCAGATTTTCCGTTGGGAGGCTGCAATGAGGCAGCGGAGAACGCCATGAAAATCTATTTGCTGATGCTGCTGATCGGTGCGCTATTCATGGCGATCCGTCTGACGACGCCGCAGGAACAGCAGTCGGAATCGCTTCCGCAGTAGGCCGTCACGGCTCCGCCAACGGCAACACCGCCCTCCCCTCCAGAATCTCCTTCACCTCTTTTTTAGGGACGCCTGACTCGTCGTTGAGCATGAGGCCCGGCAGCAGTCGCGTCGGCGCCCGGCCGCCTTTGACCGCGCGCACCAGCACCCGGATCGCGGGACGTCCGGCTTCCCCATGAACCGGAAGAATCGACAGGCTGCCGAAGCCGCGTGACAGCGCTGCCAGGACGTCGGCAATCCCATCTGCACGCCAGATCAATGTCAGCACGCCATTCGATCGCAGGATGCGCCGCGCCGCATGCACCCATGCATTCAGCGTCTCCTCGCTCGCGACATGGGCGGTGTGACGCGCCTGGTCCGGCGACCCGCGATGCCGAGCCGGATCGTTGAAAGGCGGGTTCATCAGCACCACGTCGACGCTGTCGGGCACGAGCCCATGTGCCGCAAATGCCTGGGCATCGGCCGTGACGTCGAGCACGATCGCTTCGGCGGCAATTCCATTCGCCGCGGCGTTGGCCCGCGCAAGCTCCGCCAGCTCCGGATCGATCTCGACCAAGCTGAGGTTGATCCCCGCCACGCGCCGGGCGAGCGCGAGGCCCGCCGCGCCGATGCCGGCGCCGAGATCGACCACGCGATCGCCTGCCCTGGCCTCGGTCGCCGCCGCGAGCAGGATGGCGTCGTGCCCGGCGCGATGGCCGGACCGCTTCTGCTTCAGGCGCAACTGCCCGCCGAGAAAGGCGTCCTCGGTGATATCAGCCGGCGCCTCAATCATCGCCGCGCAGTTCGTGGCTGAGGCCAGCCTCGGTGAGGAGCTGACGGGCCTCGAGGGCGTCGTCTTCATGGACCAGGATACGGCGCGGCAAAATGCCGAGCGAGCCCTCGATGATGCTCATGTTCTGGTCCAGCACCAGATGATGGATGTTGGCACCGTCGAGCAGTGCGCCGATCGCCGACACCAGCACCATGTCGTTGGTCCGAACCAGTTCACGCAAAACGCAGGTCTCCTGCCTGAAAAAGGGGGAAAGCGGCAAATGTCAATGGTTCCGCGGCACTTGCCGCGTCCGCCGCCAGTTTCTATTGTCTTTCCATCAGAATAGCCCTTCCGGGGCAAATATTGGAGACCGGCGTGGCCGTCATCGTACCTTTCGAAACTCCCGGCGCGTCGATCGAAGAGCTGGTTACCCTTGTCGCCGGTGACATGGAGCGCGTCAACGCCACGATCCTGTCGCGGACCGGTTCGGATGTAACCATGATCCCGGAGGTCGCCAACCATCTGATTTCCTCCGGAGGAAAACGACTGCGGCCGATGCTGACGCTCGCCATGGCCAACCTCGCCGGCTACACCGGCGACGGCCACATCAAGCTCGCCGCCTCCGTGGAGTTCATGCACACCGCGACGCTGCTCCACGACGACGTCGTCGACGAGAGCGAGATGCGCCGCGGCAAGCTGTCGGCGCGCATGCTCTGGGGCAACGAGGCGAGCGTGCTGGTCGGCGACTTCCTGCTCGGCCAGGCTTTTCGCATGATGGTGGAGGTCGGCTCGCTGCGCGCGCTCGACATCCTCTCCGCGGCTGCCGCCACCATCGCCGAGGGCGAGGTGATGCAGCTCGCGGCTGCCAAGAACACCGCGACCACTGAGGACGAATATCTCGCCGTGATCCGCGGCAAGACCGCCGAGCTGTTCGCGGCCGCCTGCGAGGTCGGCCCTGTCATCGCCAACCGTCCGAAGGCGGAGCAGACCGCCTGCCGCTCGGTCGGCATGAATCTCGGCATCGCCTTCCAGCTCGTCGATGACGTGCTCGACTATGGTGGCAAGAGCGCCAAGCTCGGCAAGAACACCGGCGACGATTTCCGCGAGGGCAAGATCACCCTGCCCGTCGTGCTCGCCTTCCGCCGCGGCAACGACACCGAGCGCGCCTTCTGGATCCGGGCGCTGGAGCGCGGCGAGATCGGCGATTCCGATCTCGACCACGCCATCGGCCTGATGAACAAGCACCGCGCCCTCGAGGACACGCTGAGCCGCGCCCAGCACTACGGCGCCATGGCGGTCGACGCGCTGGCGCTGTTCCCGCCCTCGCCGATGAAGAGCGCGCTGGAGCAGGTCGTGGCGTTCTGCCTGGCGCGGTCGCATTAGGCGCCCCTCTACGGCACACACCGGCGACACCGGTGAGATCCGCCCACCGCTGCCTCCACATCGTCATTGCGAGCGCAGCGAAGCAATCCAGAATCCCTCTGCGGAAATAGTCTGGATTGCTTCGCTCCGCTCGCAATGACGGAGTGTGGCGCACGACCATGTTTCGCCAACTCGCATTTCAACTCACCCCACAGCCCCGCGGTCGCGCCGCTTCCTTACCAGCCTCCACCCGCGCTCACCCGGTAACTTGCATTTTGCAAGTTACTGCCCTACCTTCCCGCCATGCAGCCCAAATCCCCTTCCATCCTGGAATGCCCGGTCGGCCGCGCCGTGGAGACGGTCGGCGAATGGTGGAGCATTCTGATCCTGCGGGATGCGTTTCAGGGCGCGACGAAGTTCGACGAGTTTTCGCAAAACCTCGGCATCGCGCCGAACATCCTGTCGCGGCGGCTCGCCCATCTCACCGAGAGCGGCATGTTCGTTCGCCGCCGCTATCATGAGCGGCCGCCGCGCTACGAATATGTGCTGACGGATAAGGCGCGGGATTTCTTCCCCGTGATCGTGGCGCTGCTCGCCTGGGGCAACAAGCATCTCGCTCCCAAAGGCGAATCTATCCTGCTGGCGAACCGAAGCGACGTTCGCCCGCTCGATCCTGTCGTCGTCGACGCCGCCGACATGCGTCCGATCACGCTCACCAATGCAGTCGTCATCGCAGGCCCCCGCGCCAGCCGCGGGATGCGTGCGCGGCTCGCTTCGCTCAAAGCCATGAACCCGGCCGTCGCGCCGGCTGGAGACTGACATGCGTCGTATCGTTGTGACCGGAATGGGCGCAGTGTCGCCGCTTGGCTGCGGTGTCGAACTGTCCTGGCGCCGGCTGCTGGCCGGTCAAAGCGGGCTGCGCCCGCTGCCGGAATGGGCGCAGGCACTGCCGGCGCGCATTGCCGGGCTCGTGCCCGACAGGACCGATGACACCGAAGGCGGCTTCGATCCCGCACAGGCGGCCGCGCCAAAAGACCAGCGCAAGATGGACCGCTTCATCCTGTTCGCGCTGCTCGCCACCGCAGAAGCGGTGACGCAAGCCAAATGGATGCCGCAAGACGCAGCGGCGCAGGAACGGACTGCGACGATCATCGCCTCCGGCGTCGGCGGCTTCCCGGCGATGGCGGAAGCGGTGCGCATCACCGAGCAGCGCGGCGCGCGCCGGCTCTCGCCGTTCACGATCCCCTCGTTCCTCGCCAATCTCGCCGCCGGCCACGTCTCGATCAAATACGGCTACAAGGGCGCGCTGGGCACGCCTGTCACGGCCTGCGCCGCCGGCGTGCAGGCGATCGGCGATGCCGCGCGCATGATCCGCGCTGGCGAAGCCGACGTTGCGATCTGCGGCGGCGCGGAGGCCTGTATCGATATCGTCAGCCTCGGTGGCTTTGCAGCCGCACGTGCACTGTCGAGCGGCTACAACGACGAGCCCGCGCGCGCCTCGCGCCCGTTCGATCGGAAGCGCGACGGGTTTGTGATGGGCGAAGGCGCCGGCATCCTGGTGATCGAGGGGCTGGAGCATGCGCTGGCGCGCGGTGCAACGCCGATCGCGGAGATCGTCGGCTACGGCACGAGCGCGGATGCCTATCACATGACATCGGGTCCGCCCGATGGCGACGGCGCCCGCCGCGCCATGGAGATCGCGCTTCGGCAGGCGGATCTTGCGCCCACGGATTTGCAGCATCTGAACGCGCATGCGACGTCGACGCCGGCCGGCGACGAGAGCGAGCTTGGTGCGATCGGCGCGCTGTTCGGCCGTAACCGCGGCATTGCCGTGAGCGCGACCAAATCGGCCACCGGCCATCTGCTTGGCGCCGCCGGCGGTCTCGAGGCGATCTTCACGGTGCTCGCTTTGCGCGACCAGATCGCGCCGCCGACACTCAATCTCGAAAACCCGGATCCTGGCGCTGATGGCATTGACATCGTCTCCGGCGCAGCGCGGCCGATGCCGATGCAATGCGCCATCTCCAACGGCTTCGGCTTTGGCGGGGTCAATGCCAGCGTGATCTTCCGCCGGATGGGCTAAACGAGGGCCTTGCAATCGCGTCAGGCTTCGTTACCAAAACAGCATGATCACGACGAATTTCTGGCTGTTCCTGGCAGCAGCCTGTCTCATTGCCGCCATTCCAGGCCCCGGCATTTTCTATGTCGCGGCACGGACCTTGTCGGAGGGACGCATCAGCGGCTTTGCGTCAACCGCGGGCACGGCGCTGGGCGGACTGGTTCATGTGGTGGCGGGCAGCCTCGGCATCTCCGCGATCATCCTGGCCAGTGCCGAACTGTTCGCGGCCGTAAAATTCGTCGGCGCGCTCTATCTGGTCTGGCTCGGTATCAAGACGTTCCGCAGCGCCGGCCGGACGCTGTCGCTCGAGAGCGAGCCCGTCGGCGACAAGCGCGCCTTCCGCGACGGTGTGCTGGTGGAGGCGCTGAACCCGAAGACCGCGGCGTTTTTCCTCGCCTTCGTTCCACAATTCCTGGATCCCGCGGGATCGAACCCCACGCTTCATTTCATCGTGCTCGGCGCGATCTCGGTGATCTTGAACACGCTCGCCGATGTGGCGGTGGTGCTGATGGCATCAGCAACGCGCAAGCAGTTGATCGGAAGGCCACATCTGATGCGGCGACTTACGCAAGGCTCGGGCGTCTTCATCGCCGGCCTTGGCCTGTCGCTCGCACTGGCGCGGCGGCCGGCAAATGGCTAGCGCCCCGCAAAGCCGCTATTATGAATCGCACGGCCTGCGGCTGCATTATGCCGACTGGGGCAATGACGGCGCGCCCGTCGCCATCCTGGTCCATGGCGGCCGCGATCATTGCCGGAGCTGGGACGTCATCGCAGAATCGTTGCAGCCGCACTTTCACGTGCTCGCACCCGACCTGCGCGGACACGGCGATTCCGATTGGACCCGAGGCGGCAGCTACGCGCTGACGGAATATGTGTACGATCTTGCCCAGCTCGTCCGCAGCATCGCAGCGCCTCAGGTGACGCTCATCGGGCATTCGATGGGCGGCATGGTCAGCCTGATCTTTTCAGGATCATTCCCCGATCTGGTCTCGAAGCTCGTCGTCCTCGACGGCGTGACCATGTTGCCGGACACGCCGAAGCCGCCGGTGCATGAGCGCATCGGCAAATGGATCGCCCAGCTCGACAAACTGCATGACCGCACGCCGCGCCGCTATGCGAGCCTCGAGGCCGCAGCCGCGCAGATGATGCTGCACAACAAGCGCCTCGCCCGCGACCTCGCGCTGCATCTCGCCACGCATGGCGCGCGGCGGAACGAGGACGACACCTATAGCTGGAAATTCGATCCCTACCAGCGCGCCAGCGCGCCGCACCGGCTCTGGTCGGACGACCACGTCGCGCTGTGGTCACGCATCGCCTGCCCGACGCTGCTGCTCAACGCCGGCGAAAGTTTTCTGGTGGGCGCAAAGGCAGCAGGCCTGGAACGGTATTTTCGGAACGCGCGCATCGAGACCATCGCCGGGGCGGGACACTGGCTGCAGCATGACCGGCCGCAGGAGGTGCTGGGCGCGATCCGAAAGTTTCTTGGGCTGGCAGCGGTCAGCGGCTAGCTCAACTGCCGTAGGGTGGGCAAAGGCGCAACAGCGCCGTGCCCACCATGCATCCAGATTGCACGAATAAGTTCGTGGGCACGCTTCGCTTTGCCCACCCTACGGCACCGTCTTCGCAGAAATACCTAGCTCAACGTCCCCGCATGCACCCACCAGCCGGGGTGATCGCGCCGGATCTTTTCGGCGGCGGTATGGGCCTCGGCCGGCGCGCCATAGATCGCAAAGCACGTCGCGCCGGAGCCGGACATGCGGGCGAGCTTGACGCCGGCGGAATCGCGCAAAGCTTCCAGCACCTCGCCAATGACAGGTTCGATGCGCATCGCGGGCGCTTCGAGGTCGTTGGGGACGGTTTCGAGAACGTCGACCCAGTCAGCGATCGACGCCCCCTCCTCCGGCCAGGCCGGGGCGCGGATGACGTCGGTGACGCCGACCAGGAGCTCGCCGTTGCGCAGGCCCAGCGCCTTGAACACGTCCTTGGTCGCGACCGGCACGCGCGGATTGACCATGACGCAGGGCATGCTCGGCAACGCGAGCGACAGCAGCTGCTCGCCGACCCCGGTCATGTCACAGGCGCGCGATTGGAGACACACCGGCACGTCCGCGCCGGTCGCGAGCGCGACCTTCTGAACGCGGGAATCATCGAGCGACAAATCGTTGAGACGCGCCAAGAGCCGCAGCGCCGCCGCGGCATCCGCCGAGCCGCCGCCGATGCCGGCTGCAACCGGGAGCACCTTGTCGAGCACGAAGGCGCCCAGCTTGAGGCCGGGCACAGCGTCGGCCAGAAGCTTGGCGGCCTTGAGCACGAGATTGTCGGCGGTGTCGCCGCAAGCTGCCGCCAGCGGTCCGGTGGTGGTGAGCTTCAGTTCGCCACCCGGCTCCAGCGTCAGCCGGTCGGCGCAGTCGGCAAACGCAACCACGCTTTCGAGATCATGATAGCCATCGGCACGACGGCCGACGACGCGAAGGCTCAAATTGACCTTCGCCCGTCCCTCTTCAATCAACGCCGACATCAGCGACACGCCCCCAACAAACCTCAGCCGCCCTTGCCGTCGTCCTTCTTCTTCTCGGCCTGCGCCGCCGAAGAGTTCGAATTGTCGTCGGTCAGCCCGTTGGCGATCTTGGCCTCGATCTTCGGCAGTTCTTCCGGCTCGGGCTTGAGATCGCGCGCATGCGACCACTGGAACTTTGCTTCCAGCGTGCGGCCGACGCGCCAGTAGGCATCGCCGAGGTGATCGTTGATGGTGGGATCCTCGGGCTTGAGATCGATCGCGCGCTCGAGGTTCTTCACCGCCTCCTCGTAATTGCCGATGCGGTAATAGGCCCAGCCGAGGGAGTCCACGATATAGCCGTCGTCGGGACGCTGCTCGACGGCGCGCTTGATCATCTTCATGCCCTCGTCGAGATTCACGCCCTGGTCGATCCAGGAATAGCCGAGATAGTTGAGGACGTGCGGCTGATCGGGCTGCAGCTCGAGCGCCTTCTTCATGTCGGATTCGGCCTTGGCCCACTGCTTGGAGCGCTCCTCGCAGATGCCGCGATAGTAGTACCAGACGCTGTTGGCCTTGTCGTTGCCGGCCGGCAGCACATCGATGCCTTGCGAATAGGTCGCACCGCAATCGCCGAACTTCTTGCGGCCGCGCTCGATGTTGCCGAGCGCCATGATGGCTTCGAGATCCTTGGAATCCTCCGACGTGACGCCCTTGAGGATCTTGATCGCCTCGTCGGTGCGGTCCGCGGAATCGAGGTCAATTGCGAGCTGGATCTGCGCGTTGCGCTTGAGCGGCGAGGACGAGGGCACGCGCTCGTAGACCTTGATCGCCATCTGCGGCCGCTTCACCGATTCATAGAGATCGGCGAGCGAGAGCAGCGCCAGCGGATGGCTGGGCTGGAGGTAGAGCGAGAGCTGGAGATAGACCAGCGCCAGATCCTCGCCGCCACGGCGGGTCAGCGTGGCGCCGATGCCGTAGAGCGCTTCGGCGGCGCCGGCTTGCGCGGAATCGACCAGCGGCGGCATCTTCTTGCCGGCCTTGGTCTCGCGCAGGCCTTCCACGATCAGCGGATGGCGGGCGAGCTTCTTGTCGAAAGCCTGGTACACGGTGGTCGCGGCGGCGGAATCCTTGTTGCGCGACAGCCAGCGCGCATAGGCCTCGGTGACGCGCAGCATGGAATCGTCGAGCTTGTAGGCGCGCTCGAAGCGGGTGCCGGCATCCTTCTCCTTGCCGGAGAGCTCGAGGATCATGCCCGCGTGGAGGTCCTTGAACAGCGGATACCATTCCGGACCGGCCAGCTTGTCGATGGTGGCGACACCGCCCTTGGCGTCGCCCGCACCATAGGCGGCCCAGCCCGACAGCAGCGTGGCGACGAGATCGGTGATCGGACCGCGGATCGACTGGTTGATGTTGGTTTGCGCCGTCGCATACTTCTTCAGCTTGAGATCATGCACGCCGACGACGAGCCGCGCGACGCGGTTGGTCTTGTCGATGGTGAGGATGCGCTCGGCGAGCTTGACGGCCTCGTCGATGTCGCCGTCGGCGACCGAGGAGATGAAGGCGCGGTCGAGCAGTTCGTTGTTCTTCGGATCGGTGCGCAGGGCCGAGCGGTAGAACGCGGCGGCGGAGGCTGCGTCGCGCTCGACGCTGGCGTGGCGGGCGGCGAGATAGCTGCCGGCGCCGGTGAGCGACTTCAGATCGTTCCGGGTCGGAAACTGCGCCGCCGTGTTTTCCGGGTGATCCGGCGTCTGCGCCAGGACCGCGCCGGGGACCGCGACGAACGCGGTGCCCATGAGAGCGATGGCGGCAGCAGTCCAGCGGTTGAAACGATTCGAAAACATCAGGGCTCGCCTTGAGTTGGTAGTGCCTGGGTCTGCAGCAGAGGGCCGTATCGCATGCGAACGCGGCCGGTGGCATCGGGACCCGGAACCGTCAGGCCGACAATGCCGCTTTTGGCGCTTCGCCGCAAGGATTCGGACCGGGCGATCCCCGCCGCACGCCCCAAATCGGTCAGATGAATCGGCCAAGAGCGCCCCAAGACGCTGCTACTATGGCCTTATCGTGGCCGCGGGCGTCTCCCGCGGCCCGGTTCTCACGCGAACGTGCGTCACATTGCCGGGGTCGCGTAACCTTGGTTACATCGGCCCAGGCTGCATGTTCCCCGGCTTACATCGCCTCGTAATTCGGACCGCCACCGCCCTCCGGGGGAACCCAGGTGATGTTGCCGTTGGGGTCCTTCACGTCGCAGGTTTTGCAGTGAACGCAATTCTGGGCGTTGATCTGGAAGCGCGGGCCAGAACCCTCCTCAATCCACTCATAGACGCCGGCCGGGCAATAGCGGTTCGAGGGACCGGCGAACACGTCGTGCTCCGAGGTCTTCTGGAGGTCCATGTCCGTGACCTTCAGATGGATCGGCTGGTCTTCTTCGTGATTGGTGTTGGACAAAAACACCGAGGACAGCTTGTCGAAGGTGATTTTGCCGTCCGGCTTCGGGTAGTTCTTCGGCGCGTGGCTCTTGGCCGGATCGAGTGTGGCGCGGTCATGCTTGCGATGCGACTGGGTGCCGAACAGCGATGCGCCGAACAGCGTGTTGCACCACATGTCGAAGCCGCCGAGCGCGACGCCGAGCACGGTGCCGAACTTCGACCACAGCGGCTTGACGTTGCGGACCAGGAACAAATCCTTGCCGACCGACGACGTGCGCCAGGCATTCTCGTATTCGACGAGCTCGTCATTGGCGCGCTCGGCGGCGATCGCGGCCGCGACATGTTCGGCGGCGAGCATGCCGGTGCCCATCGCATTGTGCACGCCCTTGATGCGCGGCACGTTGACGAAGCCGGCCGCGCAGCCGATCAGCGCGCCGCCGGGGAAGCTCAGCTTCGGCACCGACTGATAGCCCCCCTCGGTGATGGCGCGCGCACCATAAGCGAGCCGCTTGGCGCCTTCGAAAGTGCCGCGGATCGAGGGATGGGTCTTGAAGCGCTGGAATTCGTCGAACGGTGACAGATAGGGATCGTCGTAATTCAGATGCACGACGAAGCCGACGGCGACAAGATTGTCGTCATAGTGATAGAGGAACGAGCCGCCGCCGGTCTTCATGTCGAGCGGCCAGCCGAAGGAATGCTGGATCAAGCCCTTCTGGTGCTTGGCGGCATCGATCTGCCAGACCTCCTTGAGGCCGATGCCGAACTTGGGTGGCTCGGCCTTGGCGTCGAGCGCGAATTTGTTGATGAGTTGCTTGGTCAGGCTGCCTCGGGCGCCTTCGGCGAACAGCGTGTACTTGCCGAGCAATTCCATGCCACGGGTGAAGGAATCTTTCGGCTTGCCGTCGCGGCCGATGCCCATGTCGCCGGTGGCGATGCCCTTGACCTTGCCCTCCTCGTCATAGAGCACTTCGGCCGCCGCAAAGCCCGGATAGATCTCGACGCCGAGTGCCTCGGCCTTGCGCGCCAGCCAGCGGCAGACATTGCCGAGCGAGCCGATGTAGCAGTGATGATTGTCCATCAGCGGCGGCATCATGAAGCCCGGCAGCTTGATCGCGCCAGCGCCCGTCATCCAGTAGAAGCGGTCGTCCTTCACCTGCGTCTTCAGCGGGCAGTCCGAATCCTCGCGCCAGTCCGGGATCAGCTTGTCGAGCCCCGCCGGGTCGATCACGGCGCCGGAAAGAATGTGCGCGCCGACCTCGGAGCCTTTCTCCACCACGACGACGTTGAGATCGGCGTTGAGCTGCTTCAGCCGGATCGCAGCCGACAGGCCGGAGGGGCCGGCGCCGACGATGACGACGTCGAATTCCATGGATTCGCGCGGGGGAAGTTCTTCGGTGCTCATCTGATCTCAGCCCTTGAGACGGTCCTTGGTCGATTGCGCCCTCTTGTTTCCGATTTTTCCGGGTAGGACAACCTCGGAATCGCGTTCTGCCGGGATGCAAGGCCGCCCAAGGTGATATAATAGTCAAACTTTCCCATGATCCCCGAGCCCGCACCCACCGTTCGTGAGCTTCTCGCCTTCTATCTGGAGGCCGGTGTCGACTGCACGCTCGCGGAGGAACCAATCGACCGCCTGGCGGAATTAGATGCCCCGCCGCCGGCCCCGCGCGTGGCACCGCCGGTCGAGCCATTGCGGCCGGTCGCTGCGCCGACGGTCCTGCGCGGCGAAGCCGCCCCAGCGCCCGACGTCGCGATCGCTTCCGCACGCGAGGCCGCGCGGACCGCGCCGACGTTGGAGGCGCTGCGCGAGCTGATGCAGAGTTTTGAGGGCTGCGCGCTGAAGCATACCGCGACGCGGCTGGTGTTCGCCGACGGCAATCCTAAGGCGCGCATCATGTTTGTCGGCGAGGCGCCCGGGCGCGACGAGGACATCGAGGGACTGCCCTTCGTCGGACGCAGCGGCAAGCTGCTCGACCTCATGATCGGCGCGATCGGGCTCAACCGCACCACCGCCTACATCGCCAACGTCATTCCCTGGCGGCCGCCCGGCAATCGCACGCCGACGCCGCAGGAGACCCAAATCTGCCTGCCCTTCATCCAGCGCCAGATCGAGCTGGTGAATCCGGATGTGCTGGTGACGCTCGGCAATCCCTCGACGCAGACGCTGCTGTCGACGCGCGAAGGCATCATGCGCACCCGCGGCCGCTGGTTCGACTACGACACCGGCCAGCGCACCATCCGCGCGTTGCCGACATTTCACCCGGCGTACCTGCTCCGCTCGCCGTCTTACAAGCGGCTGGCCTGGCAGGATCTGCGCGCGGTCGCAAAGGTGCTGGCGGGCACGTGAGGGGCGGGATGCTCCCTCCCCGTCATTGCGAGCGGAGCGAAGCAATCCAGGCTGCCACCGCGGAAAGACTCTGGATTGCTTCGCTCCGCTCGCAATGACGACGGAGAGACCGCGCTAAGTCCCCTTCGGCCGCACGATGGCCCAGCCGATGCGCAGCAGTTGCTGGCGGCCGTTCACCAGCCATTCGAAGGCGCGCGGGACTTCCGGCACGATGCCGGGGAAGCGCTTGAGGATCTCCGGCGGCGGGGTGCCGGCGGTATCCGAGGCGCGCCAGACCACGACGCCGCCGGTCTCGCTGAACCTGGCCTGATTCATCCACGGCGTGCGCGCCGGGTCGGCGTCGATGAAGAGATGCGGCCGCCCGGAATGCAGCGTGATCAGGCTCGCAAGCTGGGTCTCGCCGGCGACCGCGCGCAGGCGATGGTTGGTGCGGCGGGCGAAGCTCTCGTCGAAGAAATCGGAGATCGCGCGCGCCGGCATCGAGGTCGCGATCTCGCCGGTACCGGTCCAGGGCATGACCAGGACGGCGAGCACGACGCCGATGGCGGGCGCCACGACGGCGGCGGCCCATACCATGCGCAGCATCCGCGCGCGGCGCATCGCGATGAGATCCCCTGCGGCAACCACCACGACAAGCCCGGACATGACGAGCACGACACCGGCGCCGCCGGCGGCGGATTCCAGCCCAAGCAGACCGGAGATCAGCACCGCGCCGAGCGGCGGCGCCAGCGCGAAGAAATAGACGAAGTTGCGCGCGAGCGGCTCGACCGGCGGGCGATAGATGATCGGCGCTTCCTCGCCCTTGTCGGCGAACATCCCAGTGTTGAGGAAGGTCAGCGCCGGAATCGCCGCCGCCCCAACCACGAGCCCGCCGAGCAGCCAGGCTGCGTGCAGAGCGCGGGCGCTAAGCTCCGAAACCTGCGGCAAGGCCGGCATGGTCAACGTCTCGGCCCGCATCAGCCAGACCGCGTAGGGCAGCGCCAGCACGGCAACGACGATCAGCGCAAACAGCGGATCGAGCCCCCACAGCGTCCTGCGGCCGCGCGCGGTCGAGATCGCGAAGACGACGATCAGCAGGAGGAGGAAGATTGCGGCGGGCGTGGTGAGCAACAACAGGCCGGCTTCGATCGACCAAGCGAACCAGGCATTGCCGTGGCGCTGGCCGATGATCTGCCAGGAGTGCAGCAGCAGCAGCGCCCAAAGCGGTCGCGCCAGCACCAGCGGGCCGAAATCGAGCGCGGACGAGGAGAAGGCCAGCACGGTCATGGTCAGCAGCACGGCGAGCACGGCCTGCTGGGAGCCGACCACGGCGCGAGACAGATGAAAGAGCGCGATGAAAGTCGCGATCTCGCAGAGCTGGGCGAGCACATAGACGCCGAACATGTGACCGCCGGCGGCGCGATAGGCAATGTCGGCGAGCCAGATCGGCAAGGGAGGGCCGAGATCGGTGCCGACTTGGTACTCGCGGCCGAAAGCCAGCAGCGTCGCAAGGGTGCCGGGCGGGCTGCGGTAGAACACCAGCGCCACGAACAGCCACATCGCTGCCTGAAGCAACACGGCGATCCACACGATCAGCCGCGGCCGGGCGCGAATGAGCTCGATGACCAGGGAGGTAAACCGCATGCAAGGTCCGAAAGATGCAGCCAACCCGTCCAGCCGGCCCTATTCGCTCACATCTGTTTTGATAAAGGGCGCTGCGCGTCGTGGCAACTTCGGTCTGCTGTCTCTCCCCGACAGTGTCTCTTCTCCCCTCTCCCCGCACGCGGGGGAGGCAAAGAGGCCGCAGCGAAAAACGGAGTCCTCCTAGAGACCTGTGGAGGCGCCGGCTTCGACACCCGCCTCCACCTCCATCTCGACCTCGGTGACGGAGAACAGATCCTGCACCGGCTCGACGGTCCAGGGCATATGCTTGGCGCGGGCGGCCGCGACGGGGGCGAAGAAGCGGCGGTGGTGGATGGAGGGGCCGAGGCGGTCGAGGGCGTCGAGATGCTCGGGCACGGCGTAACCCTTGTGCTGCTCGAAGCCGTAGCCGGGGCAGTCTTGCGCCAGCGCGCACATCAGCCGGTCGCGCGTGACCTTGGCGACGATGGATGCCGCCGCAATCGACAGCACGATGCCATCGCCGCCGATCACGGCCTCGCAGTCGCATTCCGTATCGAGTCGGTCGCGGCCGTCGACGAAGACGTGGCGCGGCGTCTCGGGCAACGCCACCACGGCACGCTTCAGTGCCCACAGCGAGGCGCGCAGGATGTTGTCGCGGTCGATCCGCGCGGGCGAAGCCACGACAACCGAGACCTGCGCGCTGGCGCAGATCTTGTCGAACAGCTTTTCGCGCTCCTCTACCGTCAGCCGCTTGGAATCGTCGATGCCACGCGGAATGCGGTTGGGATCAAGGATCACGGCCGCCGCCACCACGGGGCCGGCCAGCGGGCCGCGGCCGGCCTCGTCGCAGCCCGCGACCGGCCAGACGCCGCGCTTGATCAGCGCGCGCTCGCGGCGGAAGCTCGGCGGCGCTACGGCGATGATGCCTTTCGGGCCCTCACTCTTGCCGGCTAAAGCCTCAACCTCCGACGGCTTGGCTTCCGGCGTCTTGGCTTCCGAGGCCTTGGCAGGCGCGGCCTTCTTCGCACCGTTCTTTTTTGGCGCGTCTTTGGCCGGCTTCTTGGCGGACTTGTCTCGAATCATGGCCGGGATCGTGCGCAAGGGACTTCGCCAGCGCAACTAGGAACCCCAGATAATTCCCGTTATTCAGATGAGCCGCCCTACTCCGCCAGATGTACCCGCCGGTCATCGCCGACATCGATGCCGGGCGCGACCACAACCTCCCACGGATGGCCGTCGGGGTCCGTGAAATAACCTGCATAGCCGCCGTAATCGGTCTCGTGCGCGGCTTTCAGCAGCGCTGCGCCCTTGTCGACAGCGAAAGCCAGCACCGCATCGACCTCCGCGCGCGTCCGGCAGTTCCAAGCGAGCGTCACCCCACGAAAGGTCGACGGCCTCGGATTGTCCGGCAACGCCGCCTCGGCGGCGAGTTGATCCCAGGGATACAAGGCGAGCACCGGACCACCGGTATCGTAGAAGGCGACCGCCTCACCGGTCGCCTTCAGCCGGCGCGAGAAACCCAGCGCGTCGTAGAAAGCGATGCTGGCGCGGATGTCGCTGACACCGAGCGTGATGACGGTCAGCCGCGGCACCGGCACGGTGAGTTCCCTAACCATGCTACCCCTCGTCCACTTCCCGATCAGAACAGGCTGAGCTGATCGCCGTTCCGCTTCGGCCGCGCGAAGTGATCCGTGGTCAGCTTGGAGCGCCGTTTGTTGAGGCCGAGCCTGTCGCAGGCGATCTCGAAGCGGCGGCCGATGGTCCAAGCCATCGGGCCGGTTCCCTTCATCCGCTCGCCCCATTTCGCATCGTAGTCACGGCCGCCGCGCATGTCGCGGATTAGCGTGAAGACGTGGCGATAACGGTCCGGATAGTTCGCCATCAGCCATTCGCGGAACAGATCGCGCACCTCGAGCGGCAGCCGCAGCAGCACGTAGGAGGCTTCCTTGACGCCGGCATGGGCTGCGGCATCGAGGATGCGCTCTATCTCGGAATCGTTCAGCGCGGGGATCACAGGTGCGACCATCACCGTGGTCGGAATGCCGGCCTCCGAGAGCTGCCTGAGCGCCTCCAGCCGCTTCGGCGGCGTGGAGGCCCGCGGCTCCATGGTGCGCGCAAGTTTTGGGTCGAGTGACGTCACCGAGATCGCGACCTTGGCGAGGTTGCGCTTGGCCATGCGCGCGAGAACGTCGATGTCGCGCACCACCAGCGCCGACTTGGTGACGATGCCGACGGGATGGCCGGTGCGCTCCAGCACTTCGAGAATGCCGCGCATGATTTTGCGCTCACGCTCGATTGGCTGATAGGGATCGGTATTGGTGCCGATCGCGATCATCCGCGGCTCGTAGCCTGAGGCTGCGAGCTCCTTCTCGAGCAGCGCCGGCGCCTCGGGCTTCACGAACAGCTTCGACTCGAAGTCGAGCCCGGGCGACAGCCCGAGATAGGCGTGGGTCGGCCGCGCGAAGCAATAGACGCAGCCGTGCTCGCAGCCGCGATAGGGATTGATCGAGCGGTCGAAGCCGATGTCGGGGGAATCGTTGCGGGTGATCACCTTGCGTGAGGTATCGACGGCGACCGTGGTCTTGAACGGCGGCAGCTCCTCCAGGCTCTGCCAGCCATCGTCGAAGGCGACGCGCGCCTCGGCCTCATAGCGGCCGCTGGCATTGGACTGGGCACCCCGCCCTCGCCGGCGCGCACGGTCGATGGCGACGCCAAGCTCGGGAAAATCGGCAGGAAAATCAGAAGGCGCACCCGCCGGCTCGGAGGGCGCCGTGACCGGCGGGTGCTTGAGGGCACGAGAAGATGCTCGACTCATGAAGCCAACATAGCACCCGAACGGAACAAATCAAGAACAAGAACAAAAAACGCGAAAACAACCCCATGCACAGTAGCGCTGCCCAAACTTCGGGCGCGCGCCCTTGACCTCACGCAACACCGGTGCCGCGGCGATCCCGTTTCATGAAAAGGGATCAATCGCTCCGGAACAATGTTGGTGACGATCGCTGGGTGAAGGTCGGCAAGAACATGACAAGTCAACGACAATTGCGCGACGCGAGCAGCGAACTCGATCTCCTCGATCGCTACTGGCGTGCCGCCAACTATCTCTCCGTCGGGCAAATCTATCTCCTCGACAATCCGCTGCTGCGCGAGCCGCTGCGGCCCGAGCACATCAAGCCGCGCCTGCTCGGCCATTGGGGCACGACGCCCGGTTTGAACTTCATCTATGCCCATCTCAATCGCGTCATCCGGGCGCTTGACCTCAACGTGATCTACGTCTGCGGCCCCGGCCATGGCGGCCCGGGCATGGTCGCCAACACCTACCTGGAAGGCAGCTACAGCGAGATCTATCCCGACATCGCCCGGGATGCGGACGGATTGCGCAAGCTGTTCAGGCAGTTCTCTTTCCCCGGCGGCATTCCGAGCCATGCGGCGCCGGAAACGCCGGGCTCGATCCACGAGGGCGGCGAGCTCGGCTATGCCCTGGTGCACGCCTATGGCGCAGCATTCGACAATCCCGACCTCATCGTCGCCTGCGTCGTCGGCGACGGCGAGGCCGAAACCGGCCCGCTCGCGGCGTCCTGGCACTCCAACAAGTTCCTCAACCCTGCCCATGACGGCGCGGTGCTTCCGATTCTGCATCTCAACGGCTACAAGATCGCCAACCCAACCGTGCTCGGGCGGATGCGGGACGACGAGATCCGCGATCTCTTCCGCGGGCTCGGCCACGAGCCGCTGTTCGTCGCGGGCGACGATCCCAAATTGATGCACCAGGCCATGGCGGATGCGCTCGACGTTGCGCTCGCCAGCATCCGTTCGATCCAGCAGCACGCCCGCGATGGGCGCAGAAACGTCGAGCGGCCGCGCTGGCCGATGATCGTGCTGCGCAGCCCCAAGGGCTGGACCGGCCCGAAGGAGGTCGACGGCAAGAAGGTCGAAGGTTTTTGGCGCGCGCATCAGGTGCCCGTTGCGAGCTGCCGCGAGAATCCCGCGCATCTGAAGCTGCTCGAAGACTGGATGCGCAGCTATGAGCCGGACAAGTTGTTCGACGCCGGCGGCGCGTTCATTCCCGAGCTTCAGGCACTGGCGCCCGAAGGCCAGCGGCGGATGGGCGCCAATCCGCATGCCAATGGCGGGCTGTTGAAAAAAGAGCTGAAGCTGCCGGACTTCCGCAGCTTCGCAATCGAGGTGCCGCAGCCCGGCGGCATGGTGGCGGAAGCCACGCGCGAGCTCGGCAAATTCCTGCGCGACGTCGTCCGCCTCAATGCCGAGGCGCGCAACTTCCGCATCATGGGCCCGGACGAGACGGCATCAAACCGGCTCGATGCGGTGTTCGAGACGACCGAACGGGTGTGGATGGAGCCGATCGAATCTTACGACGTGCATCTCGCGCAGGACGGCCGCGTGATGGAGGTCCTCAGCGAACATCTCTGCCAGGGCTGGCTCGAAGGCTATCTGCTGACCGGCAGGCACGGCTTGTTCTCCTGCTATGAGGCCTTCATCCACATCGTGGATTCCATGTTCAACCAGCACGCCAAATGGCTGAAGGTGACGCGCGATCTGCCCTGGCGGCGCCCGATCGCCTCACTCAACTATCTCCTGACCTCGCATGTCTGGCGCCAGGACCATAACGGCTTCAGCCATCAGGACCCTGGTTTCGTCGATCTCGTCGCCAACAAAAAGGCCGATATCGTCCGGATCTATTTCCCGCCTGATACCAACACGCTGCTGTGGATCGCCGATCATTGCCTGCGCACCTACAACCGCATCAACGTGATCGTCGCCGGCAAGCAGCCGGCGCCGCAATGGCTGTCGATGCAGGAGGCGGCCACGCATTGCGATGCCGGCATCGGCATCTGGACCTGGGCGGGCACGGAGGACACAAACGCAGAGCCCGACGTGGTGATGGCCTGCGCCGGCGATGTACCGACACTGGAGACGCTCGCCGCCGTCGACCTCTTGCACACGGCGCTGCCCGACCTGAAGATCCGCGTCGTCAACGTCGTCGACCTCATGACGCTGCAGCCGAAGGAGCAGCATCCGCACGGTCTGTCCGACCGCGATTTCGACAGCCTGTTCACATCGGACAAGCCGGTCATCTTCGCCTATCACGGCTATCCTTATCTCATTCACCGGCTGACCTATAACCGCACCAACCATGCCGGCATGCATGTGCGCGGATTCGCCGAGGAAGGAACCACGACGACGCCGTTCGACATGGTCGTGCTCAACGAGCTCGACCGCTACCATCTCGCCATCGAGGCGATCGAGCGCGTGCCGGGGCTTGCGACCAGGGCTGCGCAGGTCAAGCAACAGTTCCGCGACAAGCTGATCAAACATTCCCGCTATGTCCGCGAGCATGGCGAGGACATGCCTGAGGTCCGCGATTGGGTCTGGCCAAACAGCGCCGGCGGCAACACGCCGGCCAAAGCCGGCGACTGAAGCCATGTCGGATACCGTCCTTGTGCTCAACTCGGGATCATCGAGCATCAAGTTCGGCCTGTTCGAGCTGCCGGCGTCCGGCCCCGACCTGCTCTGCAACGGCTTGCTCGACGAGCACGAGGCAGCGCCCCGGCTCGTGGTGAAGAGCCCAGCGGGCGAGACAATGTTCGAGGCGCGGAAGGACGCATCCGATACGAACAGTGGTCATCTGTTCGCCGAGGTGCTGGCGTTCATCGACGAGCGTTTTGGCGAGCATCGTCTGCGCGCCATCGGTTACCGCATCGTCCACGGCGGTCCGGATTACTCCGGCCCGGTCGAACTGACGGACGACGTCTACGCCAAGCTGGCGGCGCTGACGCCGCTGGCTCCGCTGCATCAGCCGCGTTGCCTCGAGCCGGTTCGCACCATCCAGGCGATCCGCCCCGGTCTGACGCAGATCGCCTGCTTCGACACCGCCTTTCATCACAGCATGGCCCAGCCCGCGAGCCGTTTCGCCATTCCGAGGCGCTATGAGGAGCGCGGCGTCCGGCGCTACGGGTTTCACGGCCTCTCCTTCGAATATGTCGCGGGGCGCCTCGCGGCAATCGCGCCGCAGCTCGTCGCAAAGCGCACCGTCATCGCGCATCTGGGCAACGGGGCGAGCCTTTGCGCGCTGCGCGATGGCCGCAGCGTCGACACCACGATGGGACTGACACCGCTCGATGGCCTCGTGATGGGGACGCGCTGCGGCGCCATCGATCCCGGCGTGCTGCTCTATCTGCAACAGCACCAGAACATGTCCAGCGAGGATATACAGCATCTGCTCTACAACGAGTCCGGCCTGCGCGGCGTCTCCGGCATCTCCGCGGACATGCGCACGCTGCTCGCAAGCAGCGAGGCTGCGGCACGGGAGGCGGTCGATCTGTTCGTTTTCCGAGCGGCGCAGGAGATCGCGATGATGGCGACCACGCTTGAAGGATTGGACTGCCTGGTGTTCACCGGCGGCATCGGCGAGCATGCGAAGGAGATCCGCAGCGCGATCGGCGAACGTCTTAGCTGGCTCGGTGTGAGCATCGATGCCGCGGCGAATGATGCCGCGCGCGAGCGCATCAGCGGGGGCGATAGCGCTGTTGAGGTGTTCGTCATTCCAACGAATGAGGAACTAACGATCGCGCGGCATTGTGCGGCGGTGCTGCAGACAATAGAGTCTTATCCGATTAGCCCGTGATGGCCGCCAATCCGTCATTGCGAGCAATCCAGACTGGCGGCGGGACTCTGGATTGCTTCGCTCCGCTCGCAATGACGACGAATGCGGCAAAGCAACGCATCACAACGCACCGGCGATTATGCGGCGACAACCCCTCACCGAAGTGAGCTTGTGTCGACCAGCGTCGCCGCCCTCTCCCACAAGGGGAGAGGGCACAGTAACGCGTCTCGCTCGCGAACAAAATTCAGCTTGGCTAATGCGTCCCCGACCATATCTGAAAGCACCCGATCGCGACCTCGATCACGATCAGCACCACCACCGCGATTTCGAGGCGGAGCGAGCGCTGGGTGTCGATGATGTCGGTCAATGCGTTGGCGGTCTCCGACACCGCTGTGAGCTTGCGCTCGAGCGTGTCGAGGCGCTCCTTCAGCTCATACTCGTCCTCGAGACGAGCATAGAGCCGGTCGAGCTCGGGCTTCTCCCAGAGCACGTCGGGTTTCTCGGCGACGGCAACACGGCCCGCGACACGCTGCTGGACAAGAAGCGCATTGCCGATCAGCTGTAAAATGCCCTTGCGCCGCCGCGGCGTGCGGCCGCGCTCGGCTAGCTCCCGTGCAAACGGCTCGATCACGTCGAAGACCGCCGCGACGCGCCGCTCGTCGCGGGCGAGCGACGTGCTCTTGGCGAGCGCATCCGCGATCAGGAGCAGCCGGTCGTCGGAGAATTTGGCGAGGCAGATCGGCCCGCCCGGCTGGATCGCCTCGACATTCTCGTCCTTGCAGAGCTGCGCCTGCGCGGTCTCTTCCTCATGAGGACTGAGCTCGCCGATCACCCGCGGCTTCAGGCTGTCGATCAGCACCTTCTCCTCCGAGGGCAGAAGACCGATCAGCACCACGACGCCGTAGCGGAAAATCACGACAAGTCCGGCGTGGACGCGGAAGGCAGCCGGCGTCGAGGAGACCAGCGTGCCGATCTCGAGGCCGGAGGCATTGATGCGGTCGCCCAACATCAGCGCGCGAACCCGCAGGGTCGGCGCGGCGTCCTGCTTCGGCGTTGCTGCCGTCGCGTTGACGGCGAGTTGATCGGCATTCATGCAAAGCCTCCGTCAGCACCAATCAGCGCCCAAGTCAGCACCCAAGTCGCACATCGTTCCCGTTCGACGGTTGGTTGCATCCCATCCTCTCCTTGGACGGTTGCGAACTGCCCTGCGCCGCGCAACATCATCGTCGGGCTCCGGGTTAATACGGGCCGGACGAGCTTGTGCCGAAACATTCGACCAAAATACCATCCCGCGCGCGACACATTTGGTTGCGAGTTTACCATTGCATGCCGAAGCCCCGCCGAAAAAGTTGCACTCGGCAACGCCACGTGTTTATGACAACATCATGAAAAGCTACGCTTCTTCCGAAGTGCAGATATTGAAGCTTCAATCATGCTGAGCGTCATCATTCCGACCGAAGGCGTCGAGCAGACGGCAGTCGCAACGCTGGCCGCGCTCGTCCCCGGCGCCGCGGCGGGCATCATCCGGGAAGTGCTCCTGGTCGACGGCACCCGCAACGGCGTCATCGAGCGCGTCGCCGACGTCGCAGGTTGCCGCTTCATCGGCTTCGAGGGCTCTTCGCAAGGGGCCGCGCGCGCCGCCGGCGCCCTCCAGGCCCGTTCGCCGTGGCTGATGTTCCTCCCCGCTGGCGCGGTGCTGGAAACCGGCTGGATCGAGGAGACCACCCAGTTCATCCAGGCCGTCTCGAGCAGCGGCCGCGATCGAGCGGCGGTGTTTCGCTATGCGCGCTCGCCCTACGCCGACACCGGGCTCGGCGACATCCTCCGCGCCGTGGCGCGCAAGCTCGTCGGCCCGTTTGGCGATCAGGGGCTTTTGATCGCGCGCGATCATTATGACCGGATCGGCGGCTACCCGCCGCAGGCCCGCCGGTCCGAGGCACGGCTGCTCCGGCGGCTCGGCCGCTCGTCCCGGACCATGTTGCGCAGCCGGATCGTCATGGTCGGCTGAAGCCTCCAATACTTGCCAAAGTCAAATAATTGTTTGACAATGGCAAGTATCGAGGTGACCCATGTCCTTTGAAGCTACCGACGACCACATCGGAGCGGTCCGCGCCTTCAACCGCTTCTATACCCGCAAGCTTGGTGTGCTCGACCAGCACCTTGGAAAGAGCCCGTTTTCGCTCAGCGAGGCCCGGGTGCTCTATGAACTCGCGCATCGCGACGACCTGGCAGCCAAAGAGATCGGAAACGAGCTTGGTCTTGACCCCGGCTATCTCAGCCGCATCGTACAGAGCTTCGACGAAAAGGGGCTGATCACGCGAAGACCCCTGCCCGCAGATCGCAGGCAATACCAGCTCAGCCTCACCGCCAAGGGCCGCCAGGCCTTCGCCAAGCTGAACCTAGGCTCGCAAAACGACGTTGCCGCCATGCTGGCTCAGCTTTCGGCCAGCGATGCAACGCGGCTCACGCAGGCTATGGCGACCATCGAGGCTGTGCTGGAGCAACGTCGAAGCCAGCCCGCGGCTTTCATGCTGCGCAGCCATCGCGTCGGTGACATGGGCTGGGTCATCTCCCGACAGGCCGCCGCCTACGCCGCGGATTACAACTGGGATATCAGCTACGAGGCGCTGGTCGCCGAGATCTGTGCACAGTTCATCAGAAACTACGACGCCGCGCGCGAGCACTGCTGGATCGCGGAAGTAGCTGGCGAGCCGGTCGGCTCGATCTTTCTGGTCAAGGCCTCGGATGAGATCGCCAAGCTGCGCCTCTTGCAGGTGGAGAAGAAAGCACGAGGGCTCGGTGTCGGCCGCGCACTGGTCGAGCAATGCATCCAAGGCGCACGCGAGAGGGGCTACAGCAAGATGACGCTGTGGACGCAGAGCATCCTCGTCGCCGCGCGCAGCATCTATCAAAGTGCAGGCTTCAAGCTCGTGAAGGAAGAGAAGCACCACAGCTTCGGTGCCGATCTGGTCGGCGAGACCTGGGAGCTGGATCTCTGATCTCGCAGCGGGCGGCATGCGCATGATTGCGCCCTCTCCCCTTGCGGGAGAGGGCATCTCCGCTGGCGGATACGAACTCGGTTGGGTGAGGGTCTCTCGCCGCGAGTCTGGAATCGTAGGGTGGGCAAAGGCGCATTAGCGCCGTGCCCACCGATCTAGCATTGCGACAGGAGTGGTGGGCACGCTTCGCTTTGCCCACCTACGATACTGATGGTGTGGAGAGACGCCGGAGAGCTATCCGTGCTTACACCGTCGCGCCCTGCGCCTTCGGTCTCCGCAGATGCTCATCTAACCGCGGCATGATCTCGACGAAATTGCAGGGCCGCGTGCGGTAGTCGAGCTGAGCGGCAAGGATGCCGTCCCAGCCGTCGCGGCAGGCGCCGGGCGAACCTGGCAGGCAGAAGATGTAGGTCGCGCCGGCGACGCCCGCAGTGGCGCGGCTCTGGATCGTCGACGCGCCGATCTTGGCGTGGCTCAGCATATGGAACGCGATCGAGAAACCATCCATGCGCTTATCGAACAGCGGCTCGATCGCCTCCGGCGTGACGTCGCGCCCGGTGAAGCCGGTGCCGCCGGTGGTGATGACGACGTCGATGCCGGCATCCGCGATCCAGCGGCGGATCACGTTGCGGATCGCCTCGATGTCGTCGGTGACGATCTCGCGCGCGGCGAGCTTATGGCCGGCAGCTAGGAGACGGTCGGCCAGCGTCTGGCCCGACTTGTCGTCGGCGAGGGCGCGCGTGTCTGATACGGTGAGCACCGCGATGTTGAGCGGGATGAATTGCTTTGTCTCGTCGATGGAGGCCATTGTATCGCACCTTCTATCCCGCCCACCGCCGTCATCCTTCGAGGCTCGCCGAAGCGGCGAGCACCTCAGGATGACGCCACTACTTCTGAATCCTCAGAAGCGCAACCGCGCAACATAATTCGTGCCGCGCTGCGTCCGGGGCACGAAGCCTTCGTTACAGCGCCCCGGCACTGAACGTGTTGCAGGCCTGCACCGATCCCTGCTGGTAGCCGGTCATGAACCACTGCTTGCGTTGCGCCGCCGAACCGTGGGTGAAGGAATCGGGCACGACGCGACCCGTCGCCTGGCGCTGGAGCGTATCGTCGCCGATCGCGCTCGCCGTGGTCAGCGCGGCGTCGATGTCGCCGGGCTCCAGGAAGTTCGGACGCTTCTTGGCCTCGCGGTTGACCCAGACGCCGGACAGGCAGTCGGCCTGCAATTCCACCTTCACCTGAAGCGCATTCGCTTCGGCCTTGCTGCCGGCCTGCTGCTGCAGCCGCGTCACGCGCGGAATAATGCCGAGCAGGTTCTGGATGTGATGGCCGGCCTCATGCGCAATGATGTAGGCGGTGGTGAAGTTACAGGCGGACTTGCCGGAGCAGCCGCGGAAGCGCGTCTCGACCTCTCGGAAGAAGCCGGTGTCGAGGAAGATGGTGCGATCGGGCGGACAATAGAACGGCCCCATCGCCGACTGCGCCATCCCGCAACGGCCGCCATTGGTGGCGTTGCGGAACAGTACGATCTTCGGACCGGTATAGGACTGGCCGCTGGCCTGGAAGATCTCGCTCCAGCGATCGTCGATCTCGCCGAGAATGCCGGAGATCATGCTGCCCATCTCGTCGGTCGGTGCGCCGCGCTTGCCGGAGGAGGCCTGGCGGTCGGTCTGGTAGGTGGGCGCATGGCCGCCGCCGGTGAGGATCTCGGCGCCGCCGATCAGGATGCGCGGGTCGATGCCGAAGGCGTAGCCGACCAGGCCGAGTATGATGATGGTGCCGATGCCGAGCCCGCCGCCGCCCATCGGCAGCCCGAGCCCGCCTCCTCCGCCGCCGCCAAACCCACCACCTTCGTCGCGACGATCCTCGATGTCGTCGCTGCGGCGGAAGTCATCGTAACGCATGGCGGCCTTTCCCCTGGGGGTCCCTGGTTTAGTCGGCTTCGTCGGGCACATGAGCGCCAAAGCTCAACGCGCCACACAGGTAAAATTTCCGTTGCGTTTATCAATATCGTGGCCGGCAAAAATTGCCTAGTGCGACACCATGCCGATGCCAGCAATTTTTTCCGAGGGTCGAGCAATTTTTTCCGAGAGAAATTTGGATCTTTTCTGAAGCCTCGACTGCTCGCGTGAGGCGAAGAAGCACGAAATGCACTGTAAAACACGGCGAATGCGCGCAACGTCCCGCACACGACGCGCGATGCGGAGGCTGCTCACGAAAGCGGCGGGTTAAGTCGATTTTTACTTTGCCGCTTCAATGTAGCGGTCAGTCGGTTGTTTGGTCCCGCGTCGCCGACAGCGTCGCCTGAGTCAGAGTTCTTGAGTCATGGTAGAGTCGCGTCGCGGGGCGTCTGCAAGGGCGCCCCGCACAAATTTTGAGTCCCCTTCGCATCGCATCATCCTCGGCGATTGCGTCGCCGAGATGTCGAAGCTTCAGGCCGGTTCGGTCGACCTCGTGTTCGCCGATCCGCCCTACAATCTCCAGCTCAAGGGCGATCTCAAGCGTCCTGACGAATCCCATGTCGATGCCGTCGACGACGAATGGGACAAGTTCGATTCGTTCTCCGCCTATGACGATTTCACCCGCGCCTGGCTGCTTGCCGCCCGCCGCGCGATGAAGCCGTCGGCGACGATCTGGGTGATCGGCTCCTATCACAACATCTTTCGCGTCGGCGCCATCATGCAGGATCTCGGCTTCTGGCTCCTGAACGACATCGTCTGGCGCAAGACCAACCCGATGCCGAATTTCCGCGGCCGCCGTTTCACCAACGCGCACGAGACCATGATCTGGGCCGCGCGGGATGAGAAGGCCAGGGGCTACACGTTCAACTACGAGGCCCTGAAAGCCGCGAACGAGGACGTGCAGGCGCGTTCCGACTGGCTGATCCCGCTCTGCACCGGCGAGGAGCGCCTCAAAGGCGCCGACGGCAAGAAAGTTCATCCGACGCAGAAGCCGGAGGGCCTGCTCGCGCGTGTGCTGCTGTCCTCATCCAAGCCCGGCGATCTCGTGATCGATCCCTTCAACGGCACCGGCACCACCGGTGCGGTCGCAAAGCGTCTCGGCCGCTCCTATATCGGATTCGAGCGTGACAAGACCTATGCGAAGGCGGCCGAAGCCCGCATCGCGGCGGTCGAGCCGCTGCCGGAACAGAGCCTCGCCCCATTCATGACCGCGCGCGAGGCGCCGCGGGTCGCATTCTCCGAGCTGATCGAGCGCGGCATGATCATGCCCGGCACGAAACTGTTCGACGCCAAGAAGAAACTCGGCGCCCTCGTGCGCGCCGACGGCGCCATCATGTTCGGCGACAAGGTCGGCTCGATCCACCGCATCGGCGCCGTGGCGCAAGGCTCGGCCGCCTGCAACGGCTGGACCTTCTGGCACGTCGAGACCAAGAAAGGTCTCAAGCTGATCGACGAGCTGCGCGCCGAGATCCGCGCCGGCATGGCGGCGGAGTAAGGTCCCTCCATCGTCATTCCGGGGCTCGCGCAGCGAGAACCCGGAATCCATCGAACCACAGCGCAAGCCGCCCAATGGATTCCGGGCTCGCGCCAAGAGGCGCGCCCCGGAATGACGGCGGCGGTGCTTGAATGCCGCCCCCGCCAGGACTAGATTCGCCCGATCAGTCTCGTCCCGACCGGTCCTCCCATGCGACGACAGTCCGAGACATTGCTGCTGGTGCCGCTGCTGCCGATCTTCCTGCTCGGCATGTTTCCGATGTTCCTGATTGCGCTCTTGGGATTTTTCGGCCTCGCCTTGTTCGGCGTGCTCGTGGTCTGTGTCGGGCTCGCCAGCAGCAACGAGGCCCACGACAATTTCAATCACGACGTCATCGTGCACGGTTACGCGCGCGGAACGGAGCGCAAGGCGCGGGCGTCCGATATGCATCTCGCCACGCGACTCGGCCTGCGCCTGGAAGCGGTCGGCGCGGCGATGATCATTACGGCGGCGATCGGCCTCTGTTACGCCGCCTGATCTGCGCTGCGCGCAGATACCGCCCGGCAAACTCGCCGGTTGCGCTTCCGAAAGGTTCGGGCAAGACATGCGGCCTCGCTGCAATGATGCTGCGCTCGCTCTCGGCAACACCCCCCTGGGGAGATGATCGATGCTCAAATTCTATTTCAACGGATCGCCGAACCCGACCAAGGTCGCGCTTTATCTCGAAGAGTCCGGCCTGCCCTTCGAGCCGGTCGCGGTCGACACCCGCAAGGGCGAGCAATTCACGCCGGAGTTCCTCAAGATCAATCCGAACGGCAAGGTGCCGGCGATCGATGACAATGGCACCATCGTGTTCGACTCGAACGCCATCCTGCTCTATCTCGCCGAGAAGACCGGAAAATTCCTGCCCGCCGCCAGCGTGCGCGGCGAGACGCTGTCGTGGCTGATGTTCATCGCGACCGGCGTCGGGCCCTATTCGGGTCAGGCCGTGCACTTCAAGCATTTTGCGCCGAAGGACCAGAACCACGACTACGCCCACAACCGCTACCAGTACGAGACCGACCGCCACTACAGGGTTCTCGACGGTCACCTCAAAGGCCGCCGCTACATGGTCGGCGATGACTATTCGATCGTCGACATGGCGCTGTGGGGCTGGGCGCGGATGGTGCCGTTCAAGCTCGGCGACGACGCCTTCGCCCGATACCCGAACGTGAAGCGGCTGGTGGACGAGATCTCGGCGCGGCCCGCGGCGGCGCGCGCCATCGCCTTGAAGGACAAGTTCACCTTCAAGGCCGAGATGGACGAGGAGGCGAGAGCCAACATGTTCAAGCACATGAAAACGAAAGCGGCCTGATCGCGCGCCGTTCTTCGAGGCCACGCGCATGCGCGTGGCCTCTTGCTTTTAAAGCTCAGGCGGCGTGAACCGTCTCCAGGAACCTGGCGACTTCGACCTTCAAGCGGTTGCTGTCCGCCGACAGCGAGCGCGCCGCCGAGAGCACCTGCGATGAGGCCGAGCCGGTCTCGGAGGCCCCACGCTGCACGTCGCCGATATTGGTCGAGACGCGCTGGGTCCCGTGAGCGGCCTGCTGCACGTTGCGCGAGATTTCCTGCGTGGCGGCGCCCTGCTCTTCCACGGCGGCGGCGACCGCTGAGGAAATCTCCGACAGCCGCTCGATGGTGCCGCTGATCTCCCTGATGGCGCCGACCGATTGCTCGGTGGCGGCCTGGATGTTGGCGATCTGCTGGCCGATCTCGCCGGTCGCCCTCGCCGTCTGCTCCGCGAGCGCCTTGACCTCGGAGGCGACCACGGCAAAGCCGCGGCCGGCTTCGCCCGCGCGCGCGGCCTCGATGGTGGCGTTGAGCGCGAGGAGATTGGTCTGGCCGGCGATGGTGCTGATCAGCTCGACCACGTCGCCGATCCGGGCGGCCGCCTTGGAGAGCTCGCCGACGCGGTCATTGGTCCTGCTCGCCTGCCCGACGGCCTCGCCCGCGATGCGGGCGGATTCCTGCACCTGGCGGGCGATCTCGCTCACCGAGGAGGACAGCTCCTCGGTGGCGGAGGCGACCGCCTGCACGTTGGCGGTGGCTTCCTGCGATGCGGATGCCACTTCGGTCGACAGATCCTGGGCGCGCGAGGCGGTCGTGGTCAGCGTGCCGGCGGAGGCTTCCAGCTCGTTCGACGCCGCCGACACGGTGTTGACGATCTCGCCGACAGCCTGCTCGAACTGGTCGGCGAGCCTGACCATGTCTTTCTTGCGGCTCTCGGCCTGCCGCGCCTCGAGCTCGGCCTGCTCGGCGCGCATGCGCTCGGTGTCGATCATGTTGTCCTTGAACACCTGGATCGCCTTGGCCATGTCGCCGGTCTCGTCGGCCTTGCCGCGCCCGGGAATCTCGATGTCGAGATCACCGCCGGCCAGCCGCCCCATCGCACGCGTCATCGAGGTCAGGGGACCGACGATGCTGCGGGCAATCAGGAAGGCGACGATGCCGCCGAACAGGATGGCGAGACCGCCGGCGATCTCCTGAACAGTCGTCGTGCCGGCGATCACGGCTGCGGCATGGTTGCGCGATTCCTGATAGTCCTTCTTCAGCGTCGTTTCCGCGGCCTTGAGCCTGCCGATGCTCTCGACGATGAGCGGCGCGAGATTCTTGTGATAGATCTCGTCGGCCTGAAGCATCGCGGCCGATGTCGTCTCGAACGCGGATTTATAGATTCCGAGCGAGGTCTTCACCGGCGCGATCGTGGCGCGCAAATCCGCGGCCTGCGGGCTTTTCTCGATCGCCGCGAGCCGTTGCGCAGCCCTGTCCACACTCGCCCTGAAATTCGCCGGTCCCTGCGCGTCGCGCAGGGCCAGGAAACGCCAGTTTGCGACCCGGACAAGGAGGATCCTGGATTCGAGGTCGGCGACCAGGGCCGCGGTGTCTTCATCGACGGCGGCGCGCGCCGCATCGACCAGCTTGCCCATCTTGACGGCCAGCTCCTCCCCGCTCGGCAGCAGCGTCGCCTTGCCCGTTCTCGCCTCGTTGACGGCATCCCCGAGATTGTCACGCAGGCGTCGCATCTTGGCGATGTCGCCGATGAGGCCGTTGTAGAGCGCTCGCCGCTCCTCCGAGAGCGTGCCCTTCGCCCCGACCTGCAACAGCTCGGTCGCCGCGGTCTCCCGCTCTTGCGCCTCTTTCATTGCGGGTTCGTTGGCGTCGTAGACGTAACGCAGATTGGCGCGCTGGATCGCCTGAAGATGGGTCGATATCTCCAGCACCCGCGCCGTGCTGTCCGAGAGCGCGGATTGTCTTGCGACCTGATCCTGCACCGCCCGCAAATTCCAGACGGCGACCACCGCCATCACCAGACCGACCGCCACGAGGGCCATGAAGCCTGCGTACAGGCGTCCCCTGATCCGCAAACGAAACTTCGGCATTCCCACTGTCCACCCAGATGCATTTCACTTCGAGCGGCCGAACGATTCCGGCGATCGTCACCGGCCACCCCGGCAGCCGCGTGTCGCGTCTTTGCGACTCACGCTGCACCGCGACACAATGGGGGACACTCGTTAATTGAACCTTCCAATTGTTCGCGCAGAGCTGCGGCAGCGCCGACAAAACCTGCTGATTTTGTCGGCAGTTGCTCCCGCTCCCTACTTCCGCCGGACAGGCTTCTTCAGCTCGTACGCAATCTCCGCCCGGGTCAACCCACAGTCCTGAAGCTCCCGTTCGGTCATGGCGGCGAGCTGACACCGTGCCCGAGACCGCTCGCGCCTGATACGAACCATCTCGACCAGCGCCTGCCAGGCCCGCACGATCATCACCGGCTCTGACGGACGAGATCGGCCGGCGGACGGGATGCAGCTCAATCCACTCAGCTCGCAGCCCTCACGCCCGCTTGCGGAAAAGGACCGAGCGCCCTCTCGGTCAGGACCGAGTCGCAATATTCCCGGATCTCCTTGATCTTGCCGTCCTCCAGGCGAAACACGAGACAATAGTCGTTGTCGTAACGGACGCCTTCGGGCGTGACGTTGTCGCCCTTGGCTTCCACCACGACGATGTCGCCATCGGCAATGAAGCGGTGGGCGACCGTGCGCGTGCGGTCACGCAGGCGGGTGCGGACATATCCGTGCAGATCGTTGAGGATCGCCTCCTTGCCCGAAAAGGTGCGCGACCAGGAATATTGCCCGGTCACGACCCATTTGGCGTCGTCGGCAAGGCTCGCGGTGAATAGCGCGCGGTCACGCGCGGCGGGGTCAGGGTTGGCGGCGGCGGCAAAGATATCCTGCATCAGTTTCTTGTTGGCGCTCGCGCTCATGGCGGCATCTCCGTTTTGGTGGCAACACGGAGAACATCGCCGCTCAACGGGAATTCTTCAAATCGATAGCGAATATGATATCTATTCACCTCATGAATTTGAATACGCTTGACCTCAATTTGCTGACCGCCCTCGACGCATTGCTGCGCGAGGCCAATGTCAGCCGCGCCGCACTTCGGATCGGCCTGTCGCAACCGGCGGCGAGCCATGCGCTCCAGCGCCTGCGTGACATCTTTGGCGATCCGCTTTTGGTGCGCACCGGCGCGCGGATGGAGCTGACGCCCCGGGCCGAGGCGCTCCGCGCACCGCTCGCCCACGCGCTCGACCAGGTGCGCGGGTTGTTCGTGCCTGAGGATTTCGACGCGGCGCGCAGCGAACGGCAATTTCGCCTGATGATGCCGGACTTGGCGGTCGAGCTGTTGATGCCGCCGTTGATGGAGAAGGTGACGCGCCTTGCGCCCAACGTCCGCATCGAGATCGTGCCGTGGCGCGGATCTGCGATCTTCCACGCCGAGTTCGCCCGCACCATTGACCTCGTGATCTCGATCGGCAACGCCTTCAAGGGCTTTCACCGCCAGCTGCTTTACACCGACAGCGACGCGCTGGCGGTGCGGCGCGGCCATCCGATGGCTGCAAAGCTCACGCGGCGCGAAACGTTCCTGGCCGCACGCCATGTCGGCGTCATCATCCGCGGCAGCGCTGAGGACCTGATCGACACCTGGCTGCGCAGCAAGGGCATCGAGCGGCACATCTCATTGGTGGTGGCAGGCTATCTCGAAGCGCTGCACGTCGCCGCCCGCACCGATCTCGTCGCCTTCGTGCCACGCCGGCTGATCGCGGCGCTGTCGAAGCAGCTCGGCCTCGTCACGGTGACGCCGCCGCTCGACCCTGGGATCGACGAGCAGTTCATGTTCCATCCGACGCGCGCGCAGATGGACCCCGGCTCGATCTGGCTGCGGCGGCTGATGCTGGCGACGGGACGGGAGTTGGAGCAAGCCAAGCGCAAGCTCTCGTAGGGTGGGCAAAGCGGAGCGTGCCCACCGCTCTTACAATCGTGGGAAGATGGTGGGCACGACACTTCGCGCCTTTGCCCACCCTACAAGAGCCTGAGTGTGTGGCCGCGCGCTACGCCTTCTGCGCGTCCATCACCTTGCGCACCGCGGGCCGATCCGACATGCGCTTGAAATGATCGGCGATCTTCGGCGTCGCGTTGATGTCGACGCTGTCGCCTTCGAGCCAGGTCGAGAGCGTGTAGAGATAGGGATCGCAGATCGTGAACTGCTCACCCATCACCCAAGGCCCTCTGAACATCTTCTGCTCGATCAGGGCGAAGCAGGCCGCCATGGTCTTCGGGACCATCGCCTTCATGTCGGCGAACGAGCTCTCCTGCGTCGCCCAGCGCGCGCCGCGCATCTTGTGGGCATGGTTGATGTGCACGGTCGAACAGAGATAGGAGTTGAACGACTGCACCTGGGCGAAATCGAAGGGATCGTCGAGCGGCGCGAGCTTCGCCTTGGGAAAGGTCTGCGCGATATAAGCCAGCATCGCCGGCGTCTCGGTCAGGATCCCGCGATCGGTCACCAGGGCCGGCACGCGGCCCTTCGGGTTGATCGCGAGATAGTCCGGACTGTTCTGCTGGTTGTCCTTGAAGCTCAGCCGCTCGGCCGTGTAGTCGGCGCCAACCTCCTCCAGGGTGATGTAGGTGGCGAGCGCGCAGGTGCCGGTGGCGTAATAGAGCTTGAGCATGTCGGACCTCCTAGGAAAGCTGGAAATTAGCGGCTGTCGGCCGTCAGGTCCATAGCACGAGCCCCTCTTCGCAGTTGCCCACCGCCGCCCGCCTATGCCAAGACGCCCGCAGTCGGAGGGGTTTTGTCATGACGGTACTCATCGCCGGTGGCGGCATCGGCGGGCTGACGCTTGCGCTCAGCCTGCACGGAATCGGCGTTCCGGTAAAAGTGTTCGAGAGCGTCGCGGAATTGAAGCCGCTCGGCGTCGGCATCAACGTGCTGCCGCATGCGGTGCGCGAGCTGATCGAGCTCGGCTTGATGGACAAGCTGGATGCCAGCGGCGTGCGCACCCGCGAGCTCGCCTATTTCTCCAAGCACGGCAAGCCGATCTGGAGCGAGCCGCGCGGGCTGGAGGCCGGCTACAAATGGCCGCAATTCTCGATCCATCGCGGCACGCTCCAGCAACTCCTGCTCGACACCACGGTCGAGCGGCTCGGCCGCGAGAACATTCTCACCAGCCATCATCTGACCGGCTGGACCGAAACGGCGGATGGCGTGCGCGCCGACTTCATCGACAAGGCGACCGGCAAACCCGCCGGGACCTACGACGGCGCGATCCTGATCGCCGCCGACGGCATCCATTCCGCCGCGCGCGAAAAGCTGTACCCGGGCGAAGGCGCGCCGATCTGGAACGGCCGCATCCTCTGGCGCGGCGTCACGCCTGCGAAGGCCTTCCTCAGCGGCCGCACCATGATCATGGCTGGTCACGAAATCCTGAAATTCGTCTGCTACCCGATCTCGAAAGAGCCGGATGCGGCGGGCAATCACCTCATCAATTGGGTGGCCGAGCGCCACATGCCGCCGACCTATCGATGGCGCCGCGAGGACTATAACCGCACCGCGCGGCTGGAGGAGTTTCTGCCCTGGTTCGAGAGCTGGACGTTCGACTGGCTCGACGTGCCCGGCCTGATCAAGAACTGCCCGCACGCCTATGAATATCCGCTGGTCGACCGCGATCCGGTGTCGCAATGGACGTTTGGCCGCGTCACGCTGATGGGCGATGCCGCACATCCGATGTACCCGATCGGATCGAACGGCGCCTCGCAGGCGATCCTCGATGCACGCGTCATCACGCGCGAAATCCTGGCGCATGGACCGACGGAAGCCGCGCTGCTCGCCTATGAGGCCGAGCGGCGGCCCGCGACCACCGACCTCGTCCTGCTCAACCGCAAGAACGGTCCCGAGCAGGTGATGCAGCTGGTCGAGGAGCGCGCGCCCGACGGCTTTGAGGTCGTCACCGACGTGCTGTCGCAGCAGGAGCTGGAAGACATCGCCGCCAATTACAAGCGCGTCGCGGGATTCCAGGTCGAGGCGCTGAATGCCAAGCCGGCGATCGTGAACGCAGGCGCGACGCGCGCGGGGGCGTGAGTTTTTGCTGATCGTCGAGCCGCGGGCTCCTCTTCACCTCGCCCCGCTTGCGGGGAGAGGTCGGATTGCATCGAAGATGCAATCCGGGTGAGGGGGTACAGGTCTCTCGACAATCTCCCGTGTGGAGAGAAGCCCCTCACCCCAACCCTCTCCCCGTAAGAACGGGGCGAGGGAGTGAGAGAGCGGTGCACACCTCACTTCACCACCCTCGCCGCCTCCAGCAGCCGCTCGCTCGCGCTCGCCGTCGCCAGCACGGTGCCGTCCTCCGCCGTCAGCTTGCCCTCGACGAACGCAATGGTCTTGCCGAGCTGCGTCACCCTGGCCTCACCGATGATCGGGCCGGGCTTTGCCGGGCTGAGGAAATTCACGGTCATGCTGATGGTGGTGGTGTAGAGCCGGCCCTCGCTCATCACCAGCACGGCGGGACCCATGGTGTCGTCGAGCATGGCCGAAAGCATGCCGCCCTGGATGAAGCCTGCTGGATTGCAGAACTCCGGCTTGCCCTCGAAGCCGAGCTTGATCCAGCCCTCCTGCGGGCGGGCATCGAGCAGGCGCCAGCCCAATAGCTCGGCGCAGGGCGGCTTTCGAAAGTTGTCCAGCGCAGTCTTGACCATACTCACCTCCGTTGCCGTCGAAGGGGATAACGCAGGCCTGCTGCCAGCATGATGTCAGTAGGGTTGGACGCTAGAGATCCAATCCATGCGCGATGACCTTGCGCATGACGTTGGGCAGCGCTTCGCCGGCAAGCGTGGCGATCGGCACCCAGCGCATGCCCTCGGGCGCGCGGGTGCGGACCTCCGCCTTCGCCGTGTAGACGATCAGCTCCAACGGAAAATGCGTGAAGACGTGGGTGACGACGCCCACCTTGCGCTGCCAGCGCGTCAGCCCCTTCAGCTCCGGCGCCTGCTGCTTCGCCGCCGCGTCGTCCTGACCGGCGAGCCAATCTGAGCCCGGCACCTCCGTCATGCCGCCGAGCAGACCCTTTTCGGGTCTTGAGCGGACGAGCAGCTCGTCGCCGCGCGTGACGACGAAGGCAGCACCGCGGCGGAGCGTTCCGCTCTTCTTCGGCGCCTTGCGCGGAAATGTTTCCTGCGTGCCCTGCGCACGCGCGATGCAATCCTCGTTGAGCGGACACAGCGAGCAGGCAGGCTTCTTCGGCGTGCAGATCGAGGCGCCGAGGTCCATCAGCGCCTGCGCGCTGTCGCCGGCCCGGGAGGCGGCCAGCAGCGTCGCGGCCAGCTGCTGGATCAGCGGCTTGGCCTGCGGCAGCTCCTCCTCGACCGCGAACAGGCGCGAGACCACCCGCTCGATATTTCCGTCGACCGGCATGGTGCGGCGGTCGAACGCGATCGCCGCAATCGCGGCCGCCGTGTAAGGCCCGATGCCCGGCAGCGCGCGCAGGCCTTCCTCTGTGTCGGGAAAGACGCCGCCATGCTCGCGCGTCACCGCGACCGCGCAGGCATGGAGGTTGCGCGCCCGCGAGTAGTAACCGAGCCCGGCCCACATTCGCAGCACGTCGTCGAGCGAGGCCCGCCCCAGCGCCGTGACGTCAGGCCAGCGCGCGACGAATTTTTCGAAGTAAGGGCCGACCGCCTTCACCGTCGTCTGCTGGAGCATGATCTCCGACAGCCAGACGCGGTAAGGGTCCGGTGCCTCTCCGGGCGCCGCGCGCCAGGGCAGTCGGCGGCGGTGGCGGTCGTACCAGGCGAGTAGGAGTTTCGGGCGCGATGAGGCTTTCGACTGAACTGGTTCCGACTTGGCCATGAGGGCAGATCTGGGGCTCATGGCTACACTGTAGCGGCAACGCGCCGGTCTCTCCACGTCATGCCCGCGCCTGTCGCGGGCATCCACGTCTTTCTTCGCGGCAAGACGTGGATGGCCGTGACAAAGCCCGGCCATGACGGCAGCAGTTCCTGAGGCATCGCGCACGGTGCTATAAGGGCCCGATGTCCAAATTCCCTCCCAAGCCCGGTCCCATCAGCGCCAAGCCGCTGTCGCTCCTGCTCAACGACGTCTTTGCCGAGGCCTATGCCAAGCAGGGCTTTGCGGCGCGCGAGCTGGTGACGCGGTGGGCGGAGATTGCAGGGCCGGAGATCGCGGCCCATGCCGAGCCCTTGAAGATGCAATGGCCGCGGCCGGTGGAGGGCCAGCCGCAGGAGCCGGCGACGCTGGTGCTGCGGGTCGAAGGGCCGATGGCGCTGGAGATCCAGCATTCGGCCGATGTGATCCTGGAACGGGTCAATCGCTTCTTCGGCTGGAGCGCGGTCGGCAAGCTGGCCTTCCGCCAGGCCCCCCTGTCGCGCCCCCGGCGGCGGGTGCGGCCCGGCCCGCCGGATCCCAAAGCGGTGGCCAAGGTGGCGGAGAGCCTGGGCGACATCGAAGATGAACAGCTCAAGACGGCGCTCGCGCGGCTCGGGGCCGCCATCAAGCGAAATTGAGCCTCATTCCCTAGCTAATCTGGACCCCGACTTGCCGCTCGCCATTGCCTCAAACGACGTTTCAAGCTAGCGACAGGCCGCCCGAGCGGGAACTCGATAGACCCCTGGGGCGACACCTTGCCAATCCGGGAGCCGACCTTGATCATCACCCGCCGCGCCTTCACCACGATGCTGTCGCTGACCGGGCTTGCCGCGCTCGCCGGGCTCTCGCCGCTGCGGTTCATCTCCGAGGCCATGATCCCCGAAGCAATGGCGCAATCCGCCGCGGATGTGGCCAAGCCGGTGTCTTTGCCCGACATGGCGCTCGGCCCGAAGGATGCCGCCGTCACCATCACCGAATACGCCTCGATGACCTGCCCGCACTGCGCGGCCTTCAACGAGCAGGTGTTCCCCAAGATCAAGAAGGAATACATCGACACCGGCAAGGTGCGTTACATCTTCCGCGAGTTCCCGCTCGACATCAAAGCCGCCGCCGGCTCGATGCTGTCGCGCTGCATCGCCAAGGACGACGCGCCGAAATATTTCGCGGTCACCGACATGCTGTTCCGCCAGCAGAGCGACTGGGTGATGAAGAACACCACCGAGACCCTGACGCGGATCGGTAAGCAGGCCGGCCTCACCCAGCAGCAGGTCGAGGCCTGCCTGAAGGACCAGTCGCTGCTCGACAAGATCGCCGCGGACCAGAAATACGCCAGCGACGTTCTGAAGGTTGACTCGACGCCGACCTTCTTCATCAACGGCGAGAAGATCAAGGGCGAGGCCTCGTTCGAGGAGTTCGCCAAGAAGATCAATCCGCTGCTGAAGAGCTGATTCGCAACGCCACAATCCTGATTCGCGCATCTAAAGCCGTATCATTCCCGGCATAAATCCCTTGGGAAAAGCGGCTCTCGCCGGTTGCCCTCGCGGCGCACCGCGGCCATTGTCCGCCGCACGAGCCGCCTCGCGCGACTCGCCCAGACAGCGACAACGCCTTCCATGGTATTGTCCCGGCAGGGGATTCGCGCCTGCCAACAGAGATGCGTGCTTATGAAAATCACCCGCCTGCGCCTTCACGGTTTCAAGTCCTTCGTTGAGCCCACGGACTTCGTTATCGAGCCCGGCCTGACCGGCGTGGTCGGACCCAATGGCTGCGGCAAGTCGAATCTCGTCGAGGCGCTGCGCTGGGCGATGGGTGAGACCTCGTACAAGTCGCTGCGCGCCGCCGACATGGACGCGGTGATCTTTGCCGGCTCCGGCAACCGTCCCGCGCGCAACCATGCCGAAGTGACGATGACGATCGACAATGCCGATCGCACCGCGCCCGCGGCGATGAACGACAGCCAGCTTCTCGAAATCTCCCGCCGTATCGAGCGCGAGGCCGGCTCGGTCTATCGCATCAACGGCCGCGACGTGCGCGCCCGCGACGTGCAGATCCTGTTCGCCGACGCAGCCACCGGTGCGCGCTCGCCGGCGCTCGTCCACCAGGGCAAGATCGGCGAAATCATCCAGGCCAAGCCCGAGCAGCGCCGCCGTGTGCTGGAAGACGCCGCCGGCGTCGCCGGCCTGCACGCCCGCCGTCACGAGGCCGAGCTGCGGCTGAAGGCGGCCGAAACCAACCTCACCCGCGTCGAGGACGTGATCGGCCAGCTCTCCGGCCAGATGGAAGGCCTGAAGAAGCAGGCCCGCCAGGCCGTGCGCTACCGCGAGGTCGCGGCCAAGGTGCGCAAGGCCGAAGCAACCCTGTTCCATCTGCGCTGGATCGGCGCCCATGCCGACGTCAACGAGTCCGGGCAGACCCATGATCTCGCGGTCCGCGAGATGGCCGAGCGCACCCAGCACCAGGCCGAAGCCGCCCGCATCCAGGCCATCCGCGCCGCCGAGATGCCGGCGCTGCGCGATGCCGAAGCGCGCGCCGCGGCCGGGCTCCAGCGCCTCACCAATGCCCGCGAGCAGCTCGACCGCGAGGAAGAGCGCGCGAAGGAGCGCGTCGCCGAGCTCGAGCGCCGCCTCGCCCAGTTCGAGGGCGACATCTCGCGCGCCCAGCAGCAGACCATGGACGCCGACGTCGCGCTCCAGCGGCTCGACACTGAGGACGCCGAGCTGAAGGAAGAGATCAAGTCGCGCGTCGAGAAGCGCTCCGGCGTCGACGAGCGCGTCGCGGAAGCCGAGGCGGTGCTGACCGAAACCGAGCAGCGCTTCGCCGAGCTCACCACCGCGCTCGCCGACCTCACCGCCAAGCGCAACCAGCTTGAAGCCAATGTCCGCACTCATCGCGACAAGCTCGCCCGGCTCGACCAGGAGATCGCGAGTGTCGCGGCGGAAGAGCAGAAGCTTGCGCAGGAGACCGGCGGCTTCGGCGATCTCGACGAGCTGACCGCCCTGGTCGAGACCGCGGAGCAGACGCTGGCAGCTTCCGAAGCCGCGGCGCAGGCGAGCGAAGCCGCCCATGTCGCCGCGCGCCAGACGCTGGAATCCTCGCGCTCGCCGCTGGTCGAAGCCGACAAGCGCGTGCAGCGGCTCGAGACCGAGGCGCGCACGATCTCGAAGATCGTCAACGGCGAGACCAAGAATCTGTGGCCGCCGATCATCGACGGCATCACCGTCGACAAGGGATTTGAGAAGGCGATCGGCGCCGCGCTTGGCGACGATCTCGACGCGCCGGTCGATCCGTCGGCGCCGATGCGCTGGACCAATGCCGGCGTCACCGACGGCGATCCGGAGCTGCCCGAGGGCGTCGTTCCGCTCGCCAACCATGTGCAGGCGCCGGCCGAGCTGGCGCGCCGTCTGGCGCAGATCGGCGTGGTGCCGCGCGAGCGCGGCGCCGAGCTGGTCTCGCAGCTCAAGACCGGCCAGCGGCTGGTCTCGCCCGAGGGCGACGTCTGGCGCTGGGACGGCTTTGTCGCCGCGGCCCACGCCCCGACCGGTGCCGCGCGGCGGCTTGCCGAACGCGCCCGCCTCGTCGACATCGAGAACGAGCTGGAGCAGGCCCGCATCGACGCGCAGATCAAGCGCCAGGCGCTGGAGAACGCCGAGTCCGAACTGCAGATGGCCGCCAGCACCGAAGGTGCCAGCCGCGAAGCCTGGCGGGCCGCGCAGCGCGAGCTCAACGTTGCCCGCGAGCGCCACGCTGGTGCCGAGCGCGAGATCAGCCGCCACGCCGCACGCAAGGCGACGCTGTCGGAAGCGCACAGCCGTCTCGCCGCCGACCGTGCCGAGGCCGAGGCGGCCTACGAATATGCCGAAGCAGGCATCAGCGAACTACCGTCGAGCGAGGACACCGAGACCCGTCTCGCCGCCGTCCGCAGCGACATCGAGGCCCATCGCCGCATCGCCGCTCAGGTCCGCGCCGAGGCGCAGGCGCTGGCCCGCGAGGCGGAGCTCGCCGACCGCCGCGTGCAGGCGATCCTGGCCGAGCGCACCGAGTGGCAGAACCGCAAGGAGAGCGCGGCCTCCCACATCGACACCATCCAGGCCCGCATCGCCGAACTGACGATCGAGCGCAGCGAGCTCGAAAACGCGCCGGCCGTGTTCGCGGAGAAGCGCAGCGCGCTGATCACCGAGATCGAATACGCCGAGAACGATCGCCGCATGGCCGCCGACGCGCTCGCCACCGCGGAAACCGCAATGGCCGAAACCGACCGCGTCGCGAAGCTGACGTTAGAGGCGCTCTCCAGCGCCCGCGAGGCCACCGCCCGCGCCGAGGAGCGCATGGAAAGCGCGCGGCGCCGGCTCGAGGACATCGAGCGCGAGATCCGCGACATGCTCGAAGTCGAGCCGCAGGCCGTCGCCGGCCTCGCCGAGATCGAGCCCGGCGCCGAGCTGCCGCCGCTGCACGACATCGAGGAAGACCTCGAAAAGATGCGCCGCGACCGCGAGCGCCTGGGCGCAGTCAACCTGCGCGCTGAGGAAGAGCTGCGCGAGGTCGAGACCCAGCACACCGGCCTCGTCACCGAGCGCGACGATTTGGTGGAGGCCATCAAGCGGCTGCGCCAAGGCATCCAGAGCCTCAACAAGGAAGCGCGCGAGCGGCTCCTGACCTCGTTCGAGATCGTCAACAACCACTTCAAGCGCCTGTTCGTCGAGCTGTTCGGCGGCGGCGAGGCCGCGCTGCATCTGATCGAGAGCGACGACCCGCTGGAAGCCGGTCTCGAAATCATCGCCAAGCCGCCGGGCAAGAAGCCGCAAACGCTGTCCCTGCTCTCCGGCGGCGAGCAGGCGCTGACCGCGATGGCGCTGATCTTTGCGGTATTCCTCACCAACCCCTCGCCGATCTGCGTGCTGGACGAAGTTGACGCACCGCTCGACGACCACAACGTCGAACGGTACTGCAACCTGCTGCACGAGATGACCGGCTCGACCGACACCCGTTTCATCATCATCACGCACAATCCGATCACGATGGCGCGGATGAACCGGCTATTCGGCGTCACCATGGCCGAGCGCGGCGTCTCGCAGCTGGTGTCGGTGAGCCTCGCAGAGGCCGTGGACATTCTCGACCAGAACGTGGCGTGACGCTGCAGTCGGTCCGCCCCCATTGACGTCATCATCCGCCTTGTGCGCAAATTGCGCACTGGAGCGGATGATCCAATACGCCGCGGCTTCTTGGTTGACGGCTACCGTCTCGGAGTACTGGATGCCCCGCCTGCGCGGGGCATGACCGCGGATGATGATCTCACCCAACCTCCCCGCCGAACTCAAAGCCGCCCTCGAGGCCAAGCTCCGGGGCTTTTCGCGCAGCGACGCCGCACAACGATCGCAGAAAATATCGACCACCTATCGCGCTGGCGGCGGCTCCGGCACGATCAAGTCGGAGGCCGATGCCCTCGCCTATGCGCTGGCGCGCATGCCGGCGACCTATGCGGCCGTCGCCGCAAGCCTGAATGCGCTGACCGAGATCGCGCCGGACTTCGCTCCGGAAACACTGCTCGACGTTGGCGCCGGCCCGGGCACCGCCAGCTGGGCCGCTGCCGAGGCGTTTCCGTCGCTGCAAGATTTCACCCTACTCGACGCCAACAGCACGCTCAGCCGGCTGGCGCTCGAATTGGCGCGCGACAGCTCGCGGTTGTCGGACTGCCGTTATCTGCCCGGTGACGCGGGCGGTAACCTCGCCGAGGTCTCGCAAGCCGATCTCGTTGTTGCCAGCTACATCATCGGCGAGCTCAGCGAGGCAGATCAGCGCAAGCTCGCGGAGGCCATGTGGGCCAAGGCGCGGCACGCGCTGGTGGTGATCGAGCCCGGTACGCCAGCCGGCTACGCCCGTATCCTCGCGCTGCGCCAGCAGCTGATCGTGGCGGGCGCCTATGTCGCCGCGCCCTGCCCGCACGAAAAGCCCTGCCCGCTCATCGCGCCCGACTGGTGCCATTTCAGCCAACGCCTGCCGCGCTCGCAGGCGCACCGGCAGATCAAGGGCGCCGAAGTGCCATTCGAGGACGAGCGCTTCATCTACGTCGCCCTGACCCGCACGCCGCCTAGAAGCCGCGCCGCCCGCGTGCTGGCACCACCGGATGTCAACAAGGCCGAGATCAATGCAAAGCTTTGCACCGAGGACGGTGTCGCTATCACCAAGGTCCCGCGACGCGACAAGCCCGCCTATGCGGACGCCCGGCGCTGGCGCTGGGGCGATGCGATCATGTCCGAAAGTTAACCTCGTCCGGCACTTTGGCCTTGAACTTGGGTGGTTCCTGATCCGACCAAGCCTTACCTCCCCTCTGCGCCGGGCTCTCGCTTCGCGCCAATTTGGTCTACCCTAGCGCCCGCCTTCTTCCCCCTTCAGGAGTTCTCCATGTCGACCGGCTGGATCGTTCTCGGCGTCATCGTCGTCCTCGTGCTGTTCGCCTTCAGCGCCTACAACCGCCTGGTGGCGCTGAGCCAGCGCGTCGGCCAGGCCTTTGCCGACATCGACGTCCAGCTCAAGCAGCGCCACGACCTGATTCCGAACCTGGTCGAGACGGTGAAGGGCTACGCCTCGCACGAGCGCGGCACGCTCGACGACGTCATCAAGGCGCGCAACTCGGCGATGTCGGCGCAGGGACCGGCGCAGGTATCCGCGGCCGAGAACCAGCTCTCCGGCGCGCTCGGCCGGCTGATCGCGCTGTCGGAGGCCTATCCCGACCTCAAGGCCAACGCCAATTTTCAGCAGCTGGCATCCGAGCTCTCCGACCTTGAGAACAAGATCGCGGCGAGCCGCCGCTTCTTCAACAATGCAGTCCAGGAATACAACACCGGCATCCAGCAGATGCCCGCTGCGCTGTTCGCCGGCATGTTCGGCTTCACCAGGAAGGAGTTCTTCGATCTCGGCACCAGCCGCACCGAGGTCGAGGCGGCGCCGCAGGTGAAGTTCTGATTTGAGCCGATAGGCCGGCAGGGCACCCGCGTCATGGCCGCGTATGGTCTCTACACGCACATCGCCTCGAACAAGTTTCGTTCGATGCTGCTGCTCGCCGGCCTGTTCATGCTGGTCTACGTGCTGGTCTATGCCGGCGCGCTGGTCGCCGAAGTCGTCATCAACGGCAATGGCACGGTGGCCTACTATCTGAGCCGCGCCTTCGCCGACCTGCTCAAAGCCGCGCCCTTCGCGACCATTGCGGCGATCGCCTGGATCGCGATCGCCTATTTCTTCCACCAGTCGATGATCGACGCCGTGACCGGCGGCCACGACGTCACCCGGCAGGAGGAGCCGCGGCTCTACAACCTGCTCGAAAACCTCTGCATCTCGCGCGGCATCACCATGCCGAAGCTGAAGATCATGGAGAGCCCGGCGCTGAACGCGTTCGCGACCGGCCTCAATCCGCGGCAATATTCCATCACCGTCACCACCGGTCTCCTCGATGCGCTGAACGACAAGGAGATCGAGGCGGTGCTGGGCCACGAGCTGACCCACATCAAGAACGGCGACGTGCAGCTCATGGTGGTCGCCGTCATCATCGCCGGCGTGGTCGGCTTCTTCGGTGAATTGTTCTTCCGCCTGTTCACGAGCTTTGACTGGAGCCCCAGCTCCGGCGGCTCGTGGTCCTCAGGCTCCTCCTCTTCGTCGCGGTCGTCCTCGTCGTCGAGCGACAGCAAGAGCTCCGGCGGCGGCGCAATCATCGTCATCATCATCGCGGTCGTGCTGATCGTGCTGGCTTGGCTGCTGTCGCAGGTGGTCAAGCTCGCGCTGTCGCGGTCGCGCGAATATCTCGCCGACGCCGGCTCGGTCGAGCTGACGAAAGACCCCGACGCCATGATCTCGGCGCTGCGCAAGATCGAGGGCCGCGGCGAGCTGCCGGGCGCGACCTCGGCGGTGATGGAGCTCTGCGTCGACAACCCGCGCGAGGGCTTTGCCGATCTGTTCGCGACCCACCCCTCGGTGCAGTCCCGGGTCGACGCGCTGGTCAAGTTTGCCGGCGGCCGCGACCCCGGCCCCCTGCCGACGCTCACGGAGGAGACGGAGGAGCTGGGGGCGCAAGCCGACCGGCAGCAGGACGCCCCGCCGCCGTTGCGCCATGGCCCGTGGGATGACGCCGACGGATCGGCCAGCCCACCGCCCGTGCCCGCCCCCAGTCGCTCCGGAACCGCCCCCAGCAACCCGGCAGGCAATCCTATGGGTAACTCTATGGATCCTTGGGGCCGCCATTGAGCACCTGATTCCCGCCACACGCGGCGAGTTTCACCGCGATTGGGAAAAACCTCGGGAATTGCCGTAACTGGGGGCCTGCGGAATTGAATTCTCCCTTGTTTCTGCCATGTTCGCGCCCAACAGCAGACTTGGGACATCGATTTGGGGCCCGGCCGATTGCGACCTAGCGATCGGGGGCGCGCGTTAGGGGACAGCAATGGCAAAGCCGGCAGTGGTTGTGGTGGGCGCGGACAAGGGCGGGGTCGGCAAGACCACGGTGTCGCGTACCTTGCTCGATTATTTTTCCGCCAACAACGTGCCGACGCGTGCGTTCGACACGGAGTCGCCGCGCGGAACCCTGAAGCGCTTCCACCCCGACATCACCGAGATCGTCGACATGACGACCACGGCCGACCAGATGAAGATCTTCGACACGCTCAACGCGGTGAGCCCGTCGGTGACCGTCATCGACGTCCGCGCCGGCCTGCTCTCGCCGGCGCTGGCGTCGCTGCGCGACATCGGCTTCCTCGACGCCGCCAAGGCCGGCCAGATCACCTTCGCGGTGTTCCACATCCTCGGCCCCTCGATCGCCTCGCTGGAGGAGATCGCCGAGACCGCGGGCTTCATGAACGGCGCAAAATATTTCCTGGTGAAGAACTTCATCAACGACACCCAGTTCTTCCAGTGGGACCAGTCGACCTACAATTCCTACTTCCACCGCATCAAGGACGCGACCGAGCTGACCATCCCCAAGCTCAATGAAATGGCCTATGAGCAGGTCGAGGTCTCCTCCGTCCCATTCCTGAAATTCGTCGCCAACAAGGGCATGAACGACGACGCCGCGAACTATTCGTTCGTGCTGCGCGGCTATGTCCGGCATTGGCTCGCGAATGTCTGGAGCGAGTTCGACCGGATCCGGCTGACCGACATCGTCGGTTCGAAACCCGTCACTCGCAACAGCGAAAAATAGTTGCGCAAGCAGGGCTGATACGGCTGGATTGGGCGACAAGTTCGCTCAGATAATGCGTAATGCCCGCGACACCCGTCTACATCATCTGCTCGCCCCGCCCGCAGGTCGGCAAGACCCTGCTGGCGCGGCTATTGAGCGAATTCCTGCTGCTCAAGAATGGTGACGTCGCGGCCTTCGACGTCAACCTGAAGGAGCCGTCGCTGCTGGATTACTTGCCGAAGATCACCGAGACCGCCGACGTGATCGACACCTACGGCAAGATGCAGCTGATGGACCGCGTCATCGTCGATGATGGCCTTGCCAAGGTGATCGACCTCGGCTTCCACGCCTTCGACGAGTTCTTCAAGATGACCGACGAGATCGGCCTCTTGAAGGAGGCGGCCCGCCGTCACGTCGCGCCTCAGATCCTGTTCGTCGCCGACACCGACCGCGTTTCGGCCCGCGCGCACGAGATGCTGCGCGCGCAGATCCCGCGCATGAACCTGATCACGGTCGACAACGAATATGTCGTGCGCGGCGAGCTGCCACCGGCGATGGCGACCGGCCGGCTGTTCCGCCTGCCCGCGCTGCCGGGTTTCCTGAAGACCTATATCGACCGGCTGAACTTCTCCTTCACCGGCTATCTGCGCCAGGAGAAGGATTCCTCGACCGAGCTGCACCAGTGGACCCGGCGAAACTACATCGCCTTCCGGGAGCTCGAGCTGAACCTGATTCTGCAGCGATCGTAGCCTGGAATTACCCGGGCTCTATATTGGTCAATGCCCCTCGAACGTCATCAGCGTGCGCACGGGCACGTCCATGGCGCGCAGCTTGGCGGCGCCGCCGAGTTCGGGCAGGTCGATGATGAAGCAGGCCGCGACGACGTTGGCGCCGATCTGGCGCAACAGCTTCACCGCGCCCTCCGCGGTGCCGCCGGTGGCAATGAGATCGTCGACCAGGATCACGCGCTCGCCGGGCAGGATGGCGTCGACATGCATCTCCATCTCGTCGATGCCGTATTCGAGGGAGTAAGCGATGCGCACGGTGGTGTGCGGCAGTTTGCCTTTCTTGCGGATCGGCACGAAGCCGGCCGAGAGCTGATGCGCCACTGCGCCGCCGAGGATGAAGCCGCGCGCCTCCATGCCGGCGACCTTGTCGATCTTGTTGCCGGCCCAGGGATTGACGAGCTCGTCGACCGCGCGGCGGAAGGCGCGCGCATCCGCAAGCAAGGTCGTGATGTCGCGGAACATGATCCCTGGCTTGGGATAGTCGGGAATGGTGCGGACGCTCGCCTTCAGATCGTGGTCAAAGGTCATTGGTGCCTCTCAATCAACGCGCGCATCCAGCCGGAACGCGTTTTCAACAATACGCAGCCCCACCTCGCCGCCAAGCGACATCAGCGATTCCGGGTGGAATTGCACGCCGGCGACGGGCAGGGTCTTGTGCTCGAGCGCCATGGCGACGCCGTCCTCGGTACTGGCGGTGACGTTCAGAACTTCGGGCATGCTGTCGCGCTCGACGAACAGCGAGTGATAGCGGCCGATGACGATCTCGTTCGGCAGATTGCGCATCAGGCGGCCGCCGCGCACCTGCACCCGCGAGGGCCGGCCGTGGGCGGGATGGGTGAGCTGGCCGAGTTCGCCGCCAAAATATTCGCCGATCGCCTGCACGCCGAGGCAGACGCCGAACACCGGCAGCCTCTTCTCCAGCGCCGCATCGATGGTCCTCTTGATCGCGAAATCCTCCGGCCTGCCGGGGCCGGGCGACAGCACCAGCAAATCCCACTTCTTCTGCTTGAGCATGTCGAGCGCATGCACATAGCGGACCACGGTGACGCTGGCACCGACCTGGCGGAAATAGTCGGCGAGCATATGGACAAAACTGTCGTCGTGATCGATCAGCAGCACCTGCTTGCCGCTTCCGGTGGCATCGGGCGCAAAGGTCGATAGCGGCTTTGGCGGATCGCCGCGCAGCGCCTGGAACAGGGCGGCGGCCTTGACCTGGCATTCGCGGTCTTCCGCGGCGGGATCTGAATCGAACAGGCAGGTCGCGCCGACACGCACTTCAGCCAAGCCATCCTTCATGCGGATGGTGCGGATGGTAAGACCAGTGTTGATGCTGCCGTCGAAATTCACCGCGCCGATCGCGCCGGCATACCAGCGCCGCGGCGAGCGCTCGTGATCCTCGACGAACTGCATCGCCCAGAGCTTTGGCGCGCCTGTTACCGTCACCGCCCAGGCGTGGGTGAGGAAGGCGTCGAGCGCGTCGAAGCCGGGGCGCAGCATGCCCTCGACGTGGTCGACGGTGTGGAACAGCTTCGAATAGGTCTCGATCTGCCGCCGCGCCAGCACCTTGATGGTGCCGGGCACGCAGACGCGCGCCTTGTCGTTGCGGTCGACGTCGGTGCACATGTTGAGCTCGAACTCGTCCTTCTCCGAGTTCAGGAGCTGGCGGATCTGCTCGGCATCGCCGATCGCATCGGTGCCGCGTGCGATCGTGCCTGATATCGGGCAGGTCTCGACGCGGCGGCCGTCCGAGCGCACGAACATCTCCGGCGAGGCCGAGACGAGAAACTCGCCCTCGCCGAGATTCATCAGCGCGCCGTAGGGCGAGGGGTTGATGACGCAGAGGCGCTGGAACACTTCGGCCGGCGAGCGGTCGCAGGGCTCGGCGAAGAGCTGGCCCGGGACCGCCTCGAACAGATCGCCACGCGCGAAGGCTGCGCGCGCCGTCTCGACGGTGGCCTGATATTCGCCGGGCGCGTGATCGGCAAAGCCCTGGCGCGGCGTCTTCAGATATGGGCTGTCGGCCGTCTCGCGCGGCAGGCCTTCGGTCGACTTGCCCTTCCAGGCGAAATCGTAAGTGAGCACCACGCCGCGGCCGGTAGCGCGGTCATAGGCCAGCAGGCGATCGGGCACGTAGAGCACGATGTCGCGCTGGTCGCTCTCTCGCGCCCGCTTCTGCACGAGATCTTCGATCTGGAAGACGAGGTCGTAGGCAAAAGCGCCGAACAGGCCGAGCAGCCCGTCGTCATTGGCGGAGAAGGCGGCGACGAGATCGCGCACCAGCGACATCACGCTGGCACGCCGGGTGCGCTGGTCCTCCTCGACCGGCGCATCGCCGCGGATGATGTGACCTGTAAGCCGCGTGGCTGTCTTCTCGGAGATCACCACGCAGGGCTCGCGCAGGACCTCAGTGAGAAAGGTGATCAGCACCTGCCCGCGTTGGTTCAGCGCTTCCAGCTTGAAATTGACGCCTGATGTCTCGAGCTTGAGCGGCGGGTCGGAGAAGCCGAGATCGAAGCTCTCATAGCGGCCGGGCACGGTCGTGCCCGAGGACAGCACCACGCCGCGGCGGCGGTCGAGCAGGCTAACGAGATCGTCGAGCCGGCTCGCGCCGCCGGTGAACTGCTCGGCCACGCGCGTGATCGCGAGACCTGCACGGGTCACATAGTCGCTTCTGGCCGGGAGGGCAAAGACTGTCCTGTTCATGTCGTCCTCTTACGAAACTTGCCGAGGGAACGCCACACAGGACAAACGATCAGGCCGCCGCACTGCGTTGGCGACCTCAGACGATTTGGGAAAGGAAAATCGCACGGCCACCTCGTTAGGAGGTGCGCCACCAGAGACGGGCTGGGCGGACGGCGGTGCTCATGGGGCGGATACTCACCATGGCGCGGGGGCGGCGTCAAGGGCGGCGCCAAGGGCTGTAGCCCGGATGGAGCGCAGCGTAATCCGGGGTCATGCCACGAGACAATCCCCGGATTACGCTTCGCTCCATCCGGGCTACGGGCTATCAGCCGAGATGCTTTCGGAAAAACTCCGTCGCCCTGCCCCAGGCGAGCTCGGCGGCCTCGCGGTCGTGCACGGCCTGGCGCTGCTCGTTGACGAAGGCGTGCTCGGCGTCATAGCGGAACAGCTCCAGCGACTTGCCGGCGGCCTTCATGGCCTTTTCGAAGCCATTGACCAACTCCGGCGTGCACCAATCGTCCTTGTTGGCGAAGTGAGCCTGGAGCGGGATCTTGACGTCGGCGGGCTTGGCCGCCTGCTCCGGCGGGATGCCGTAGAACACGACGCCGGCCGCGAGCTCCGGGATCTTGGTCGCGCCGATGATAGTGACGGCGCCGCCGAGGCAGAAGCCTGTTAGCCCGACCTTGGCGCCGTTGCGCGACAGATACTGCGTGGCGCCGCGCACGGTCTGCGTGGTGACGTCCATGAAGTCGAGCGAGTTCATCTCCTTGTTGGCGCTGTCCGTGTCGTGATAGGGCACCACCTTGCCCTTGTAGAGATCCGGCGCCAGCGCATCGAAGCCCGCGAGCGCAAAGCGATCGCACAGGCCCTTGATCTGGTCCGACAGGCCCCACCATTCCTGGATCACGACCACGCCCGGCGCGTTGCCGCGCCCGGCATTGGCGAGATAGCCCGAGGCGTCCTTGCCGTCCGGGCGCTTGAAGGTGATGGTGGTTCCCATGGTGTCCTCCGATGAGTTTTGGGGGAGCGGTTGTGGGTATTCTGGCGGGTGCAAGAGGATGAAGCAATCCACACTCACGTCATTCCGGGGCGCCCGCAGGGGCGAACCCGGAATCCGTCGGGCTACGGCGTTGGTGGAGGAATGGATTCCGGGCTCGATGCTGCGCATCGCCCCGGAATGACAGCCCAACAAAAAAGCCCCCTCGCGGGGGCTTCTTCATTCTCGTCTCGCGCCACTCAGTGCGAGCCGGCCCAGACCTTCTTCTTGGTGAAGTACATCAGGCCCGCGAAGATGATCAGGAACACGAACACCTGGAAACCGAGGCGCTTGCGCGCTTCCATGTGCGGCTCTGCGGTCCACATCAGGAACGTGGTGACGTCCTTGGCGTATTGCGCGACCGTGGTCGGCGAGCCGTCATCGTAGGTCACCTGGCCGTCGCTGAGCGGCTTCGGCATCTTGATGGCGTGACCCGGGAAGTACTTGTTGTAATAGGAGCCTTCCGGGATGGTGACGCCCTCGGGCACCTTCTCTTCAAAGCCCTGAAGCACGGCCGCGACGTAATCCGGACCCTGCTCCTGGTACTGGGTGAAGAAGTCGAAGATGAACCAGGGGAAGCCGCGCTTATACGAGCGCGCCTTGGTGATCAGGGACAGGTCCGGCGGTGCCGCACCGCCGTTCGCCGCACGCGCGGCCTGCTCGTTCGGGAATGGCGAGGGGAAATAATCCGCCGGCCGGCCCGGACGCTCGAACATGTCGCCGGCATCGTTCGGGCCGTCCTTGACCTTGTACTCGGAGGCAAACGCCGTCGCCTGCGCCACCGAATAGCCGGGGCCGCCGGCTTCCGCGAGGTTGCGGAAGGCGATGTAGGACAGGCCGTGGCAGCTGGCGCAGACTTCCTTGTAGACCTTCAGGCCACGCTGGAGCGCGCCGCGGTCGAACTTACCGAAAGGGCCCGAGAACGACCATTTGTTGGCCGGCGGCTGGTCGCTGCCTTCGGACGCTTTCGCGCTGTCGATCGAGCCCGCGAACAACGAACCGGCGAGCGCCAGCACAATCGCGGTCGACACCATCGGCGTCGATCTGCTCCCGGTTTTGGCCAGCACCGCATCCGAGATCGAGTTCGGAACCGGTCGCGGCTTCTCGATGCGCGCGAGCAGCGGCAGCACGATCAGGAAGTAGGCGAAGTAGCAGACCGTCAGCACCCGGCCGGCAATCACGTAGATGCCTTCCGGCGGCTGCGCGCCGAGATAGCCGAGCAGGATGCAGACCACGACGAAGATCCAGAAGAACTGCTTGGCCAGCGGACGGTACTTCGACGACCTCGTCCTGGCGCTGTCGAGCCAGGGCAGGAAGGCAAGGATGATGATCGCCCCGAACATCGCGATGACGCCCGCGAGCTTGTTCGGGATCGAGCGCAGGATCGCGTAGAACGGCAGGTAATACCATTCCGGCACGATGTGCGGCGGCGTCACGCCCGGATTCGCCGGGATGTAGTTGTCGGCGTCGCCGAGATAGTTCGGCATATAGAAGATGAACCAGGCGTAGAGCAGCATGAAGCAGGCGACGCCGAACATGTCCTTGATGGTCGCGTGCGGCGTGAACGGCACCGTGTCCTTTTCCGTCTTCGGCTCGACGCCATCAGGATTGTTCTGACCGGCGACGTGCAGCGCCCAGACGTGGAGGACGACAACGCCCGCGATCAGGAACGGCAGCAGATAGTGCAGCGAGAAGAAGCGGTTCAGCGTCGGGTTACCGACCGAATAGCCGCCCCACAACAGTGTCACGATGCTCTCGCCGACATAGGGAATGGCGGAGAACAGATTGGTGATGACCGTGGCGCCCCAGAAGCTCATCTGGCCCCAGGGCAGCACGTAGCCCATGAAGCCCGTCGCCATCATCAGCAGGTAGATGATGACGCCGAGGATCCACAGCACCTCGCGCGGCTCCTTGTACGACCCGTAATAGAGGCCGCGGAACATATGGACGTAGACGGCGACGAAGAACATCGAGGCGCCAACCGCGTGCATGTTGCGCAGCAGCCAGCCGTAGTTCACGTCACGAACGATCAGCTCGACCGACTTGAAGGCGAGATCGGCTTGCGGCGTGTAGTGCATCGCCAGGATCACGCCGGTCAGGATCTGCATCGCCAGCATGAAGGAGAGGATGGCGCCGAAGGTCCACCAATAGTTCAGGTTGCGCGGGGTGGGATAGGCGACGAAGGAGGAGTGGATGAGACCAAAGATCGGCAGACGCCGCTCGATCCATTGCAGGGCCGGATTGCTCGGCTGGTAGTCGGATGGTCCGCTCATGATGCGATCCTGAGGAAATAATACGACGAGACGGCGCGTCGCTTCGGACGATAGTCCGAAGCTCAGCCGATCTGGATTTTCGTGTCGGAAACGAACTGGTACGGCGGCACTGGCAGGTTCGCGGGCGCGGGCCCCTGGCGTATGCGGCCGGACGAATCGTACTGCGACCCATGGCAGGGGCAGAAGAACCCGTCGTAATTGCCCTCATGAGCGATCGGGATGCAGCCGAGATGGGTGCAAATGCCGATCACGACCAGCCACTGCTCGTGGCCGGACTTGACCCGGGCTTCGTCGGACTGCGGATCGGGCAGGCTCGCCACGTTGACGGCGCGCGCTTCGTCGATTTGCTTCTTGGTGCGGTGGCTGATGTAGATCGGCTTGCCGCGCCAGAACACCTTGATGTCCTGACCCTCGGCGATCGGGCTAAGATCGACCTCGATCGGCGCACCGGCGGCGATGGTCGAGGCATCCGGATTCATTTGCGAGATGAAGGGCCAGAGCGCGGCCGCGCCCCCTACTGCAGCGGCTGCCCCCGTTGCAACGAATAAGAAATCACGGCGTGTCGGATGGTCCGCCGAAGACGCTGTCGTCACGATTCCAACCCTTTCTTCTTATGCGACCGGTCGAACCGCTCCGGGGGGCGCCCATGAGGTCCCCAGAAGGCTGCCGGCGCCCGCGGCCCCCCGCGGCGGCAGAACTTTGCTTGCTCACGCCCAAAACGGGGAAAACAGCAGTCCAGAATCGTTCTATTGGCACCCTTGCCGGGCGAGCGCAAGCCCGCTATCGGCGCGGGAGCGTGCAATGCACGAATTCCCGGGGATGCGATGTTTTATTGAGACATTTTGCCCCCGCAACCAACCCGCCACAGCCCATGCAGATAGCGCTTTTCCAACCCGACATTCCCCAGAACACCGGCACGATTCTCAGGCTCTGCGCCTGTCTGGGCATGGCCGCTCACATCATCGAACCGGCAGGGTTCCCCGTCTCGGACCGCTCGTTCCGCCGGGCGGGAATGGACTACCTCGACCAGGTCAGCATCACCCGGCACGACTCCTGGGCGAGATTCGAGGACTGGCGTGCGGCACAAGGCGACCGCCTGTTGCTGTTCACCACCAAAGGTGCCACCGACTACCGCGATTTCCGTTACCAGACGTCGGACATCCTGCTATTCGGACGCGAGAGCGCCGGCGTCACGGATGCGGTGCTCGAGGCCGCGGATGCGCGGCTGGTGATACCGATCAGGGCCGGCCTGCGGTCGCTCAATGTGGCCATGACCGCGGCGATGGCCGCCGGCGAGGCGCTGCGCCAGATCCGGAACCCCGAAGGCCCAAAGGATTGAGGAGAGAGAGTTGAGTTACGCGGTCAAGGAAATCTTCCTGACCCTGCAAGGCGAAGGCGCCCATGCCGGGCGCGCGTCGGTGTTTTGCCGTTTTGCCGGCTGCAACCTCTGGAGCGGCCGCGAGGCGGACCGCAGCGAGGCGACCTGCAAGTTCTGCGACACGGATTTCGTCGGCACCGACGGCACGCTCGGCGGCCGCTACGCCTCGGCCGCGGAACTCGCCGACACCATCGCCGCGCAATGGGCCGCATCCACTGCCAACCGCTACGTGGTGCTCACCGGCGGCGAGCCACTGCTCCAGGTCGATACCGCCTTGATCGACGCCCTGCACGCCCGCGGCTTCGAGATCGGCGTCGAGACCAACGGCACGATTGCCGCCCCGGCGGGGCTCGACTGGATCTGTGTCAGCCCCAAGGGCGGCAGCGAACTCGTGCTACGCCGCGGCCACGAGCTGAAGCTGGTCTATCCGCAGGCGCTCGCCGCGCCCGAGACCTACGAAGGCCTCGCCTTCGAGCGTTTCTCGCTGCAGCCGATGGACGGACCCGAGGTCGCCCAAAACACCGCGCGTGCGATCGACTATTGCCTGCGCCATCCGCAATGGCGGTTGAGCGTGCAGACACATAAATCGCTCGGCATCAGATAGGATTGTTGACGGACAGATGTGGGAATTGACGAAATCGTTCCGCTTCGAGGCGGCGCACTCTTTGTCGGGCACGACGTTCGGTGCGGCGAGCGAAGAGATCCACGGCCACTCCTTCCGCGCCGAGGTAACGGTTCGCGGCACGCCGGATCCCAACACTGGCATGGTCGTCGACCTCGGGCTCCTTCAGCGCGCCATCGAGGACGTGCGCCTGATGCTGGACCACAAATACCTCAACAAGATCGAGGCGCTGGGCACCCCGACGCTGGAAAACCTCTCGCGCTTCGTCTGGGACAGGCTGGCGCATATCGGCAAGCTCACCCGCGTCAGCATCCACCGCGACAGTTGCAACGAGAGCTGCACCTATTACGGTCCGCAAGAGTGAGATTCGTAGGGTCGGCAAAGCGCAAGCGTGCCCACCGTTCGGAATCGCGGTGAAGATGGTGGGCACGGCGCAAGGGCGCCTTTGCCCTCCTACGGCACACTCCGCTTGGTTGACGACGGGAATGCAGATGGACGCCTCAACAATCGAAGACCGCAAGGGCCGCGCCCGCGCCTGGTTCGAAGCCTTGCGCGACGACATCTGCGCGAGCTTCGAGCGGCTGGAGGACGACGCGCCGCAAGGCCTCTATCCGGGCGAAGCCGGCCGCTTCAAGCGCACGCCGTGGCAGCGCACCGATCATACCGGCGCGGCCGGGGGTGGCGGCGTGATGTCGACGATGCATGGTCGCCTGTTCGAGAAGGTTGGCGTGCACTGCTCGACCGTTCACGGTGAATTCGCCCCTGAATTTCGTGCCCAAATTCCCGGTGCCGCGGAGGATCCAAAATTCTGGGCCTCCGGCATCTCGCTGATCGCGCATCTGCGCAATCCGCATGTGCCCGCGGTGCATATGAACACACGCTTCGTCGTCACCACAAAAGCCTGGTTCGGCGGCGGCGCCGACCTTACGCCGGTGCTGGAGCGGCGGCGGACGCAGGATGATGCCGACAGCATCGCCTTCCACGCCGCGATGAAGGAGGCCTGCGCGCAGCCGAGCGGTGTCGCCGACTACGACAAGTACAGGAAGTGGTGTGACGAATATTTCTATCTGCCGCACCGCAAAGAGGCGCGCGGCATCGGCGGCATCTTCTACGACTGGCATGACAGCGGCGACTGGGACGCAGACCTTGCCTTCACCCAGGATGTCGGCCGCGCCTTCCTGATGATCTATCCTGAGATCGTGCGGCGCAATTTCGCGACAAGCTGGACCGCTGAAGACCGCGAAGAGCAATTGATCCGGCGCGGGCGCTATGTCGAGTTCAACCTGCTCTACGACCGCGGCACGATCTTCGGGCTCAAGACCGGCGGCAATGTGGATTCGATCCTGTCGTCGCTGCCGCCGGAAGTGAAATGGCCATGAGCCTCGCCATGCCGCCGCTCCCTCGCGCCATGCTGATCGACATGGACGACACCATTCTGTCGGCCTATGGCCGGCCCGAGATCGCGTGGAATACGATCACGGCCGAGTTCGCCGAAGAACTCGCGCCGCTGCCGCCACAGCTGGTCGCAACCGCGGTGCTGGCGTTCGCGCGAAACTTCTGGGCCAACGCGGAAGCCGCATGGCGGCTGAAGCTCGCCGAAGCCCGCCACCTCACGGTCAAGGGCGGCTTTGCCGCGCTTGCGGCCGCCGGCCACCGCGCCCTGCCCGACGATCTCGCCATCCGCCTTGCCGACCGTTTCACCGCCTATCGCGAGGAGGAGATGTTCGTCTTCCCCGGCGCGCATGAGGCAATCGACCAGCTGAAGGCGCTCGGCATCAAGCTCGCTCTGGTGACCAACGGCGCCGCCGACACTCAGCGCGCCAAGGTCGAGCGCTTCGAGCTCGCGCACCGCTTCCATCACATCCAGATCGAGGGCGAGCACGGCTTCGGCAAGCCCGAGGAGCGCGCCTATCTGCACGCGATGGAGGCGCTCGGCGTCAGCGCGAAAGACACCTGGATGATCGGCGACAATCTGGAATGGGAAGTCGTGACGCCGCAGCGCCTCGGCATCTATTCGATCTGGATCGACGTGCATGGCGACGGCCTGCCCGAAGGCTCGATCGTCAAGCCCGACCGCATCATCCGCTCGCTGACCGAGCTGCTGCCGGGATAAACTAAGCGCGCGACAACAAATTATCGAAAAACAACCCCATGCACAGTAGGGCGTTGCTGCAAATTCAAGGGCTTACGGCAACGCAAGCTCGATTTTCGATTTTACGAAATTCTTTTTGACACGTCGGGCAAAACAGGGGCATGATGGCATCGTCGCGGGCCTTGCGATGAAGGCCCCCTTTGCCAGCGGCCCCGGCACCTGAGCGTTCCGTGCATGGGAGTGCGCGGTCTCATCCACCGCCCCCGTTTTCCGGATGTCATGACAAATTGCTAGCTTCGCGTTCGGTCGATCAACGCGAAAGGACAATCCATGGAAGTGAAAGCCGGTGATGTCGTGATGCTGAAATCCGGCGGCCAGCCGCTGACGGTCGCGGAAGTGAAGGAGAACGACGTGCTCTGCCTCTGGATGGGCATGGAAGGCGATTTGTTCCGCGAGACGCTGCCGCTGGCCACGCTCGCGCGCGTGGAAGAGGACGAGAGCGACGAAGACGACGAGGATGAAGACGAGGACGAAGACGACGAGGAGTAGGCAGACCGAAGACCACAGCGCCTGGTCAGATCGGAGTGCTCGGCTCCGGCGCGCCCGATGTCCGCTTCACTGCCACTAGCGCGCAATAGCGGACATCGCTGAATGTCGCAGAAGGGCCAAATCCGGACTCATGCAGGCAGCAAATTGGCCTGAGCCTATCCGACTTTGTCGTCGCTGGATTCACACCGTGATCAAGGCGCTGGATAATTTTTGAGGCCATGCGCTGCCCTCCTCTTCGAAATCTAAAGAATGATGACCTGTGCTGCCGCCAGTACATCGCGCGTCTCGAAGCCCTAGACCAGTTTTTTTCGGCCAACCTCTGAGTGGGGGCAAGATTGGAGATGCCGGGGCCTACGCATTCCCGATTTTCAAGCAACAAAGCGTGCCGCAATCGGCAGACATTTAAATTGCAACGCCGGGTAGAGGCGCGCGCTGGATATTTAAATTTCGTATCCAATTTGTTTGGAGTTGGCCAATCCGAATACCGTCACCGGTGTCCCCAGAGCGGCACGATGGATTTATGATCATGCGGCCGTGATCGCTATTCTAACTTGCCATCCTGAGGTTATACAATTAAAATGCAAAAAATATAATGCATTTAAATGGTGCGGGACGGCGAGATCCCGAGCCCGCTTAATTAGGGAAGGCTGATCATGGCCATTAAAAAGAATGTCGTTTTGAGAGGCGCGGCGGCTCCGACAGAGGTGACGGTTCCAACCTTCTCCTTCAGCCCCAACGATTCGCTCGCGCAGTTGATCGTCGACGCGTGGGTCGAAGACGATTTCCGAAATTCGCTGCTGGAACGTGAGGCGGACAACACTACCGTGACGGCCGCCGCCGCGAACCGAGCCAAAGTCGCGCTCGCGGCGCGAGGTATCTATCTGAACCGCGCGGTCATCATCACGGAAGAAGAGCACGATGGTCACTACATCATGCAAGACCCCGATGAAGTCGTCTTTGTGCTGCCGAACAGAGGCCGCGTGACCCCTCGACCCGGCCAGTCTCTTCTGGAAACGGCTCGCTTGCTGATGTCTTGTACGCCCAACGGAATCTAGCGCTGTTACCGTTCGGTTCGAGGGGAGGCGCGATCCGTCTCCAGTTTGAAGCGCGTGTCCGAAGTGGCAACGGCAGACAGACGGTCCGTGCTGAGCACTGCAGGTTGGGAGGTTTCTAATGGAGCAGTTGAGGACGGAGTGGGTCAACGTCACGGGTGATATTTCGATCATTGCTCGCGACTCCGGACAGGTCTGGTTCCACACCACGGGTGGGACGAAAGGGAACGTAGATCCATTCGCGACGCCGATGACGGGCGTGGGTACGGCGGGCAGCGCGATCGGGCTGCTCGACGGCGCGATCAATCTCGGATTTGCCGCGATTGAAGAACGCCTCGCACGTCCGGACCAGACGCTCGCGGGCTATGTTGTGGCCCTGGTCGGCGCCTATCACACGTCTGTCGATACGCCTCGAAATCTGCGGCGCGCGGCCAGCCGCTTCGAGGAACTGGGCAGGCCCGAGGTCGCGGCCTACCTTGAAGAACGGGCGCGCGAGGAGTCTGGTCACGATCGCCTCGCGCTCAAGGACCTGCGTGCGCTCGGTTTGCCGGCCGAGCGACTCGTCACCAATTTCATCCCGCACGGGATCAAGCCGCTCTGCAAGCGCTTCGATGACCTTTGCTCGCAGGACTACCCGATCGGCTGCATAGGGTACTCCTACTGCCTGGAGCGCATCGCCGCGCTCAAGCAGAAGGCCGACGTCGAGAAGGTCCAGGCGCTGTGTCCGGATGGCGTCGACGCGACCCGCTTTCTCAGAAGCCATAGCTCTCTCGGAAGTGAGGCCACGCACGTCAAAGACACCATCGACTTCGTCGCGTCTCTTCCTGCGAGTGACCGTATCGCAGTCGTTCAGGAGACGTATGAATCGGCACTGATCATGGCGGAAGGCTATAATCACGAACTCCATAAATCCGAAGCCGAGATGGTCGACGAGCTTCGACAGGCGATCGGAGAAGCGCTCCCATACTGTCTCAGTTCAGGGCCTTCAAAAGACGAGGATTGCAGCGCTCGTCCCGCGGCTTGAGCGGAACAGCGCGACGTCATCGCGGTTTGCTGGGCCTGAGCGCAAGCACGCACTGTTCCGGCGTCCCCGTCGTGAGGTAGTATAAGGGGTCCTACAGCGGTAAGAGGAGGGCCTCTTCGATGACGAGGACAAACACCGACTTAGCCGAGTGGCTGGTCAGACACGGTCTAGGCCAGTACGCCCAAGCCTTCGCGGAAAACAACATCGAATATTCCCTGCTTCCGGATTTGACGGAAAACGATCTCAAGCAAATTGGAGTTTCTTCCTTAGGTCACCGCAAGAAGCTGCTTAGGGCGATTGAAGCATTGACCGCTTCGCGCCAGCCCGGCGGCGAGACGCTTGCGGGTTCAAGAGTCGCTGTGGCGCCGCCCTCCATTGCGCAGCATCGCGAACCTGAGTTCCGTCAGATTACCGTACTGTTCAGCGACCTTGTGGCTTCTACACAGCTCTCCGAGAAGCTGGACCCTGAGGATCTCCAAAAACTTATCGACGCGTACCGGGAGGAATGCAGCACCGCGATCGGGCGGTATGGCGGCGAGGTGGCCCGGTATTTCGGCGATGGCGTCATGGCATTTTTCGGCTGGCCCTCCGCTCATGAGGATGACGCCATTCGTGCCGTTCACGCCGCACTGGAGATCGCCTCCGGGGTCGCGAAGATTTCAGGTCCGGTTACTCTGTCTTGTCGAGTGGGTGTTTGCTCTGGACCGGTTGTTGTCGGTGACATTGGAGATAGCGGCCGCTGGTCGATGGACGCGGTGGGAGAGACACCAAACATTGCGGCGCGCCTGCAGGCCCTTGCCGCTCCAGATACGGTACTCATCTCAGAGACGACGAGGCGTCTCATATCGGCCGCTTTTGATTTTCAGGACCTCGGCATCCACGAACTCAAGGGTGTGACTCACCCCCTTCATTTGTATCGCGTGCTGGCGGCGAAAAGCACGGTTAGCCGCTTCGAGGCTGCGCATACGGGCTCTCTTACTCCGCTCATTGGACGCTCAAGCGAACTGAGCCTGCTGCTCGACAGGTGGCAGAAAGTCAAGGAGCGTGATGGCCAGGTCATACTCCTTTCGGGTATTCCGGGAGTCGGGAAGTCGAGGCTGCTCCACGAGTTGAAATCGCATATTCAGCAGGAACCGCATATTCTGCTGCATCATCAATGCTCGCCCTACCACAATCAGAGCGCGTTCTTCCCCGTCATCGAGCAGATCCAACATTCGGCCCAAATAACACCGCGCGAGCCCGATGCAGACAAGCTCGCCAAGCTCAGGGCTTACCTTCCCGATAATTCCGCCGAGCCGGTCCTGCTGGTCGCCAGGCTGTTATCCATCCCAGTGCATGATCACCTCCAATTGTCTCGCCTGACCCCGCAGCAAATAAAGAACAGAACCATAAGTACGCTTGTCGATATGCTGTTGGCGTTCTCCGTCCAAGGGCCCACGCTCTGCATCTTTGAGGATGCACACTGGCTGGATCCGTCGACGGTTGAGTTGCTTGACCTGATTATCAGCCGGATCGACCACGCCCGCGTGCTGCTTATCGTGTCGTGCCGACCGGAGTTCCGCCCTGCATGGATCACTCATGCGAATATCACCGTGCACTCGCTGACTCGATTATCGCATACGGAAGTGAAGGCGATGATTGGAGGTCTGTTGAGGGGCGGGAGGATGCCTCAGCCGCTGCTGGACCAAATTATCGAAAAGGCCGATGGCGTCCCGCTATACATCGAGGAACTGACAAACAGTATGTTGAGCGCACCTGTACTCGGTCGAAGTGGGTCCGAGCGGACGGCACAAGCAGCATTGCTCAGGGTTCCGGACACGCTGAGTGATGCATTGATGGAGCGGCTCGACCGCGTTGCGCCGAGTCGCAAACTTGCAATGATTGCGGCGGTGATCGGGCGCGAGTTCTCCTATGATCTGTTGTCGGCCGTATCGCAACTCGACGAAGATAATATCCTGTCAGCACTCTCGCTGCTCGAACAGGCTGACATCATATATCGAGTCGACATTTCGCCTTCCCTCCGCTTCGCGTTCAAACACGTATTGCTGCGTGATGCGATCTACGATTCTTTGCTCAGGAGCAAAAGACAGCAGATCCACGCCGAGATCGCCATGGTCCTGGAGCATGACTTTCCGGAGCTTGCGGAAAATCAGACCGAAGTCGTGGCGTATCATCATCAGGAAGCAGGCAATCACAATTCGGCTATCCGTTATTGGTTCAAGTCCGGGCAGCGCGCGCTCGCGCACTCCGCCAACATCGAAGCGATTGCCAATTTTCGAAGTGCGCTTCAGCTTCTGAAAACAATGCCCGAAACGCCCGAGCGGACCAAACAAGAGGTCGAGGTTCAGCTGGCGCTGGGAATACCGCTTATCGCCGTCAAAGGGTATGCCTCCACGGAAACCCGCGAAGCGTTTTCCAGAGCTAGCGCCTTATGCCTGCGTCTCGGCGACATCCCTGAATATTTCCAAGCCCTGTTTGGGTTGTGGGGACACTCATGGATGGGTGGAAGGAACGATGAGGCGCTCAGCATGGCCGATGAGTTTCTGCTGCGGTCACGAGACTTGTCTAGCCCCGTGCTGGCGATGGTGGCTCATAGAGTGATGGGCAGCACGTTGTTGACAATCGGGGACTTCCAATCCTCAGCGAACCATTTCGAAGAGACGATCAGGCTTTCGATCAGCGAAGGAAGACAGCCCCTTTATCACCTTTACATGGTGGAGCCTCAAGCGGCTTCACTGCTGCTTCAGTCCTGGGACTTGTGGTTCCTCGGCTATCCCGATCGATCCCTTTCGCGCGTGTCGGAAGCGTTGGCCCTGGCTCAGGATCTTGCTCACCCGTACACAGTGGCGTTCGCTCATTACATGACCTCTGTCGTGCACCTTCTGCGCGGGGACGCCGCTCGCGCTCTCGAGAGCGCCCAGAACAGCTTCGAAATGTCACAAGAACAGCGGTTTTCGCTGTACGTAATTCTATCGCGAATTTCGCGAGGCCGGGCCATCGGCGAGATTGGCCGAATTGAGGAGGCCCGATCCGAGATCGCACTGGGAATCGACGAGGCGCGGCGCAACGGTGTCGGTTTCATGCTGCCGATGATGAATAGCTGGCTGGCGGAAATTGACGCCAAGGCCGGCGAGAATGAACGCGCACTATCGTTGGTCGAAAGGCTCCTGGCCGGCATAGGTGATGTGACGGGCAGGGCATGGGAGTCGGAATTACACCGGCAAAAAGCCCAAATTCTCCTATCGCTCGACCCATCGAAAGTCGGCGAAGCCGAGTCTCATCTTAGGAAATCCATTGAGGTGGCGCGTGGTCAAGGCGCCAAGTCCTTGGAGTTGCGCGCCGCCACAAGCCTCGCAGAACTCTGGCGGAGCCAAGGAAGGATTGATGAGGCGCGCACGCTGCTAGAACCGATCTGCGATTGGTTTGACGAAGGAGCCGAAACGGCTGACCTCAAGCGTGCGCGCGATCAATGCGCACTGCATTAATCCTGCCTCTCGCAGAAGTGACAGCCAATCGGACCCTTTTCCGTCGACCCGCCATGAGCGGACATGATGGCGCTGGTCCGCCAGGTTAGCTCAGAGCCGCCCTCCGGCGGCCAGCCGCTGACGGTTGCGGAGGTGAAGAGAATGACGTGCTCTGCCCCTGGATGGGCATGGAAGGCGATTTGTTCCGAATTCCCCTCACCACCGGAATTGGCCAACTGCCGGCGTTAGATGGCCGCCTCGGTCTGCGCGTCGAAAACGTGAAGCCTGGAAGGCCGCATGGCAACGCGCAGCTTATCGCCCACCCTCACCCTTGCGGTCGGCTCGATGCTCGCCACCATGATGCTCTCGCCGACCTTCATATCGAGCAGGATTTCCGAGCCGAGTTGCTCGACCACCTCAATCACAGCATCGAAGCATGGGTGGCCGAGATCAACGCTACCCGCCACGGTGAGGTCCTCCGGCCGCACGCCGAGCATGACCTCGCGTCCGATATGGCCGCGCAGCCGCTGCGCGGTCTCGTCCGGTAGCTTGATGCGCAGGCCGGAGTTCTCGGCGATCAGCGATCCGTTCGCCTCGGTCACCGTAACGGCGGCGAAATTCATGGCCGGGGAGCCGATGAAGCCGGCGACAAACTTGTTGGCGGGCTGATTGTACAACTCTAGCGGCTCCCCCACCTGCTGCACCACGCCGTCTTTCATGACCACGACCCGGTCACCCAGCGTCATGGCTTCGACTTGATCATGAGTAACGTAAATGGCTGTAGTGCCGAGTCGCAGATGCAACTTCTTCAGCTCAACGCGCATCTGCACCCGCAGCTTGGCATCGAGGTTCGACAGCGGCTCGTCGAACAGGAACACGCGAGGGTGGCGCACGATAGCACGGCCTAACGCCACGCGCTGGCGCTGGCCGCCTGAGAGCTGGCGTGGCCTGCGCTTTAGCAATTCGCCGATGCCGAGGATGTCAGCCGCCTCCAGCACGCGCTTGTCTATCTCGGACTTTTCGAATTTGCGCATCTTCAGGCCGAACGCCATGTTGTCGTACACGCTCATGTGCGGGTACAGCGCGTAGTTCTGGAACACCATGGCGATGTCGCGGTCCATGGGCGCCAATTCATTGACCACGTTGCCGTCGATGGAAATATCGCCGGAACTGATCGCTTCAAGCCCGGCGATCATCCTGAGCGTCGTCGTCTTGCCACAGCCGGAGGGGCCGACGAACACCACGAACTCTTTATCGCGGATCTGCAGATTGACGTCTTTGACAGCGTGCACGCTGTCAAAGAACTTGTTGATCCCCTTGAGGACGACCTGGCCCATTCACTTTCACCTGCCTCCCAACGACCTACGCGCAATCTGGATTCGCGCCTTCGAATCCCTATGATCCGTCGTGCTGTCAGCCCTTCACCGATCCGGTCAATCCTGCGACGTAGTGCTCGACGAAAAACGAATAGGCGATAGCAACCGGTATCGATCCAAGCAGGGCCCCAGCCATCAGCGGTCCCCAGTAGAATACATCGCCACGGATCAGCTCCGATGTGACGCCGACCGGCACAGTCTTCTGCTCAGGCGAGGACAGGAAGACAAGCGCATAGATGAACTCGTTCCACGACAGCGTGAAAGCGAAAATGCCGGCCGAGAGGATGCCCGGGATCGCCACCGGGATGACGATGTAGAGCATAGCCTGCCAGCGCGAGGCGCCATCAATGCGCGCGCATTCCTCGAGCTCCTTGGGTACCGCCTTGAAGTAGCCCATCATGAGCCAGGTGCAGAACGGAATAAGAAAGGTCGGATAGGTCAGAATCAGTGACCAAGGCGTGTCACCCAGCCGATAGTTGCGTATGATCTCTGCCAGCGGAATGAACAGCAGCGTTTGCGGTACCAGATAAGTAATGAAGATGCCGGTGCCCAGGCTGCCGGCAAATGGAAAGTTCAGCCGCGACAGAGCATAGCCGGCGAACACGCCGCACACGAGCGAGATAGCGGTTGACGCGAGCGCGATGAACGTCGTGTTCCACAGCCACGATGCGAACAGCGTTTCCTCGAACAAGTACCTGACATGGTCCCAGGTCGGTTTCCAAGTCCAGAACGGATTGTAGTTGATCGAATTCCAAGGCCGGTAAAGCTCGCCGTCCGGCCGCACCGAAGTGATCACCATCCAGTAGAACGGGAACAGCAGGAAAAGCAGGAACAGCGCCATGGGGACGTAGAAGAACATCCACTTTCGCCACCTTGCGCCTTCGATCATGGCTCAGCGGACCTCCACGCGGCGGATGTAGAGAAGTTGGATAATGACGACCAGAAACAGGACCGGAAACATTGCGAGCGATATTGCGGCGCCCTCGCTTAAGAGGCCGGTGCCGATACCAATCTGATAGGCGTAGGTGGCAAACAGGTGCGTTGCGTTGGCTGGTCCGCCGCCCGTCATCACATAGACGATCTGGAAGTCGGCGAACGTCTGAATCACTGAGAACAGCACCACGACCATGGTCACGGGCAGCAGCAGTGGCCAGGTGATGTGCCAGAACCGCTGCCACGGCTTGGCGCCGTCGATGGCGGCGGCCTCGTTGAGTTCGGGACTGATAGTCTGCAAGCCTGCGAGCAGGCTGATGGCAAAGAACGGCACCCCGCGCCAGATGTTGACGACGATAATCGAGATCATGGCGAGGTCCGGATCGCCCAGCCAATTGATCCGACCGGTGATCAAGCCGAAATGGTAGAGGAGCCAATTGAGAACGCTGAACGTCGGGTCGAACATCCACTTCCAGGCGAAAGTCGAGAGCACGGTCGGGATAATGAAAGGCAGCAGGATGAAAGCACGGGTAAAGGCCTTGCCGCGGAAATTACGGTTGAGCAGCATGGCCAGCCACAGCCCGAGCGCCAGCTTGAAGACGGTGGTCACGCCCGTATAGAGGAAGGTGTTGTAAACGGAGGTGCGAAAGATTCCGTCATTGAAGATCTTGTAGAAGTTTGCGAGGCCGACGAAGTCGCCGGGCATACCGACGCGCGAGTTAGTGACCGACAGCAATATCCCTCGAATGAAGGGATAGGCAATGAACATGCCGAGCAGCGCGATGGTCGGCACCAGCAGCACGAATGCCAACCAGCGCTCGTCCTCGAGCAACCGCTGTCGCCGCGGAGGGGGCGCCTCGCGGAGCGTGGTGGCGGAAACCGCGCTTATCGCCATGTCGATCCTCGTCGGCCGGAAGATTCCCTTCCCCCACGAAAATGGGAGAGGGACGGCTTAACCTCAGACGTAGACCTTCTTGAGCTCAGCCTCTGCCCACTTCACGGCATCCTCGGCGGGCATGCCTTGGACGGCCTTTGCGTACATATCAATGATGATGTACTTGGTAACGACCTCGGCTGCCTTGCGCGTAGAGGGGCCTTGGTAGCCAGCGAAGCGCCCTGTGCGCGCCGCTTGCTTGTAGGGCAGCATGATCGGGTCGTCGCCCCACAGCTTGTGCTTTTCCCAATCCGTGGTCGGGCCGACCGAGAAGCCCTTCTGGGAGACGAACCACTTGTCGTAGACGTCCTTGGAGTGAATCCAGCCAAGGAATTTCTTCGCCGCATCCTGGTTCTTCGAATAACCCATCAGGAGGTTCGAGAACGGGACGTGATAGCTGAACTGCCCGCCGGGGCCCTTGGGCAGCGCGGCGTGCAGGATGTCGTCCTTCAATTGCCCGCCTGCCTCCGTCTTGTAGGTATCCGGCTTACGCAGAGCCTCGATGTAGATCGAGGCGCCATTGAGCGTGGCGCTGCACGTCCCGGACAGAAAAGCGCGGTTGTTGTTGGAATCGTCCCAGGCGAGCCCGCCTTCATCGTGGGCGTCCTTCCAGAAGGCCACCATGAACTTTACCGACTCGACTGTCGCTGGGCTATTCAGCACAACGGTCTTGCCGTCTGCTTCGACCTCTTTGCCGCCCCAGGACCACAGATAGGGGTAAGCGAAGGCGGGCGCATCGCCGAACGTGTGACCCAGCGTTTGGCCGATCGGCCGTCCCTTTGCCTTCAGCTTCTTGCCGGCCTCGCGATACTCTTCCCAAGTCTGGGGAAATTTTCCATCCGTGTAGCCGATCTCGGCAAACCAGGACTTTCGGTATGCGATCTGCAGGCCGACGATGCACCACGGCACTGCGATCCATTTTTTTCCGTCATTGGCGACCGCGCGGGATGTTTCGTAGAAGCCGCCCTGGCTCTTGCCGAGTGCCTCAGCGAGGTCGCTGACATCCGCGACGCTCTCGCCGTAAAGTTGCCCCCAATTGTTGAGGACACAGACGACGTCCGGGCCTGACCCCGACTGGATAGCCGAGGTGACGCGGGCCTGGATATCGTTGGCGTTGATGGTCTCGATATTGAGCTTTATGCCGAGCGCCTTCTCGCCCTCCTTGGCGATCTCGTTGCGCAGAAGCTGATCTGACGCCGGAACGAAGTCGGTCCAGCGCAGCCAGTGCACCGTGGTGGCTTGCGCATAGGCGGGCGCCCTGCCGGTCGCCAAGATACCGGCCATGCCGCCCACAACCGCGGCACCGCCCTTGAGGACGTTACGTCGGGTTACCGTCGTCATGCATCCCTCCCTCTGTGTGTCTGAGCTGATGCCCTTCGGCCGGTCTTACGCCGGCTTGGACTCCCTTTCAGCCTATCGCGCCTCCGTGGCTCAACGCATGCCCACGCCGTCGCCTGCGCAATACGTTGGCTCGATGATCTTTTGTAGGTGTTCCACTTGCAGCGCCGTGGTGGCGAGTTCGCCGCGAAACATGGTGAATTATTCGCAGAGCAGCGGCGCGACCACGTCGTTCCCAATCGTAGCGGCGATACGCCCGGCGGCCCGGATCGTGTCGGCGCTGCAGCATGAACCGCACCGTCATAACGGTCCCTCCCGCGCAGCGACGGTATTGCCGTGGCCAAGCGGGTTTTCCCCGTCTTATATGAAGTTCAGTACCGGAAGCTGGCGTGACGTCATTGTCGCCCGTCGCAGCAGGAAATCAAGTGCTAGCTTGACGCGCCGGCCATGGTCTCACTTCGGCTCTCTATGCGGGTTCGCGGCCAACGAGTCTCCTTTGGGGCAATCGCGCCAGGTCGCCGGCGGGTCGAAAGGGCTGCTTCGCACCTTTCATTCCTTTCTTCTGGAGATCTGGTCCTTCACCAAGAGCAAGCCGACGGCAAAGAGCCTGCTGGCGCACCTGTCGCAGCCGAAGGCAATCGAAAGGATGGTGGCCGCGAGCGGAGGACACGACCTTCGGGCCTTCGACAACCTGACGACGCTCAAGACCTGGGCCGACCAAGGACCGCCGAAGGGCACACTCTACCACTACCCGAATCCCTACGACCAACCAGATCCTATCGATTGCCGCGCAGCCAACACCGCTCAAGATCGCAGTGCAGATCTATTCCTGGGGCCTCATGACCCAGATGACAGTCCGCCACATGCAGGGCGAGCCGCTAGAGAAGACGCTCGCCTGGGCTGAGGGCGAGGTTGAAGGCTACTTGCGCATGTGAGGTCGCGGGTCACGTCGTTGTCCAACGAGCAGACGTTCGATTGGGGCGGGTTCTCGGCATGTCCGGTCTGGCCTCAACTGCTGACATGCCGAGCGCGACCGTGATCTTCGTCTTAGCGGCCCTTCGGCGACATCAGCAGCACGTCTTCGAAATGTTTGTTCACCCAACCGAAGCAGGCATCGGTCAGTGCGGCTGACATTTCAAGACAACAACTGGAATGGTCCCGCGGCCACGTCGTCAAAAATACTGGCGACGGGTTCTTGGCGGAGTTTCCGAGCGCGGTTGAAGCAGTGCGGGCTGCGGTGCAATTCCAGACCCGTATTCATGAACTTTCAGTCGGAGACGCTGAAGACAGGCGCCTTGCTTTCCGCGTCGGCGTCAATATCGGCGACGTAATCGTCGAGCCGCACGACATCTTTGGCGATGGCGTCAACCGAGAGGTCGGGCTTGTCTGAACTGGAAAGTGCTCGGCGTGAACCTCCTGGCCACGGCGCGCGCCTTGCCCTCGCATGTTTCCAACGCAATCTTCTGGGCAAGCATGACATCTCCGATCGGCAGCGCGCCGATCGGCATGAAGCACAGCCCCTCCCGCACGCGGCCTCTTTCGTCAATCTCGCACACGTTCACCGACGTCCCGGCGTGGATCCGGTACCGCTTCCCACTTTCGCTTCCGACAACCTCGAAGTAGCCCCTCCTTGCGAACTGCTCCCACTGCGCGGGCGATAGCCAACGCCGCAAGAGCAGCAGCGACCGCCCCTCGGGTGTGCGCTCGGCGCCGTGCCTGATGAAGAGCATTCGCGCCGCTCTCGTGCGGGAGCGGACGCCCGACGCGGACGGCCGAAAGCCGAACATGAGCGGCTAGCCGCCGATCAATCTGGGGAAAAAGAGGGTTTCATCCGCACTGGGGTCGAACGATCGGATCTGCGAGATCTGACCGGGACCCGTCCGGACCGCGGCGGTGAAGCCGGCATTCGTCAGTTCATAGAACCGCTGCTCCGCCTTCGCCACTTCCTGCAGGTCGCGGGGGTTGAAAGGGTGATGGCTGTCGCCGGTGCGGTCCATCACGATCTGAATCGCCATGATCGTCCTCCTCGGATTGATAATGGCCCAAGGGATCCTATCCAGTATCCGACTAACGTGGCGAACTTTCAAGACAAGACCACTTCAATCCGAAGAGCGATCTGCTGCTGACCGCAGAGGACAACCAAGTTCTGGAAACGTGCCGTCACCGACGCGGTCAGCGCGAATGCTGTCGTCGGCCCGCCATCGGGCCGCGACGGCCGGCTTCCTTCCGGCTGAAGCTGATAAGACAGGTCGAAGAGTATCCCGCAGGGCCCGCGCGCGGCTCGTTCAGCCCTTTGAACGCATGCGGATCATGAATGTTTCATATGAATACTCCGCGATCTGCCACCAGAGATTCTCGTCGTTTCGAAAGGCCACTTGCGAATCGTAGATCTTCTTGAAATCAGGGTTGGACGCGGAGGTTTCCGCATTGACCTCGTTCGAAGCCTTTAGGCACGCTTCCATCACCGCCTGGCTGAACGGACGCAGAAGTGTCCCGTTGGCGACGAGCCGTTTGATGGCCGCCGGATTGCGCGCATCGTAGCGCGCCTGAACGTCCATGTTGGCATAGCCGCAGGCCAGAGCGAGGAGCGACTTGTAAGCCTTTGGCAGGGCGTTCCACTTGTCCAGGTTGATGAAGAAATGCAGCGCCGTGCCACCTTCCCACCAGCCCGGATAATAGTAGTACCTCGCGACCTTGTAGAAGCCGAGCTTCTCGTCGTCATAGGGACCGACCCATTCGGTTGCGTCGATCGTGCCTTTTTCCAATGCGGGATAGATGTCGCCGCCTGCGATCTGCTGCGGAACCACGCCGAGCTTTGAAAGGGTCTTGCCCGCCCAACCGCCGATCCGCATCTTCAATCCGCTGAGATCTTCGACGCTGTTGATCTCCTTGCGGAACCAGCCGCCCATCTGAGTGCCGGTATTGCCGCCCGCAATACCGTATATGTTGTACTTCTTGCCGAACTCGTTGAGCATGTCCTGACCGCCGTGATCCTGAAACCATGCATTCTGCTGGCGCGAGTTCAGGCCGAACGGTACCGAGCAATAGAGTGCGAAGGTCGGATCCTTGCCGATGAAATAATAGGCGGCGGTGTGGCACATTTCGACCGTTGCATTGCTTACTGCATCGACAGCCTGCAAGGCAGGCACGATCTCGCCGCCTGCGAAGGGCTGAATTTGAAACTTGTTGTCGGTAGCTTCCGCAACATATTTCGCGATCGTCTCTGATGCACTGAAAGGCACATCCAGCGACTTCGGCCAACTCGTGGTGCAGCGCCACTTTAGTTCAGGCATCGACTGGGCGATGGCTGGCGCAACAATGGCGGCAGACGCGGCGAGGCCGGCGCCTGCCGTACTTAGAAATTGACGACGTTTCATGGCGTTTCCCCTGTGGATGATTGCACATTGAATAAAACCGCCGGCCCGCGACGATTTCGATGGCAGTGCTCCTCCGGGGATCAAGTTTTCATGCGGGCCTTTCTTGGATGAACCCGGCAGATATCAATTATATCAGACATAGGGATGCGCAGGAGATGCGGACAGCCACCACCTGCAAGTCGAATAGGACCGGATGGATTGGGAAGCGGCCACGCTGCATTGCGGCAATCTTGCGCCGACGAACCCCGCCCGCCTGAACCACTGACGGCGCGAAGCGACGCAATAAATGACATCACTTCGGCTTGCGTCGTCAGACGAGATGGCGAGCGAAGGTCCAGGACCGCTTCGCGGCGGCGGTCTGGACCGGTGCAAGCCGCTTCCTGTCTACTCGACGGCCGCCGCTTGGACGCGCATCGAGCTAGGCAGCATCGGGCCAATAAGCGAAGTCGGTGTAGAGCTCGATGATCGAAATCAAATTGCCTCTGATGCCCGAGTGAACAGATTGGGCCGCCAGCTAACAGCCTATTCGTTGGGGAGTTGAAGGCGCCTTTGACCTGCCGTCGCTGGATTGTCGGGTGCCGGTGACTCCAGGTCGAAGAGGGAGTAGCTTCGCGAGGAGGAAGCCCAATGCCGGCGGAACAAGGCCGGATCGAGATGCATCCAGGGGATAGCCCCATGGGATAGTGTTCAAAAGTACGCTGGGTGGTGGCGACCGCGAGCAGACGGTGCGGGTTCAAAACCGTCTGCTGGGCGGTCTTGCGCCGGCGTCCTTTGAGCAGCTTCGTCCCTTCCTGCAGCCCGTTGCGCTCAAGCGCCGGGCAATTCTTCAGGACTACCACCATCCCATCGAGCATATCTACTTCATCGAACGCGGCGTCGCCTCGCTGCTGGTGCGAACGCAGCGTGATGGCCCAGTCGGAATCGCCATGGTTGGACGGCTCGGTTTTGTCGGAGTGGCGGCGGCGCTCGGTATGCAGCGCTCACCCAATCGCTGCCTGATGTCGGTCCCCGGTTATGCATTGCGCATCGCGGTGCCGGACCTGAGCAGGGCCGCGCACAGATCCCCGGACATCCAGCAGCAGCTGTTCAGCTATATCCACGCGCTGTTGGTCCAGAATGCCCAGACAACGCTTTGCAGCGCCCGCCACAGCCTGGAGGAACGGCTGAGCCGCTGGCTGCTGCTCGCAGCCGACCGTCTGGACGACCGGATCATCCCCGTGACGCACGATATGCTGTCGGTCATCCTCGGCGTGCGACGCGCCAGCATCACGACAACGCTTGCGGAACTGGAACAGTCCGGCGGGCTCATCAGGCAGCGAGGTGGCATCGACGTGTGCGATCACGCGGCCCTCGAGCTTAGAACATGCGAATGCTATCAGATCATAGCGTCGGAATACCGGTACCTAAATCGCAGCGGCCTGCACGAGCACCGCATTTCCGCGGACGCCGACCTTATGCGCGCCTGCCTTTGCTGCGTCTGACGCAGCCATCCAAACAGCTTGCTTCCGGCCAGCGCCGCGCGACTTCGTCCGCTGTCAATCTTTGTACGGCAGCGTACCGACTGACCGGCTTTAGTAGAAAGGCCGGTCCGGGCCTCAAAGCTATAGTGACGCCAGCGATAACAAGATCCAGGGCGGAGCTAGACTGATCCCTCATCTGGATGAGCCTTTCTCCAACTGGCGATATCCGCAGGAGGAGTCCAGATGAGCACGGGCAATTTTTTGCGCGTCACGCGACGTCGTTTCCTGACACAAACTGGTCTTATCCTCGCCGCCGCTTCGGTGCCGTCCCTTGCTGCCCCATTCGTTTCCCGTGCGCTTGCCGACACCAAATCCGTCTCCATCGTACAGTGGAGCCATTTCGTTCCGGAATACGACAAATGGTTCGATCAGTTCGCAAAGGATTGGGGCACGAAAAATAACCTCGACGTCACCGTCGACCACATCCCGGTCGCCAACGTCGCCGCGCGCGCGGCCGCCGAAGCCTCGGCTCAGTCAGGTCACGATCTGTTCGGATGGAACGGCGCAGGCGGAGCGCACCTCTACCGCAAATTCCTCGTCGACGTGACAAGCCTCGTCGAGGCAACCGAGAAGAAGTACGGCAAGGTCAGCAGGATCGGCCGCCAGATCGGATACAACCAGGACGATAAGACTTGGTCAGCTTTCCCCGATTTTTACATCAACTTCCCGGCCATGTACCGCAAGAGCATGTGGGACGAGATCGGGATGCAGCCGGACACGTGGGACAACGTGCGTATCGGCGGCGCCAAGCTGAAAGCCAAGGGCCATCCGGTCGGCATTTCGCTCGGACACAGCAACGACCCGAACACGACCTGGCGCGGCCTGCTGTGGAGCTTTGGCGGTGCACTTCAGGACACCGAAGGCAAGAACGTCGTGCTCAACAGCAAGGAGACGATCGAAGCCGTCAAGTTCGTCACCGCGCTGTACAAGGAGGCGATGACGTCCGAAGTGCTGTCGTGGGACGACTCCAGCAACAATCGCTATCTCGTTTCGGGCATCGGCTCGCTGATCGTCAACCCGATCTCCGCCTATCGGACGTTTCAGAAGGCAAACAAGAAGGGCGCCGACGACACCTTCGTGATGGCTCCGCCAAGGGGGCCGGTACGCCAGATCATGGGCGGCGCTTCCGAATTCTACGGCATCTGGAAGTTCGCCAAGAATAAGGAAGGCGCAATCGAGTTCCTCAAATACTACGCCGATCATTGGCCGGAGGCGTTCAAGGCGAGCGAAGGCTACAATAACCCCTGCTTCGCCAATCTGGTGCCGAAGCCGATGCCGATCCTCTCGAACGATCCGACTTCGACGCCATCAGACAAATTAGCGGTGCTACAGGAGTCCGAGCAGTGGTCAGCCTCCCCGGGATATCCCGGCCCGTCCTGGCCCGCCGTCGACGAGGTCTATAACGACTTCGTTATCTGCGACATGATGGCAAAGGCGGCGAGCGGTCAGATGTCCGCCGAGGACTCGGTCAGATGGGCACACCAACAGTCTGATGCCATTTTCAAGAAGTGGCACGAGAAAGCCTGAAGCCGTGTCCGGACGCAGCCCTCCTTTGCGCGCTCCGGCAGCCGGCCACGTTGCAGCTCATTGGCAAACACGATTGGCGCCCTGCCCAGCGATTGGCAGCAGAGCGCCACATGAGCTCCGGGAGGATCGATGGCAGCCGTATTGACCAGAGATATCGTCAAGAAGTTCGGCGAGATTAACGCCGTCAACGGCATCTCGCTGAGGGTGCCGGATGGCGAGTTCATGGTGCTGCTCGGCCCCTCGGGCTGCGGCAAGACGACGTTCCTCCGCATCATCTGCGGCCTCGAGCAACAGACCAGCGGCGACCTCCTGATCGGCGGCAATGTCGTCAACGACATCCCGCCCCGCGCCCGCGGCATTGCGATGATGTTCCAGAGCTACGGCCTTTATCCGCACTATACGGTACGTAATAACATTGCCTTTCCGCTGCGCACGCAGCGCATGCCCTCCCAGGACATCCAAAACAAGGTCGAGTGGGCCTCGCAGTTGCTCGGCATCGGCCATCTTCTCGACCGGCGGCCACGCCAGCTCTCAGGCGGCGAGCGCCAGCGTGTGGCGCTTGCGCGCGCGCTCGTTCGCGAACCGACCGCGCTTCTGCTCGACGAGCCGCTGTCCAATCTGGATGCCAAGCTCCGTACCTCGGCCCGCCAGGAGATCAAGAACTTTCAGCAGCGCGTTGGCCTCACCACCATTTACGTGACCCACGACCAGATCGAAGCGATGGGCATGGGCGACCGTATCGCGGTGATCGATCATGGAAGGGTTCGGCAAGTGGGAACGCCAACCGATATCTATGAAGATCCTGCCGACCTTTTTGTCGCAACCTTTGTCGGCGCGCCGCCGATGAACATCGTCACCCGCAATGGCGGCGGCTATCTCGGATTCCGGCCGGAGAATTTCTTGCCCAGGGACATGATTGAAGACGGAGGCGCGACCGAATTTTCGTTTCGCGTCGACCGTTCGGAATATCTCGGGTCCGAGCGCATTGTTTACGGCGTGGTGGATGGCTTTGACTCGAAGCAGCCGATCACGGCGAAGTTGCCGCCAGCCCACGTCGCCGAAGGAAGCATTCGGCCCGGAGAGTGGCATCCGTTCGCCGTGAAGAACAGCGCGCTGCGCCATTTCGACGCCAACGGCAATCGTCGCACTCGCCACTGAACCGGGGATTCGCCGATGGCCGTCATCGCAGAGCCTGTTGCCAAGCCGATTTCACGCTTTCGCTTCATCCTGGACCGGCGCGAGGCGCTTGAAACGGTCTTGGTCGCGCCGGCGATCCTCTACGTCTTGCTATTGGTCGGCCTGCCGCTCCTGCTCGCGGTCTATTACTCGCTCAGCGCCTATACCATCTACAACCCAACCTGGAAGTTCGTCGGCCTGGCGAACTTCGAGCAGATCCTGCAAAATCCGAATTTCCTCGACACGTTGCGCAACACCTTCATCTTTACATTCGGGTCGCAATTGCTCGGCCTCGTGCTCGGAAAGTTCGGCGCCTTCCTGCTGTTGCAGCCCTTCCCCGGCCGCAAGATCGTGCGAGCGCTAATCATCCTGCCTTTTGCGGTACCGGTCGCGCTCGCCACGATCGCCTGGCAGTGGATGTTCGATTCGCTCTACAGCGTGATCAACTGGACCCTGATTGCGGCTGGCATCCTTACTCGCGAAGAGGCGCCGAACTGGCTCGGCAATCCGTACCTTGCGATGCTGTGCATTGTCATTATCAACGCTTGGCGCTTCTTTCCATTTGCCATCGTGATTTTCCTCGCCGGCATCACTGCGGTTCCGCAGGACGTGATCGACGCCGCGACGGTCGATGGTGCAGGCTTTTGGCGCCGCAACTACCAGATCATCCTGCCGATGATCCTGCCGATCATGGCCATCGGCCTGATCTTCGGCATCGTGTTCACGTTCACTGATCTTTCCATCGTCTTCCTGCTGACCCAGGGCGGCCCCGGTGGCGCAACCTCGGTGCTGGGCTTTGAAGGCTTTCAGACCGGTATTGTTTCCGGCGACGTGGCGCACGGCGCCGCGATCTCGCTGTTCATGCTGCCGGTGCTGCTAGTCGTGGTGATCTTCATGCTTCGCTTTATTCGTCGCCGGGAGATTTGACATGTCGGAGCCTTTTGTTCGGTCGCTCCGCGGAACCGGGTTTTTCCTCGGCGTCGCATTCTTCGTTATCCTGGCCGCGTTTCCGTTCTATTGGATGGTGATCACGGCGTTCAAGCAGAACAGTGACCTTTACAACGTCACCAACATCCCGTTCTGGTTCAACGAGCCGCCGACGCTGGAGCACATCAAGTACCTGTTCGAGGAAACCCTGTTCGCGCGCTGGCTGTTGAACTCGCTGATCGTCGGCGTCTGCGTTACCGCGATCACCCTGGTCACCGCGGTTCCGGCCGGTTACAGCCTGGCCCGCATGACCAGTCGCAAGGGCGAAGCGCTCGGAATCATGATTTTCCTGACCTACCTGGTGCCACCGACTTTGTTGTTCCTGCCGCTGTCCCGAATCATCGCCGAACTCGGACTGCAAAACTCGATGTGGTCGCTGGTGCTGGTCTACCCGACCTTCACGATCCCGTTCTGCTCCTGGCTGCTGATGGGGTTCTTCAAGGCGCTCCCGGTCGAGATCGAGGAAGCCGCAATCGTCGACGGCTGCAGCCTGTTTGGCGCCTTCATCAAGATGGCGATCCCGCTGTCGGTGCCGGCGATCCTGACGGTTGTGATCTTTACGTTCACCCTGACCTTGCAAGAATTCGTCTACGCGCTGACCTTCATCTCGTCGTCCGACCAAAAGCCGATCACGCTGGGCGTCTCGACCGACCTGATCCGGGGCGACGTGTTCTTCTGGGGCGAGATCATGGCGGGCGCTTTGATTGCCGCCATCCCCGTAGCCATCGCCTACAATATCTTCCTCGATCGCTTCATCGCCGGCATCACCGGGGGCGCTGTCAAATAGCCATCGTGCTGCTTCTGGCAAGGGGTGAACTAGGCTCCTGTGCGCCGCCTTCTTGGACCCGCGCCTCGGCCGCCGTAGCCGGACGCCGCGAGAACACAGAGCCGCATCCACTGTTCGGACATCATCCGACGATGGCGATGTGTCGGCTCAAAGAGAATGGGCGTTCGGACAGTCTGGCTGCCAAATTACATCGCTTGCGCCCGTACTACTTTAAGCGTTGAATTCATCGTGATGCTACGGCGCTGCTGAACGAATACATTCGGCCGCAGCGATCACCATCTGGTGTCTGCACCCCTCGCCGAGGTCAGGAGACGAGCTGCACGGATGAGGCAGCTTCTGCAAGAGGCCGCAGCAGACTGCATGTTGGATGTAGTTCCCGCGATACAATAAGGGAGGCAGAACAATGAAAGTCAGTACAAGGCACCTTACCTATGTTGCCGCACTGGCCGCTATGCTTGCACCATCAGCTTGGGCGATCGCGCCGTCAGAGATCAATTCCGCTCGCATCGAGGCGGCCGAGCAGAACCCAGGTGATTGGCTGACCTATCACGGCGGCTATAAATCGTATCACTACAGCGGGCTCGATCAAATCAATGCGAGCAATGTAAAGAATCTCGAGGTCGCCTGGATCCATATGCCCGGACGTTCCACGCGCGGTCTGCAGTCGATGCCGCTCGTTGCTGACGGCGTGCTCTATTATTCGGGGTCCTATAGCCGCGTCTATGCACTCGACGGGGCAACCGGCAAGATGATCTGGTCGCACTTTCCGGTGCTCGACGAGGAACTCGTAGCGATGCAGACGCACTCACCGTACAACCGCGGTGTCGCGCTCGGCGATGGCAAGGTCTTCGTTGGCACCGTCGACGGGCATCTCATCGCGCTCGACTTGAAAACCGGCAAGGAGGTGTGGAACACGCAGCTGGTCGACTCCAAGAAGCTCACGGTCGGCTTCACGGGTGCGCCGCTGGTAGTGAAGGACACCGTCATCATCGGCAGCCAGGGCGGCGAATGGACCTCGCGCGGTCCGCTGTTCGGAGTCGATATCAAGACGGGCAAGAAGAAATGGGAATTCTTCACCGTCGCCGGCACCGAGGAAGCCAAGGCCACCTGGGGTAGTGATTCCTGGCGCACCGGCGGGGGTGGCGCATGGATGCCCGGCACCTACGATCCTGAAACCAACACCGTCTGGTGGGGAACGGCCAATCCTGCACCGCTTTACGACTGGTCCGGCGCGGACTGGAAGAACAGCGGACCGCGGCCAGGCACCAATCTCTACACAACTTCGGTCATCGCGCTCGATCCCGACACCGGCAAGCTGAAATTCTATCATCAGGAGTTGCCTCATGATGCATGGGATTTCGACTCGGCAGTCGGTGAGTTCGTGATGATCGACCGCGACGGCCGCAAGCTCGTCGTGCATCCGAACAAGGGTGGTTTTGTGTTCGTCTACGACCGCGCCGATGGGAAGGTGCAGAACGTGTGGCGGATCGCGAAGAATATCAATTTCGTCAAGGATATCGATCCGAAAACCGGCGAACTGATCGGCCGGCGCGACTTGAGTCTCGGGAAAGCGAGCGAGCCGCTTTGTCCGGCGATTGCCGGCGGCGTCAGCTGGAACTCCGGCGCCTACAGCCCGAAGACAGGCCTGTGGTACAAGCTCGCCCAGGAATGGTGCATGGATGTGGACGTGATAAAGACCACGCCAATCACCGAGCCGATGGCGCAGCTCAATATCGGCGCGAATTTCAAGCTCGTTCCGCCGCCGGACGGAGCGGCGCGCGGTCATCTTGATGCACGTGATCCCGTGACTGGTGCGAAGAAATGGGAGGTCAATTTCGACGAGCCTCCGCTGGCGAGCGTGCTTGCGACGGCCGGCAATCTGGTGTTCGTGCCTGACTCGCGTGGTGTGCTGCGTGCTTACAATGCGGAGACCGGACAGGAACTGTGGTCGCATTTCAATGGCGTCGGTCACAATGGCGGCATCATCAGCTACAGCGCCGGCGACAAGCAATACATCGCAGTGCCGGCCGGTTGGGGCGGCATGGTGGCGGACGAGTTCCCGGCCCTTTTCGGCGAACCCTTTACGAGCATGCCGAAGGACGCCGGTGCGCTCGTTGTCTTCACGCTGAAACAATAAGAATGGTGAGGAGAGCCAGGGTGCAGTCGCCCCCTGTCTCTCCGGTCCAGATGCCAATGTTGAAGTCGATTCTTCTCATCACCGGCATTGCGTTGTCATTGCCCTTCGGCCTCTTTGCGCAGCAGAGCCAGGCTCCCAAGCAGGATCAATCGGCCCGCGAAACCGATATCGAGGGCGGGACGATGTTCGCGACCTCGTGTGGCTTCTGTCACGAGAACGGCGGCCGCGCCGCCGGCAAAGGGCCGAAGCTCGCGGGTACGGCGCGCAGCGACGATTTTATCGTGGAGCGGATCAAGAAGGGTAAGCCTGGAGCCATGCCCGCCTTCGGAGGCGCCTTTTCGGAGAGCCAGATCATGGCAATCCTGGCCTACATCCGAAATCTGGAAGAATGAGGCCGGAGATGCGCCAAAGCGTTTTCGTAGGCCTTTTGATCCTGCTCGGAGCCACCGGTGCCAGCGCGCGCTCGCTGGAGGCGATTCGTACACGCGGGGCGCTCACGCTTTGCGCACACCCCAATGCGTTGCCGTTTGCCAGCAAGCGTGATGTCGACCCCGGATTCCAGGTCGAGATCGCCCGTGAACTGGCGAAGCAGTTGAAGGTCGCGCTGGAGCAGCACTGGGTCGTCAACAGCTTTCAGTACCGCCGCGCGGACTGCGACATCATCATGGATGCGATCGCGAACCCCGCGGCGCTGGCGGAGGTGGGATTGCGCATGTCGCGGCCCTATCAGCGCAGCGGGGTCGCGTTGGCCGTCCGGGCCGACTCTGGCGCGGCGTCGCTGGCGGATTTGAGGCCTGGTCAGCGCGTCGGGGTGCAGGTCGGCTCGATCGCCTCCATGACACTCAGCAAGCGGGGCATCCAAACCTCTCCGTTTGTCTTCGAAGATGAAATCATGGACGCGCTTGCCAAGAACGAGATCGACGCCGCGGCGGTTACACCCGCCGCAATTGGTTGGTTCAACCAAGTTCATCCCGATGCGCACGTGCGCCGCATTCCTGCTTTCGAAGACGATCCCGACTTGAACTGGAATGTCGCTGTTGGGATGCTCAGCCCAGACGAGAAGCTCAGGCAAGGACTCGACGCAGCCCTTGAAGCATTGCTCGCCGACGGCACCCTCGCGCGGATCTACGCGCATTACAATGTCGAATTGCGGTCGCCAAAATGAGCAGGGCTCCCGGCGCAAGAACTGGCGGAGCAGCCGGAATTCATTGGATGATGTTCACCATATCTTGACGTTCAACTTCGTCTCAAACAGCCTCGTGCACAAAGGAGTGCCAGCCTTCGGCATCGCATCCCCGGGGATTTTGTTGGCCCGATTGCTCTGGATTCGGCAGGTCGTCTCTGGGGCATTCGCGTCGGTTTGGCCGGTGCCGACGACTTCCGCCCTCCCCCTATAAACAGACATCGTTACCGCGCGTCGGCTCGTCTCAAACGGGCCATATTGCACTTGCCATTCCCAAGGATGGAAATTCACTGGCTTTCCGCTATTTTGTGTTGAGCCGCAGTTCTGTAGCGGCGATCTCGAAACGAGGTTCGCGATGACCTCCAGGTCCTCGATCAGGCGGCTCGGCGCGCCGCTTGTCGCTTTTTTTCTAACCATCTGGCCGTTGGTCCCTCCGGTACATGCGATTGAGGACGCTGCAAAGGTTGGCGTGGTGTCCTTTGGTCTGTACGGGGATCAAGGCGTGTTTAGATCCGAGGCGACCGGCGCGGCTGAGGTCGTGGCCGGCCGTTTCGAGACTGGACCGATCAACGTGGAGTACAATTCCAAGAAAGGGGGACGTGCAACGATCGAAGCTCTGACCAAGTCGTTACAGTCGGCCGCCAACCGCTTGGATCCCGAGAAAGACGTGCTCTTTTTGATTCTCACCTCGCATGGCTCTCCTGATGGCCTTGCAATCAAGGCGGGGCGGCTCACAGAAACGCTTACACCATCTCGTCTCCGCGACATGCTCGCGAAGACAGGTGTGCGACACAAGGTGGTGGTCATCTCGGCTTGTTATTCCGGGGTTTTTATCCCGCGCCTGGCGACTCCCGACGTGCTGGTCATCACCGCGGCCGATGACAAGCATCCGTCGTTCGGCTGCCAGGACAAGGCCAAGTGGACCTATTTTGGCGACGCTTTTTTCAATATCGCGCTCCGGAAAGCCGTCAGCCTGAAGGATGCGTTTCTCGATGCGCGCTCACTCGTCCGGAAGCGAGAATTGCGGGAACATTTCGAGCCGTCGAATCCGCTCATGGCGGGCGGTGCAGACGTGCTGCCATTGCTTGTCGGACGCCCTTGAGCAACCGGCCGCGAGCGCCAAGGCTATTGCTCGCGGGCGTAGCGCGTCTCGACAAACATGGCTTTCCGCCAGCCTAGCCCGCTAGGTAGCCTACGGCTAACGGCCAAGCAGTGCAATCGATCGGGATAAGCTCATGGGCCGTGTAGCGATGGGGTCAAAAATCGGCAGTCTACACCGTTGCAAGCCCCTTCCGGTCTACACCCAACAGCCGACGCTTGGACCGGCATCGAGCTAGGCAGGATCGGGCCACAAGAGGACATCCAAGAGCCAGGCGAGCGGGGCACCGATCGCGCCGCTTCAAGCGGCGGGTCATCGCTAAGGTGGAGGGACGAAAGGCGCCGGATTCATGTTCCACGCTTTGCTGCGGCTCGGTCGATTGCATCGAACTCGGCCTCACTCAAGCGCCAACCGAGTGCATCGAGATTGGCCCTGGCGTGATGAGGCTTGGTCGCGCCGGGGATGGGAATCACGTGACTGTCGCGCGCCAACAGCCAGTTCAGGGCGACCTGGCTGATGCTGGCGTCGTGCGCGCCGGCAATATCGGCGAGACACGTCAGCAGCGCTTTCGTGTCCATGCTGTCCGACAGCTGCGTGAGGCGGCCAGACGCAAGCGGAAAATACGCGACGAGTGCCACATCGAGCTCACGGCAGGCTTCGAGCACGCCATTTGTTTCCGCTGCGCGTCGGAGCAGGCTGTAGTTGACCTGATTGGCGGCGAGCGGAACGCCTGCCCTTGCGAGGTGATCGGCGATGCGTCGCATCTGGTCCGCATTGAAATTTGCCACGCCGACCGCGCGTGCCTTGCCGGACTTCACCGCTTCGACCAAACCTTCGGCGAACACTCCCACGTCGATCAAGGGCAGCGGATAGTGAACATAGTAGAGATCGATAGTCTCGAGGCCCAGGCGCGCGAGTGAACCGTCAAGCGCGCTCATCAGGCGGCGCGGAGAGGTTCGGCCCGGAAAGGGAAGGAATTTCGATGCTATCACCGCGCGGGTGGGACCAGCGCGCAAGCAGTCCCCCACAACGCGCTCCGAGAAATAGATCTCAGCCGTGTCGATCATGCACGGGCCGACATCATGAATGGTCCTGTATGTTTCCAATACGGCCCCACGATCGGCACGCCGCCATTTGTTCGTGCCGATGCCCAAGGGCAGCACATCGATGCCGGTTCGACCCAAAGGGCGCGTGCCATGGCGCATATCATGATCTGCCGGCATCGCTGGACCTCTCACAGAGCGACAGCGCCGTTAGCTGGCTCTAGTGTGATGACGCGGGCGTTTCAAGGTACGCCGTAGCGACTACGGCCGCATCGTCTTCCGCGGCTACGTCCGTATCAGGACGACGCAAGCCGGATCAGGCTGGTCTGCCACTATCAACGGAACAGCTTGACCGAGCATTTCTTTCAACAGGTTACATGAAAGAGTCCGATTCTCTTTGCGCGTGAGCGGTTGAACATCCGGATTGCCTCGGGTGTCGGCTTCAACACGACCTCGCAGCCCTTTCTTTCGAAATAGGCTTCAGCTTCCGGTGATAGGTGTACGTTGCCCATCTGACCCGAGCCGATGACGACATGGTCGCAGCCCTTCTCGAAGAGAAATTTTGCCTCATCTTTTGAAAGCACGTGCGATGTACCATACAGCTTCTTTGATAGCTTCTTTTTCCGCTTCACAATTTCGCCGGAAAGGCGAACGACGACGTCGTGCTCATAAGTCTTTCCATCAATCGTGATCGCGCCAAATATGGTGTTGTCAATCTTCATCGTGACCTCCTGATCAGAATCCTGCTCCAACACGCAGTACTGAGGCGCCTCGACGCCGGCATCACCCTCACTCAAGAACGTTCCAGTCTGCCGATCCGGATCGGGACACGCCGCTGCCCCCAGCTGCCGGGGCGTGCCTCGAACAAGCCGGGGATTGCGGTGGAACAAACACCGCAGCGGCCGTCGCCTGTGAGCCGCCAAGTCGTGATGTCATACCAGTCTCGGCCGATGACCCGCTCACCACAGCTCGGACAGTACGTGCTTTGGCCCCTCTCGTCATGGACATTCCCGGTGTAGACGAAATGCAGTCCCACCTTGCGCGCGACATCGCGAGCGGTCGTCAGCGTGAAGGCCGGCGTACAGGGCAGATCCAGCATCTTGTAGTCAGGGTGGAAGGCGGTGAAATGTAAGGGCACGTCAGGTCCCAGCCTTGTCATCACCCATTCGCTCAGCTTCTTCACCTCCTCCGGGCTGTCATTGTGACCCGGGATCAGCAGCGTTGTGATTTCGAACCAGACATTCGTCCCGTACTTCAGATACTCAAGCGTCTCGAGGACGGCGCCGAGATGGCCGGTGCACAGCCGCTTGTAGAACGCCTCAGTGAACGCCTTGAGGTCGACATTGGCGGCGTCCATGAAAGTGTAAAGCTCCTCCCGCGCCGCCGCGTCAATGTAGCCCGCTGTGACCGCCACGTTCTTGATCCCGCGCCGGCGCGCCTCCCTTGCAACGTCCACGGCATATTCGAGGAAGACGACGGGGTCGTTATAGGTGTAGGCGATGGAGCGTGAGCCCGTGGCAATCGCGGCCTCGACAATATCTTCCGGCGAGGCTGCGTCCTGGAGCCGGTCGAGCTCTCGCGCTTTGGAGATGTCCCAGTTCTGGCAGAATTTGCACGTCAGGTTGCACCCGGCAGTACCAAACGACAACACGGGAGTTCCGGGCAGATAGTGGTTCAGTGGCTTCTTCTCTATTGGATCGACACAGAAACCCGAGGAGCGGCCGTAGGTCGTGAGCACGATCCGGTCATCCTGCCGGCCACGCACGAAGCACAGGCCGCGCTGGCCTTCGTTGAGCCTGCAATAGCGCGGGCAGATGTCGCACTGGATGCGCCCGTCTTCGAGCCGGTGCCAGTAGCGGCCAGGAACGCCATCCAAACGCTCGGGTTCGGTCACAGCATTCGTCCTGTGGATCGCTGAGCAAACCTCAGATCTTTGCCAACGGGCGTCCGAGCTGCCACGATGTATGGCCAGGCACGAACGCTCGCGGACGTCGGCTCATTTTATGCCTGATGGGCGGAGATGGTAAGCCGAACCGTTGCGGCGCGCCAAAAATACGGCGCCGATGTCGCAGTTGGGTCATTCGCGTCGATTTGGCCGCGTCGCCACCACGTCCGGTCTGGCGTCAGCTGCTGACGTCCGGGCGCTATCGCGATCTTTGCCTTCGGGTCAAACTGAGAAAAGCTCAACGAGAGCAATTCGCGTCCGCTAGACCCTGCGAAGCAGAACTCTAAAAGGCTATCCGCAGTTTCGCCGATGGGCCACAAGAGGCCATCATTCAATTACCTCGTCGGCGCCGGCGAGGAGTGTCGGGGTCATTTCGAGGCTGAGCGCCTTGGCAGCCTTCAGATTGATGACCAACTGGAATTTGTTGGGCCGATAGATCGGGATGTCGCCCGGCTTGTTCCCGTTCAGGATCTGATGCACGTCGATGGCAAGGCGTTGGGCAAGTTCGCCCAGATCCGGCGCATAGCTCATCAGCCCACCTGAATCCACATAGTCGCGAAAGGGATAGATGATCGGAAGATGAAGTTTCCCGGCGAGTTCGGCAATGGAGGCGCGTCGCGCCAAAAAGGTGCCGCTCGCGTCAACCATGGCAGCGTCGAATTGCTGTGACGTCATCTCGGCAAAGGCGCGACGGAGTTGCGCGTCATTTACCTCCGGGAGGAAATTCCAGGTCAGCGCGATGCCCAGGCCCTGCCCCGCTTTCTGAAGCGACAATCCGAGTGAGGTGTCGATAAAGATACGCGACGACGTCAGGTAAGCGACCTTGGCGGCCAAGGGCACCGCCTCCTTCAGGATTTGCAAGCGCTTGGCGACGATTTCGTAGCCTGCATCGATGCTGACACCCGTAAGGTTGCCTCCGGGATGCGCGAGGTTTGCAACCAATCCTGTCGCGATCGGATCTCCCATGATCGCAACAATCGGTATCGTTGTGGTGGCCGCCGCGAACGCTTCGATGAGATCGTTAAGATTGACGACGATCACCTGCGGGTCGCGGCCAACGACGGCGGCGGCAAGAGACGCAAAATGTTCGGAGCGGCCCTCTGCGGAATAGCGCTCGACGACGATATTGGCTCCTTCCGCATAGCCCAACCCGCGCAGCGTTTCATGAAACCGCCGCACCCAGAAGGGGCCGGCAGTCTCGGTCAGCTGACCGGCGGGAATGCCCGAATGAACAAACGCAATGCGGTGCTGCCGCGGGGCCCGCTGCGCCCGACCTGGGAGCGGCCAAGCCGCTGTCGCACCGCCCAGAAGCTTGATGAACTCCCGTCGCTGCATCGCCAATCCCCGACGCTCCCGACCCGAAGCATGCAGCCCGCCCCATCCCGAGGCTAAAGCCACAGAAAGGGCCACCCTGCGGTGGCCCTTTTGATCATTTTTGAAGTTTTGCGGCGAAGAACTTGGCGGCTTCGGCCTTCGCTTCCTGATCAGCCTTGGCGTCGTATCTGAGCGGCAAATTGAACTTCTTGCCGAGTTCGGTCGCTTCGGGGTTCGTGAACGCGTGCACAGCGCCGGGATACTCGATAACCTGATAATCGGCCTTCGCTGCGTCGAAATCCTTCTTGAGCGCATCGTACTGCTCGCGCTTCACGAACGGGTCGTCCGCGCCGTTCAGAATGAGGATTTTAGCTTTGACTGTTCCCGGCGCCGGTGCAGGAGTGTTGAGACCAAGTGTTGCGTGAAAGCCCGCAACGGCGGCGAGATCAGCGCCGGCGCGTGCCATGTTCAGCACCACCGCGCCGCCGAAGCAGTAACCGACTGCGCCGATCCGCTGGGGATTGACCGAGCTCTGCTTGGCGAGTTGCTCCCGCGCTGCGTTGAAGCGCGCCTCCATCGCCTTCGCATCCTTCATCACGGATCCCGAGAGCGCGCCGGCGTCCTTCGGGTTGTCGGCGGTCTTGCCGTCGCCGTACATATCCGCAATGAACGCCGTGTAGCCCTGCTCCGCGAATTTCCGTGCCTCGTTATGGATATGCTTGGTGATGCCCCACCATTCGGACACCATGACGATGCCGGGCCGCACGGCCTGGGTCGCGTCGTCGTAGACAACGAAGCCCTTCATCGTGGTCTGGCCATCCGTGTAGGTGACCGGCTCTTCCCTGACCGCTGCGTGTGCGCTCGCGACCATGGCGATGGCGCAAAGTGCTCCCACTATGTTCGTTCGCATGCTGACCTCCCGCGGGTTTGGCACAAGACTAACATTGGCATACCAGCGACTCCTGCGCCAGGCTTTGAAACCCGTGCAGGTGCCCTCGGTGGCTGCGCCTAAACTTCAAGTTTCCGGACCTCCAGCTTGAGGCGGAGCGTGCCGACATTGCGCTTGGTCGCTGGATGACGCAAAGGCGCGTTGCGCGGTCCGCCCAACCGGGCGCTGTGGCCCATCTCGGAAAGTAGGCTCTGGTCCGACCGGGAGCGATATGCTTTGATGGGTAGGGGCGAGTGGCGCGTGGTGGCCTCATGTACATGGTCATTCGCAAGTACACCAAGGTTCGTTCGGTCGCGGACGCCGCCCGCCGCGCCAAGAGCGGCGTCGGCGAGATCCTCAGGCAATCGCACGGCTTCAGATCTTACCATGTGCTGGATGCCGGCGACGGTGTCGGCATCGCCGTGATGATATTTGACGACCGCGAAAGCGCCAATGCGGCGAACGCCAAGATACTGGCGTTTGTTCAAGCCAGTCTGCATGACCTCGATCTTGGAGTTCCCGAAATCGCTGCCGGCGAGGTTTTGGTGAACATCGAGCCTAATGGGCCCTCGGGCATCAAGTAGCCGAAAACCTCAGCAGTTGCGTGGCGGGTGTCGCCCTTACTCATGTCGACCTGATGATGTCCCCGTCGCGTTTGTAGCGATCACGCCCTGGGCATCTGCATGTCGTCGGCCAGGAATATGCGACTGCACGTGCTTGGTGAGCACAACGACATGAAGCAACACACCTCCGAAGCATTTTCCATCACAGCGATCGGCTGGACACCGCTCGTGCTTATGGGCACCGCGATGCCACCACGAGATCCCGATGAAGACGAGGAGGAGGAAGACGACGAAGAGGACGATGACGCTGACGAACCGGCGGTCGCGCGCGAGGCGGACGAAGACTAGGCTAGCGCGTGCTCGACAGTCGGCGCTATAATATCTGCCATGGGCTGGGATGCGAAAGACATAGCGCTCCTCACTAGGCTCTGGTCCGCAGGACAGAGCGCAGCGCAGATCGCGCGCCGTCTCGGGTGCAGTCGTAACGCGGTCTGCGGCATGCTGACTCGTCAGGGCCTGAAGCGCGGCCACAAGCCGCCCACGGCAAGACCCAAGATAAGGCCGGCCCCGAAGCTGAGGCCGACGTCATCGGCAGCCTGCGTCCGTCCGGTCGCAAAGAAGGTGTCGCGGAACACAGCGGAGAGGCAGCAGCCCAAGGAATTCAGCAAGCAGCAGCTTTACGCCATGCTGGCTGAGGCGGTCAGAAACACGGGCTAAGAGCTCACCACGAACGTCGTTGCGCTCCCGTCAGTGCCTGGCCCGCTTCGACGGGTTCGGCCGTCGTGTGCCTTCCCAAGCCATTGTCTGCTTTCAACGTCTGCTTTCAACTCAGATGGCAGCTCCGGCCAGCAAGAAAACGCCGCCAAGCGCGACCATCACGAGCCCAGGCCAGTTCGATTTGATGCCGAAGCCGCTACCTGGCCTTTCAGGTTCCAGCGTGTCACGCCCGGAGCGAAGCCACTTTCCACCGCTGAATCGGCCTCGCCAGATGGGCTGAAACGCCATTTGGAGTACGCCGACGAAAACAAGGAGCACACCAAGCCATATGAGAGTCATGCTCACCTCCTCTACCTGCGAACGCCGATAGGTTGCTGCGCCGAGAACCGTGGTCCATTCAGCGCCTGCCCGCTGCTCTCGGAATCAGACCGACCTTGGAAGCCGCCGGACGCACCAGCGCGCCGCACGCAGGCTGGGGATCGCACTCACCGAAACTCAGGCGACGTCTAAGCGTCCTGCTTAGTCCTCGTCCGGCTCGCGCACGACCGGCGGTTCGTCGGTTTGGTTCTCTTCATCGTCCTGCTCTTCCTCCTCATCCTCTTCGTCGTCATCAGGATCTCGGGGCGGCATCGTGTCGGGCATGATCGCGAAGACGTGCCGGTCGATCTCGGCCGGAACCAGCTCGGGGAGTTGGGTCATGGTGTTGCTCCTCGGATGTGACCCTGGGGCACTCTACCCCTTTTCGGCGGGGCAGGCACGAAATTGGCGGCCGGCGCGGACGGTTGCGGGAGTGAAGGAGGAGGACTTTGCCTTTGGATGGCATGGAAGGCGATCTGTTCCGCGAGACCTGCGCGAGGTGCTGCGCCGGTCGAGTGCAGCCAGATGCCGGGCGGGCTGTTCCGCCCGGCGACCCGGTCCCCCGGGTTTGATCCAGCGCAAGATTCTGAATCGCTTTCAGGATAGCTTTGATCATTCAATGGTTCGTTGGAGGCCACAATGATCATTGAGCGCCTATCCCAAGAACACCGCAATATTGAGACGCTGCTCGCCGTGCTTGAGCACGAGCTTGAGATTTTCGATCGCGGCGACCACCCCGACTATGAGGTCATTCGCGCAATCATCAGCTACTTCGAACTCTATCCCGAGATTTACCATCATCCCCTGGAGGAGCTGGTCCTTGCCAAGCTAGAGCTTCGGGATCCGGCTGCGGCGGCAAGCGTCGGCAACCTGAGACTTGAGCACCAAAAGGGGACCGATCGTTTGCGCCGCGTTGCTCGCGCGATCGACGGTGTCCTGTCGGATCGGGAAATCCTTCGGCAAAACGTGGACAATATCGTTCGCGACTTCATAGAGAGCGAGCGGCGTCACATCATGATTGAAGACCGCGATTTCTTTCCTGCGGCTCTCAAGGCTCTAAAGCCTGCAGATTGGAGCGAAATCGCTTCGACCTCAATCGAGCATGAGGATCCGCTGTTTAGCGAGGCTGCCGAAGAGACCTTCGGCGCGCTCCGAGAGCGCATCTTGCAGATGGAGCACGAGTCTGAAGTCGGACGACGTTAGAAGCGCTCCACCGGTGCACAATCGAAGATATCAATGCCTCGGCCGTGTATCAGGTCAGCTGCCTCGCCGCCGCCGAGATCATCACCAGCCCGCCGGTGATCACCGCGAGGTCCAAGATCGCGGTGTGGATGTGCACCGGCATCCGCTCGACGAAGGCTTTTGCGAGGAACGCACCGGGGATCGCAATCGCGCCGATCAGCAGCGCGAAGGCGAGCACCTGCGCGGTCACGGCACCGGCAAGGCCGAACACCGAGATCTTGATCAGGCCGGTGCCGAGCGAGATCATCGCATCGGTTGCGATCACCGCCGCGCCTTCGAGCCCGGCGGCCATCAGCAGCGATAGCAGGATCACGCCGGAGCCCGAGGTGCCGCCGACCAGCACGCCGTAACCGATCGAACCGGCGGCAAGGCCGGTGTCGCCGATCCTGACCTCACGGCGGCGCAGCACGCGGCGCAGCGGCACGCTCAGGATCAGCATGGAGCCGATCACGAGCGCCGCGCCCGCATTGGTCAGCCGCGTGTAGCCATAGGCGCCGAGTGCCGTCGTCAGCGCCGCGCAGAGAAGCACGATCAGCGCGCGGCGGCGGTCGGCATGGCGCAGATAGGCGATGGCGCGGCTGCAATTGGTGAAGATGGCGGAGATCGCGATGATCGGCACCACGGGCTCGGCGCCGACCAGCGGCACCAGCACCAGCGGCATCAAGGCGCCGGTGCCGTAACCGGCGAGACCACCGATGATCGAAGCCAACAACGCCATCAACGCGACCAGCAGGAGCTGAAAAATCGAGATGTCGGCGAAGCCTGAGACGATGGTCACGTTTTCTCATCGCGGCTGACGCGTGCCGCAGCTTGATCGGCGATGGAAGCGAGCGCGGCTTGCTCTAGTGGAAAATCCGCCGCAAGCCAAGCGTCCTCGGCGAGCGTCAACACATGTCCGAGCGAAGGCCCTTCCGCCATGCCGCGCGCGATGAAATCGGCGGCCTTCAGCGGAAATTTCGGCGCAGTCCAGCGCTGCGGCAGCTCGGCGAGCGCACGCCATCGCGACGATCCGATGTCGCCGCCGGCCCGCGCCCAGGCCAGCAACACGCGATCGTGATAGCACTCGGCGCCGAGGCGATAGAGCAGCCGGCGTGCGTCGGCCTCGTCCTTGATGGCCAAGCGCCACCAGCGGTGCCCCATCGAATCCAGCGCCTTGGTCTCGCTATTGGAGAGCCGCAGGCGCGTGGCGATGCGCTTGGCATCCTCGGTCACGGCGACCGTCAGCGCGGCCAGGCGCCGCGTTGCATTCGCCGGCAGGCCGAGCTCGCGCTCGATCGCGATCATCGCCGACAGCGGACCTGTATAGACGACGCCCCCGGTCAGCGCCTGCAGCAATCCGCCCTCGGCCATCGCCAGCGCCGCTGCCGACGCACCGCCGACGACCAGCAGCTTGAGCATCTCCATGCGCACCCGCTCGGCCGAGAGGTTAGCCAGCCCCGCGCGTCCCCGGATGCAGGCGAGATAGCCGTCACGGTCTGGCTCGCCGGCGCCGAAGGCGGCGTGGATGCGGAAGAAGCGCAGGATGCGCAGATAATCCTCGGCGATGCGCTGGCCGGGATCGCCGATGAAGCGCACGCGACGCGCTCTGGCGTCCGCGATCCCGCCGACATAGTCGTGCACGACGCCATCAGCATCGACCGACAGGCCGTTCATGGTGAAATCGCGCCGCTCGGCGTCCTTGACCCAGTCGCGGCCGAATGCGACCTTGGCCTTGCGGCCGAAGGTTTCGGTGTCCTCGCGCAGCGTCGTCACTTCGTAGGGATGCCCGTCGATGACGAGCGTGACGGTGCCATGATCGATGCCGGTCGGCACGCTCTTGATGCCGGCTGCCTTGGCGCGCCGCATCACTTCGTCCGGCAACGCGGTGGTCGCGATGTCGATGTCACCGGGCTTAAGACCGAGCAGCGCGTTGCGCACCGCGCCGCCGACCACCCGCGCCTCTTCGCCGTCCGCGCCCAACAATTGCAGCACGCGCGCGGTCCCGCCTGCGGTCAGCCAGGGCGCATGGGCAAGTAAAGGCTCCGCGATCATCCGTCGGCCCCTATTTTTCCACGCCCGGCACGAGCTTGCCGTTCTCGATATGGGCGGGAACGTAGGTCGAATCCGGCGCCGCGCCGGAGAAATGCGCGAGGCCGATCAACCCCGCGATCACCAGCACGATCGCCGCCAGCGCAAGGCGCGCGACGATCGCAACCGGCCAGGAGGATCGCGCGAACAGGCCGGTCCGGGTGGCGGCCAGGAACAGCGCATAGACGGCAAAGGGGATGAGGAAGATTCCGATCTCGGTCAGAACCGGCCGGATCATGATGAATAGATCCGCTCATAAAGCACACGCAGCATACCCGCTGTCGCACCCCAGATGTAGCGTTCCGCGAACGGCATCGCGTAATAGAACCGCTCCATGCCGCGGAATTCCTTGCTGTGCACCTGGTGGTTCACCGGGTTCATCAAGAAGGATAGCGGCACTTCGAACGCGTCATCAACCTCGGAATGGTTGATCGTGAGCTTGAAGCCCGGCCTGACCCTCGCGACCGTCGGCAGGATGCGGAAGCCGAAGGCGGTGCCGTAGAGATCGAGATAGCCGATCGGCTCGACGAAGTCCCGCGACAGTCCGACCTCTTCCTCGGCTTCGCGCAGCGCCGCATCGAGCGGGGAGGAATCGGTCGCGTCGATCTTGCCGCCGGGAAAGGCGATCTGGCCGGCATGGTCGTTGAGGTGCGCCGAGCGCTGCGTCAGCAGGATGGTCGGCTCGGGATGGTCGACCACCGCGATCAGGACCGCCGCCGGCCGCACCGGCTGCTCGCGCGCGATGATCTCCAGCATCTTGTCGGTGCCTGGATCGCCCGAGGCCGGAATGATATTCGGATCATAGAGGCCGGGCGGGACGTCGAAGCCGAGCCTGGCCCTGGAGCGGGCGAAGAAATCCGCCGCGCTGAGCGCGACCGGATCGTTCTTCAGGATAGTTTTGTTCAAAGCGCGGCCCTCACCTGCTCCGCGTCGGCCATGGCGAAGAATTCGCCGGCCGACTCGACGCCGAACATCGGCTGGCCATCGACCATCCGCTCCTCGCCCATGTCAACCAGATCGTAATAGAGCGCACGGGTGACCTTGGCCCAGAGATCGGCGCGGACATGCAAGTAGGGCGTCAGCCCGCCGTCCTTCGCCTGCTCGAAGCGCAGCCGGTGCGCGGCATCGCAGGTCACCCAGTCGTCGACATTGGTGCGGAAGCTCAGCACGCGGTGGCTGCCCTCGCCGTGCTTCAGCATCTCGACCGCCATGAATGGCGCGTCGTCGACGCGAATGCCGACCTTCTCCACCGGCGTGACCAGGAAATGCTTGTCGCCTTCGCGCTTGAGGATGGTCGAGAACAGGCGGACCAGCGCGTGACGCCCGATTGGCGTCCCCATGTAGAACCAAGTACCATCAGAGGCGATTCGGATATCGAGATCCCCGCAAAACGGCGGATTCCATAGATGCACCGGAGGCAGGCCCTTTTTGGCGCCCTCGGCATTGGCAGCGCTTTTGGCGGCGGCAGTCAGCCCCTCGAGACCGCGATCGGCACTCTGCCCTTGGTTCGCCATGGTTTGCCCTGACTTTGTCATTTGGCACGATTGGTGCAGGTCTACGTTGTACCTCGGTGAGCGGTTCCACTCCGGACGAGTCCGGTGTGCGAGGTCGCCACTTCGTGATGCCGTACATAACCCGAAGCCGATAAGGTGGGGATAGGTTAATTCAACGAATACATGGCCTTCCTGCAAGTCTAGCATAGGGCCCATGATCCGACGGATGGCCTGACGTGATGTGCTGAGGTGAAGCGCTGACGTGACGACGCAGGCAAGCCGCGTGGCAGGCTGAAGGAGCGAGCGAATGGCGGAAAGTGTCGAGAAACTCGAGGACGGTATCGTCCGTTCGGCCGAGCAGGTGTCGGGCCAGATTCGCGCGGCGAAGGAAGCGATCGCATCCGTCATCTTCGGCCAGGATCGCGTGATCGAGAACACGCTCGTCACCATCCTCTCCGGCGGTCATGCGCTGCTGATCGGCGTCCCCGGCCTCGCCAAGACCAAGCTGGTCGAGACGCTCGGCGTCACGCTCGGCTTAGATGCCAAGCGCATCCAGTTCACGCCCGACCTGATGCCGTCGGACATTCTCGGCGCCGAGGTGCTAGACGAGAGCACCGCGGGCAGGCGTGCGTTCCGCTTCATTGCAGGTCCGGTGTTCGCGCAGCTCCTGATGGCCGACGAGATCAACCGCGCCAGTCCGCGCACGCAGTCGGCGCTGCTGCAGGCGATGCAGGAGCAGCACATCACGGTTGCGGGTGCGCGCCACGACCTGCCGAAGCCCTTCCACGTGCTCGCCACGCAAAACCCGCTGGAGCAGGAAGGTACCTATCCGCTGCCCGAGGCGCAGCTCGACCGCTTCCTGATGGAGATCGACGTCGACTATCCCGATCGCGACGCCGAGCGCCGCATCCTGTTCGAGACCACCGGCGCCGAGGAGACGCTGGCCAGAGGATCGATGACCGCCGACGCGCTGATCGCCGCGCAGCGGCTGATCCGCCGCCTGCCGGTCGGCGATTCCGTGGTGGAGGCGATCCTGTCGCTGGTGCGCTCGGCCCGTCCGGGTCCCGACGCCGGCGAAGCCGGCAAGTTCATCGCGTGGGGACCCGGCCCGCGCGCCAGCCAATCGCTGATGCTGGCTGTGCGCGCGCGTGCGCTGATCGACGGCCGTCTCGCGCCCTCGGTCGACGACGTGCTCGACCTCGCCGAGCCCGTGCTGAAGCACCGCATGGCGCTGACGTTCCAGGCGCGCGCCGAAGGACGCACGATTCCGGACGTGATCCGGCAATTGAAGACACGGATCGGTTGATGGCGGCAGAGAACGGGCACACAGCAAAGGAGATCATAGCGATCCGACGTGCCGATGGCGAAAGCCGCACGCTCGCCGCTTCGCTGCCGCGCCTGGTGCTCGAGGCCCGCCGTATCGCCGCCAACGTCATCCACGGCCTGCATGGAAGGCGCCGCGCCGGCTCCGGCGAAAGTTTCTGGCAGTACCGTCGCTTCGTCTCGGGCGAGCCGTCGCAGAACGTCGACTGGCGGCGCTCGGCGCGTGACGACCATCTTTACGTCCGCGAGCAGGAGTGGGAGGCCGCGCACACGGTCTGGATCTGGCCCGACCGCTCGCCCTCGATGGCCTTCGCCTCAAAGACCGCGCGCGAATCCAAGCTCGAACGCACGCTGATCGTCGCCTTCGCGCTGGCCGAGCTGCTGGTGTCCGGCGGCGAACGCGTCGGCATTCCCGGGCTGATGGCGCCGACCGCGAGCCGCAGCGTGATCGACAAGATGGCGCAGGCGATGCTGCATGACGACGCCGAACGGCTCAGCCTGCCGCCGTCCTTCGTGCCCTCGGCACTTGCCGAGACGATCGTGCTGTCGGATTTCTGGTCGCCGATCTCCGAGATCAGGGCCACGCTTGCAGGGCTCTCCGGCTCCGGCGCACATGGCACCATGGTGCAGATCGTCGATCCCGCCGAAGAGTCGTTTCCGTACTCCGGCCGCATCGAGTTCGTCGAGCCGGAAGGGTTCGGCGTGATCACCGCCGGCCGGGCCGAGAGCTGGGTGCAGGATTACACCGCGCGGCTCACGCTGCACCGCGACCAGATCCGCGCCGAGACCAACAAGCTCGACTGGCTGTTCACCACGCACGCGACCGACCGCTCGGCCGCCGAACTGCTGCTGTTCCTGCATGCCGGCCTGCAGGTGAGCAAGTCGGGCGCCCGTACCACGACGATCAAGGCGGGGCCGGCCGCATGATGGGATTGCCGCTCGCCTTCACCGAACCGCTGCTCCTGATCGGCCTCGTCAGCCTGCCCGTGCTGTGGTGGCTGCTGCGGGTGATGCCGCCGCGGCCGCGCCGGATCGAGTTTCCGCCGACACGGCTGTTGTTCGACCTCGCGCCGCGCGAAGAAACGCCCTCGCGGACGCCGTGGTGGCTGACCGCGTTGCGCCTGCTCGCGGCCGCGCTGGTGATCTTCGCCGCCGCCGGCCCGATCTGGAATCCGCAGACGGGTCTTGCCGGCAGCAAGGCGCCGCTGATGATTATGTTCGACGACGGCTGGAGCGCGGCATCGCATTGGGACGTCAGGATCAGGGCCGCCGACGAGCTGATCGCCAACGCCGACAATGACCGCCGCGCCATCGCGCTGGTGCCGCTGTCCGAGCCGAACCGCGACATCACCCTGATGCCGGCGGGTGCGGCGCGCGTCGCGCTGCGCCAGCTTGCGCCAAAGCCCTATTCGATCGACCGCGTCGAGACCCTGACCGCAATCGATCGTTTCCTCAAAGCCACCGGCGACTGCGAGATCGCCTGGCTCTCCGACGGCGTCGACACCGGCCGCGGCGAGGAATTCGTGGCTGGCCTCGGCAAGACCATCGGCGATCGCAGCCTGACCGTGTTCGAAGGCGGCACCTCCGCGCCGCTGGCGCTGGTCGCGGCCGAGAACGCCGCCGCCAGGATGACGGTGAAGGTGCTGCGCACCGACAGCGGCATCGCCGTCGGCACCGTGCGCGCGCTGGACCAGAAGGCCTCGCCGATCGGCGAAGCCCGCTATTCATTCGGCCCGCAGGACAAGGAGACCGACGCGGCGTTCGATCTGCCGGTCGAGCTGCGCAACGACATCACCCGGCTCGAGATCTCGGGCGAGCGCTCCGCCGGCGCGGTGCAGCTGCTGGACAAGCGCTGGCGCCGTCGCGCCATCGGCATCGTCTCGGGCTCGACCAGCGAGACCGCGCAGCCGCTGCTGGCGCCCACCTTCTATCTCACCCGCGCGCTGGCGCCGTTCGCCGACGTGCGGCTCGCCGACAAGGGCTCGCCGCAGCAGGGCATCACCCAGTTCCTCGACCAGAAGCTGCCGATGATCATCCTCGCCGATGTCGGCACCATCGCCCCTGAGCTGCGCGAGCGCCTCAATGCCTGGATCGATCAGGGCGGCGTGCTGGTGCGGTTCGCAGGGCCCCGGCTGGCGCAGGCCGAAGACGATCTCGTGCCGGTCAAGCTGCGCAAGGGCGGCCGCACGCTCGGCGGCAGCCTGACCTGGGAGAAGCCGCAGCATCTCGCCTCCTTCGCCGCCGACGGTCCATTTGCCGGCGTCGTGGCCCCCAAGGACGTCACCGTGAGCCGCCAGGTGCTGGCCGAGCCCGACGCGGTGCTCGCCACCAAGAGCTGGGCCTCGCTGGAGGACGGCACGCCGCTGGTGACGGGCGAGCATCGCGGCAAGGGGCTGGTCAGCCTGTTCCACGTCAGCGCCGACATGCGCTGGTCGGATCTGCCGATGTCAGGCACCTTCGTCGAAATGCTGCGGCGGGTGGTCGACATGTCCGGCTACACGTCCAAGCCCGGCGCCGGGGTCGCGGCCGAGACGACCGCCGAGACGGTGGCGCCGCTGCACATCCTCGACGGTTTCGGCGCGTTCGGCCCGCCGCCGGCCACCGCAAAACCGCTGCCGGCAGATTATCGCGACCGCGCCACACCCGATCATCCGCCGGGCTTCTATGGTCCGGCCGAAGGACCGCTCGCCGTGAACACGCTTGCCGCCGCCGACCGCATCGCAGCCCTGAACACCGCGAGCCTGCGCGCCCGGCACGCCACCTACACCAATGCCGAGCCGCGCGACTTGCGCGGCTGGCTGCTGTCGACGGCGCTGGCATTGTTCCTGATCGACGCAATTATCGTCGCGCTGCTCGGCGGCGGGATTGCCGCGCTGCTGCGCCGCCGCGCTGCGCCAGCGATGATCATCTTTGCCCTGGTGCTCGCGGGCGTCGCGGCGCTCTCGCCGACGCCGGCGCGCGCCGACGGCGTCACGGACGAGTTCGCCATGAAGGCGGTGTCGCAGACCCGCCTCGCTTATGTCGTGACGGGTAATGCCGACGTCGATTCCATCGTCAGGGCGGGGATGAACGGGCTGACGCTGTTCCTGGCGCAGCGCACCGCGCTCGAGGCCGGCGACCCCGTCGGCGTCAATCCCGCGCGCGACGAGCTCGCCTTCTTCCCGCTGATCTACTGGCCGATCGTGCCCGGGGCGCCCAAGCCGCCGCAGGATGCCATCAACAAGATCGACGCCTACATGAAGCAGGGCGGCACCGTGCTGTTCGACACCCGCGACGCGATCGAAGCACCGCCCGGCGCGAACGGCGCGGCGCAGACCCCGGCCATGCAGACGCTGCGCGAGATCCTGTCCTCGCTCGACGTGCCCGAGCTCGAGCCGGTGCCGCGCGAGCACGTGCTGACCAAGACCTTCTACCTGCTGCGCGACTTCCCCGGCCGCTTCGTCTCCGGCCAGACCTGGGTCGAGACCCTGCCGCGCGACGAGGACGAGGACAGCGCGCAGCGGCCGGCGCGCGGCGGCGACGGCGTCTCGCCGATCATCATCACCTCGAACGACCTAGCCGGCGCCTGGGCGGTGCGCCCCGACGGCCAGGCCATGCTGCCGGTGACCGGCGGCGATACCCGCCAGCGCGAATTCGCCTACCGCGCCGGCGCCAACATCGTGATGTACACCCTGACCGGCAACTACAAGGCCGACCAGGTGCACGCACCAGCCCTGATCGAACGGCTCGGGCAATGAGCATGATCCGGAAAAGTGGGAACCGGTTTTCCGTGAAGATCATGCTCACAACGAATAGAAGGGCGATATGAATTACGGCATCGCGTTCACGCCGCTTGTTCCCGCGATCGTCCTCTGGCTTGCGCTGGCCGCGATCGTCGTCGTTGCGCTGGTGCTGCCGCTCGCGCGCGCACGCGGCGCGGCCGTGCGCGTGGCCGCGCTGGCGCTGTTCCTGCTGGCGCTCGCCAATCCCTCCTTCACCCGCGAGGATCGCGATCCCCTCACCTCGGTCGCCGCCGTCGTCGTCGACAAGAGCCCGAGCCAGAATTTCGGCAACCGCAATCGCGAGGCCGCGCAAGCGCAGGAAGCGCTGGTCGACAGCCTCAAGAAGATCAAGGGCCTCGAAGTCCGCGTCGTCGATGCCGGACAGGCCGACGGCGAGACCGACGGCACGAAACTGTTCGGCGCCCTCGCCTCGGCCTTGTCGGACGTGCCGGTCGACCGCGTCGCCGGCGCGTTCCTGATCACCGACGGCCGCGTCCACGACATTCCGGCGAACGCCGCCGCGCTCGGCTTCCAGGCGCCGGTGCAAGCGCTGGTCACCGGGCAGAAGGACGAGCGCGACCGCCGCATCGCGATCACGGCGGCGCCGCGCTTCGGCATCGTCGGGCAGACCCAGACCATCAGCTACCGCCTCGACGACCAGGGCGTCTCCGGCGAGCGTGCCAAGGTCACGGTCCGCAGGGACGGCGAGGTCATCAACGAGCGCACGCTATCGAGCGGCCAGGCCGCGAGCGTCGACGTCGACATCAAGCATGCCGGCCCGAACATCGTCGAGATCGAGGCCTCGCCGCTCGAGCGAGAATTGACGCCGGTGAACAACCGCGCGGTCGTCGCCATCGACGGCGTGCGTGACAAGCTGCGCGTGCTCTTGGTCTCGGGCGAGCCGCATTCGGGTGAGCGCACCTGGCGCAATCTGCTCAAATCCGACGCCAGCGTCGATCTCGTGCATTTCACCATTCTGCGTCCGCCGGAGAAGCAGGACGGCACGCCGATCAACGAATTGTCGCTGATCGCGTTTCCGACCCGCGAGCTGTTCCAGCAGAAGATCAACGAATTCCAGCTGATCATCTTCGACCGCTACGCCCGCCAGGGCGTGCTGCCGATCGCCTATTTCGACAACATCGCGCGCTATGTGCGCTCGGGCGGCGCGGTGCTGGTCTCGGCCGGCCCCGACTACGCCTCCAACACCAGCATCTGGCGCACGCCGCTGGATTCGGTGTTGCCGGCCGAGCCCGTCGGTGTGACGGAAAAGCCGTTCTATGCGCATCTGTCAGACATCGGCAAACGCCATCCCGTCACGCGCGGGCTGGAGGGCTCGGGATCCGAGCCGCCGCGCTGGAGCCGGTTCTTCCGCACCGTCGACACCCGCAATGCGGTCAACCCGCCGGTCATGACCGGCGTCGACGGCAAGCCGTTGTTGTTCCTGTCGCGCTTCGGCGAGGGCCGCGTCGCGCTGCTGCTGTCCGATCACATCTGGCTGTGGGCGCGCGGCTATGAGGGCGGCGGACCGCATCTCGACCTGCTCAGGCGGATGTCGCACTGGCTGATGAAGCAGCCGGATCTCGATGAAGAAGCGCTGCGCCTCCAGGTGCAGGGCAAGGATCTCGTGGTGGTGCGCCAGACCATGTCGGACAGCGTCCAGCCGGTGAACGTGACCTCGCCATCGGGCGTGTCGCACGACCTGACGCTCAGCCCCGGCGATCCCGGCGAGTGGCGCGCCAGCCTGCCGGCGAACGAGCTCGGCCTGTGGCAGGCCACCGACGGCACGCTGAAGGCGCTGATCAATGTCGGCCCGACCAATCCGAAGGAGTTTTCGGAAGTCACCTCTACCACCGAGACGTTGAAGCCGCTGACCCAGGCGACCGGCGGCAACGCCGTGCGCGTGGCCAGTGGCTCCAGCGTCGAGCTGCCGCGCATCCTGCCGGTGCGCTCCACCAGCGTCTTCCACGGCGACGGCTGGATGGGCGTGCGGATGCGCGATGCCAGCGTCGTGAAGGGCGTCGGCGTGCTGCCGATCTTCGCCGGGCTGATCGGCCTGTTGCTGCTGCTCGGTGCCTTCGCCGCGACTTGGGTCCGCGAAGGGCGGTGATCTCTTGGTCGGGGGCTCGTTCAACCTCTCCCGCTTGCGGGAGAGGTTGGCGCGAAGCGCCGGGTGAGGGTTCTCTCCAAACAGACACCCTCTCCCCAGCCCTCTCCCGCAAGCGGGAGACGGAGCGCACCTTCTGCGTTGCTGCATCAGGCCTAATCTCAATCCACTCTAGACTAGTTGCCGGAACGACACATTGGGTCGGCGGCCTGCGCGCGCCGATCCGCCTACCGTTGACATCCGCTGATCGATCGGGCGATGTTACATTGTAACGCCGCGATGCCAGGGGATTGGCCGCGCGGTGTGGGGCGCTTTCGGATGAAATGGTTTCGGTCAAATGTGAGGCACGGTGCCCGGCTCGCGCTGTTCGCGATGCTGGTGCAGTTCGCGCTGACGTTCGGCCACAGCCACTGGTTCGCGCAGGCCGCGCCCCTCGCCCAATCCTCGCTGCAGCAGACGGACAGCGCCAAGGACATCGCCAAGGGCGTTGCTGCGATGGACCGCGGCGCGGTCCAGAAGCAATCGCCCGCCCGTCCTGACCGCGAGCATCCCGGCGACGACAATTGCGCGATCTGCGCCGTCGTCGCGATGGCGGGCACAATCGTGTTCGCGACGCCGCCGGTGCTGCTGCTGCCGCAGGCGATCGAGCTGCTCCACCGCACCACCGATGCCGAATTCATCCATCTGAAATCGGCCGGCACGGCGTTCCAGCCCCGCGCCCCTCCTGCGTCCTGACCTCCAACGCTTGATCATGCCCAGCCTCGCCGCATGGCGGCGAATGCCTGGGAGAAGTTGAAGTCGAATTCCGTCGCGCTGCGACGGCAGGCCGCCTCCGATCAGCAGACAATCATGCGGACGGCCTGGCTGGAATCAGGACCATGTCATTTCAATTGCGACGCGCGCAGCGCCTTGGCGGAGCAAGCCTGCTCCTGCTCGGCGTCGCCGCCACGCCCGCCTTCGCCCAAGAGCCGGCACAACAGCCTGCGCAAGACAAATCGTCGACCGAGATCCCGGCCGTCACCGTGACGGCGCCGAGCCCGATCGTGCGCCGAGCGGTGGTGCCGTCCCGCAGCGCAGGTCGCGGCACGCGAACCGCGCGGGTGCGCAGCCGCCAACAAACGGCGGAAGCCCCGCCCGCAGCCCCCGCGCCCGCCGCGCCTCAGCAGGGCGTGCTGCCTATTGTGACCAACCAGTTCGCGACCGTCACCGTGGTGCCGAACGAGGAGATCCGCCGCGAGGGCGGCGGTCAACTCGGCGATCTCCTGTTCTCCAAGCCCGGCATCACCGGCTCGAGCTTCGCGCCCGGCGCCTCCAGCCGGCCGATCATCCGCGGCCTCGATGTCAACCGCGTCGGCATCGTCGAGAACGGCACCAATGGCGGCGGCGCGTCCGATCTCGGCGAGGATCATTTCGTCCCGATCGATCCGCTCGCCACCAACCAGGTCGAAGTGGTGCGCGGGCCGGCCGCGCTGCGCTACGGCTCGACCTCGATCGGCGGCGTCGTCAGCGCCACCAACAACCGGATTCCGGACGCGATGCCGTCCTGCGCGCCGTCGTTCCAGACCTACGGCCTGCCGACCAAGGCCCCGCTCGCGAGCGCCGCGACCTCGCCTTGCGTCACCGCCGAGACGCGCACCGCGTTCAGCTCGGTCGATCGCGGCGTCGAAAGCGGCGTGCTGCTTGATACCGGCGGCGGCAATTTTGCGTTCCATGCCGACGCCTATGGCCGCACGACCTCCGACTATTACATCCCGAGCTATCCCTATCTCACCGACCAGTCGCGCCCCGTGAACGGTCGCCAGCCCAACTCGGCGACGCGTTCCGACGGCGCCTCGATCGGCGGCTCCTACTTCTTCCAGGGCGGCTATATCGGCGCGTCGATCACGCAGAACGACTCGCTCTACCACATCCCCGGCATCGACGGCGCCGACCACAACACGCGGATCGACGGCCACCAGACCAAGATCAACGTCAAGGGCGAGTACCATCCCGACGCGGCCGCGATCGATGCCGTCCGCTTCTGGGCCGGCGCGACGGATTACCGGCACAACGAGATCGGTCTTGCCGATCCCGCTGACCTCAGCAGCGACGGCATCAGGCAGACCTTCACCAACAAGGAGCAGGAGATCCGCACCGAGGTGCAGCTGATGCCATTCAACGCGCGCTTCGCCGAGGTGACCACGGCGCTGGGCTTCCAGGTCGGACATCAGGAATTGAGCGCGCCGAGCCCCGACAATCCCGGCACGCTGTTCAACGGCCTGTGGGACCCCAACAACAGCACGCGCGTTGCCGGCTACGCCTTCAACGAGTTCAAGTTCACGGAAGCGACGCGGGCGCAGATCGCCGGCCGCATCGAGCATGTCGAGCTGCACGGCACGACGCCGGACTTCCCGGCCGATTACCTGCCCGACGGCACGCCGCAGACGGCGATCTCGCGCAATCCGTCCTTCACCCCGAAGAGCGGCAGCATCGGCCTGTTGCAGGACCTGCCGGGCGGCATGGTCGGCAGCATCACCGCACAATATGTCGAGCGCGCACCGAAGGCGGCCGAGCTGTTTTCCCGCGGCGGCCACGACGCGACCGCGACCTTTGACATCGGCAATCCGAACCTCACCATCGAGACCGCGAAATCGGTCGAGCTCGGCGTGCGCAAGGCGACGGGGCCGTTCCGGTTCGAGGCGACGGTCTACTACACGCATTTCGACAATTTCATCTTCCGCCGTCTCACCGGCGTGTCCTGCGACGACGACTTTGCGTCCTGCGGCACGCCGGGCGCCGAGCTGAACCAGGCGGTCTACTCGCAACGCAATGCGAATTTCCGCGGCGGCGAATTCCAGTCGCAGCTCGACGTCGGCGCGTTCCAGGGCGGCATCTGGGGCATCGAGAACCAGCTCGATTTCGTCCGCGCCACCTTCAGCGACGGCACCAACGTGCCGCGGATTCCGCCGCTCAGAATGGGCGGCGGCGTGTTCTGGCGCGACGACAACTGGCTGATGCGCGTCAACCTGCTGCACGCCTTCGCGCAGAACAACGTCGCGGTGATCGCGGAGACCCCGACAGCTGGCTACAATCTGCTGAAGGCCGAGGTCAGCTACAAGACCAAGCTCGACCGCAATTGGTTCGGCGCACGCGAGATGATGGCCGGCATCGTCGGCAACAATCTCCTCAACGAGAACATCCGCAACTCGGTGTCCTACACCAAGGACGAGGTGTTGATGCCAGGCATCGGCGTCAGGGCATTCGCGAACTTCAAGTTCTAGTTTCGAAGCAGTCGGGGCCTATTGGCCCCGACTGACTGACCTCGCGTCTCGGATTGCGCTTCAGCTAATCCGGGCTGCACGGCTGTCTCCACACCGTCATTGCGAGCGTAGCGAAGCAATCCAGACGTCACTGCGGAAAGATTCTGGATTGCTTCGCTACGCTCGCAATGACGGTGTATGAGGCAACGCCGCGCTTCCAATTCGCAGCGTCGTAGCCCCTACCCCCGCGCCTTGCTCCAGTCGGGACCGACCGCCCCCGACACGCCCTCGAAAGCGCCGTCGACGAGCTCGAACACCAGGATACGGGCGGCGTCGACCGGCCCCGGCATGGTGACGCGGCCCTTGGGGACCGGCTTGAAGCCGACGCGGCTGTAATAGGGCTCGTCGCCGACCAGGAGCACGATGGCGTGGCCTTTTTCCTTGGCGTCCTTCAGCGCGCGCTCCATCAGGAGACGGCCGATGCCGCGGTCGCGGAACGGCGGCTCGACGGTGAGCGGCCCGAGCAGCAGCGCCGGCGTGTCGCCGATCAGGATCGGCAATTGCCTGACCGAGCCGACCAGCAGCGTGCCGATGCGCGCGGTGAAGGACAGTTCGAGCAGATGGTCGACGTGCTCGCGAATCCGATAGGCGCTGAGCACGAAGCGGCCGGGACCAAAGGTGCGCTCGTGCAGCCGTTCGATCGCCTGGGCGTCGCCGGCGGCCTCGGGAAGGATGGTGAGTGAGAGATCGGTCATGTCAGTTGGCGGGATAGCACCTGAACGCAGCGCGGTCCATCGGGCAGCAAAGATGCTCAGTTCCTTTTCAGCGCCGGCGGGAGAGGTGTTCTGACTCGCCGTTGAACGACCAGTACAGCCCGCCCTCAGCGCCACGTCGCAATCAGGGGCTTGCCGCCCAGCACTTCCGCGATCCGCAGCCGTGTGCCGGGCGTGGTCCCCTCGGGCAGCGCCGTGATCGCGAAGTACCCGCATTCGACGATCTCGTGATTGGGCGCGGGCAGGCGGTCCTGACTGAACTGCCTGACGACGTAGACCGCGACATGGTCGCGGCGGGAGACGTGGCTGTTGAGGAAGATGCCGTGCAGCACGGCATCTCCGATCAGATCGATGTCACCCTCCTCCTTGAGCTCGCGCCGTAGCGCGTGCGCCATGGTCTCGCCGAAATCGACGCCGCCGCCGGGCAGGTACCAGCCGCTGACATAGCTGTGCCTGACCAGGAACACCCGGTTCTCCGCGTCCAGCACCACGGCGCGGACGCCGAGCGTCATGCCGCGGACCAACAGGAAATAGACATGGAAGAGGCGCCGCAGCAGCGGCTCGAATTTTCGTCGAATGGTGTTCAGACGTTCTCCCATCAGGCTTTCCTTGACACCCCCTTTTGAGGCCCTGCTTGCGCGCCGGCTGCGACCTTGCCATTACAGCGGAGCAATAGCGAGGCAATCGCGCGCCATGGCCCCCTTCACGCTCGCCCATCTGTCCGATCCGCATCTGCCGCCACTGCCGGAGCCGCGGCTGATCGAGCTCGCCGGCAAGCGCGCGCTCGGTTACGTCAACTGGACGCGCAATCGGCACAAATACCAGCGCCGTGAGGTGCTCGACGCGCTGGTTGCCGACATGAAGGCGCAGGCGCCCGACCACATCGCGGTAACGGGCGATCTCGTCAACCTCGCGCTGGAAGCCGAATTCGCGCCGGCCCTGGCCTGGCTCGAAAGCGTCGGCCCGCCCGACCGCGTCACCGCGATCCCCGGTAATCACGATGCCTATGTCAGCGCGACGCGTCATCGTTTCGGCGAGACGTTCCTGCACTACATCGCCGCGGACACGCCCGACACCGTGGCTTTCCCAGCCGTCCGTCGGCGTGGGCCGCTGGCGCTGATCAGCCTGTCGACGGCGGTGCCGACCCTGCCGCTGATGGCGACGGGCACGCTCGGGCGCGATCAGCTCGCGTCGCTCGAACAGGTTCTCGACCGGCTCGCCGCGGAAGACGTCTTCCGCGTGCTGCTGGTGCACCACCCACTGAAATCCGTCGCGCGCCAGAAGCGGATGACGGACGCGGCCGAGCTGCTGGCACTGTTGAAACGCCACGGCGTCGAGTTGATCCTGCACGGCCACGACCACATTCATTCGACGATGTGGTTCGAGGGCCCGAACGGCAACATCCCTGCGGTCGGCGTGCCCTCCGCCTCCGCGCTCGCGCACGGACGCTACCCGGCGGCGGCGTATAATCTGTTCACGATCGAGAAGGACAATGCCGGCTGGCGTTGCGAGCAGACGGTGCGGAGCCTGGGGGCTGGATTCCAGATCGGACAGATCAAGCATACGCGGTTGATTTAGTTCACTGTCATTGGAGCGCAGCGAAGCAATCCAGAGTCCCTCCGCGGAAAGATTCCTGGATTGCTTCGTCGCAAGGGCTCCTCGCAATGACGACGGAGGGAGCCTCACCAGCTCCGCAGCGCCGCCAGCACGGCGACGCCAAACAAGGCGGCGGCGCCGAGGATGAAGCCAAACACGAACGGCCACAGGCGCGAGCGGCGCGGCGGCTCGGTGGCCGGTGCCTGCGGTTCGGGCGGGACCACCATCGCATGCTCGCGCTCGATCATGCGACGCGCGACATAGTCGGTGACGGCCTCGACGATAACAGCGGTGTCGTGCGATTCGGCGAGCACGATGCGGCCGAAGCGGGTGTCCTGGACGAAGCGGTACAGCCGCTTGTCACGTCCCATCATGATATGGGCGACGACGTCGATCCAGAGCCTGGGCGTATCGCCCTGGCTGATGCCGCGGTCGAACAGGTCGATCTTATCAGGCACCTGCGCGAACAAGGGATCGAGCGCGTCGTTGAGGATTTCGAGCCGGGCCACCTCGGCGTCCCTGAGATCGACGACCACGCCGGTCCGGTCGGCGGCCTCGATCCGGGCGCGCAACAGCGCATCGCGCAGCCGCACCGGGCGCGGCTGGCTGGGATGGATTCCGCTGGTTTCGGGCTCTGACATTGTCGGCCTCGTCCTCAAACACCATGGTTAACCTATCAGCAACCACAGCGTCCGCAAAGGGCCCACAATTCCAGATACTTACGGCACCCACAAACGTTTCACCCGTGCCAAAAACAGACGATCCCACCCAGGCAGGGCCTGGATGGGACCATCCGTCCTTGGACGTCTTCTTAGTTCAGTGCGTCAGGCCGGGACCCGCGACGGCTCTTCCACGATGGAGAAGCGGACGCCGGCCTTGTGGCGGCTCTCCTCCGACACCTCGCGCCAGCAGTCCTCGGCTTCCTTGCGGGTCTTGAACGGACCTTTGACCTGGGCCGAGCCTTCCACGAGCTTGTGGAAGTTCATCGAACCGAACTCGCCCCCGATCACCCAGAAATTGCTGCCTGTGGTCATTGTCAGTCTCCTGTCGAAGTGCCTGATGCGTTAGCCGAACTGGTTCATCGTGTTGTGGACGCCACCCGCCTTCAGGGCAGCTTCGCCGGCGAAGTACTCCTTGTGGTCGTCGCCGATGTCGGAGCCGGCCATGTTCTGATGCTTCACGCAGGCGATGCCCTGACGGATCTCGGCGCGCTGGACGTTCTTGACGTAACCGAGCATGCCCTGCTCGCCGAAATACTCGCGTGCGAGATTGTCGGTCGAGAGCGCCGCCGTGTGATAGGTCGGCAACGTGATCAGATGGTGGAAGATGCCGGCACGCTTGGCCGAATCCGCCTGGAAGGTGCGGATGCGCTCGTCGGCTTCCTTCGCCAGCGGCGTGTCGTCATACTCCGCCTTCATCAGCTCGGCGCGGTTGTACTGGCTGACGTCCTTGCCGGCTTCCTTCATCGCATCGTAGACCTGCCAACGGAAGTTGAGCGTCCAGTTGAACGACGGCGAGTTGTTGTAGGCCAGCTTCGCATTCGGAACGACCTTGCGGATGCGGTCGACCATCTTGGCGATCTGCTCGATATGCGGCTTCTCGGTCTCGATCCAGAGCAGGTCGGCGCCGTTCTGGAGCGAGGTGATGCAGTCCAGCACGCAGCGGTCTTCGCCGGTGCCGGGGCGGAACTGGTAGAGGTTGGAAGGCAGCCGCTTCGGACGCATCATCTTGCCGTTGCGGTTGATGATGACGTCGCCATTCTTGGCGTTCTCCGCCGTCACTTCCTCGCAATCCAGGAAGCTGTTGTACTGGTCGCCGATGTCGCCGGGCTTGTGGCTGACGGCGATCTGCTGCGTCAGGCCGGCGCCGAGCGAGTCGGTGCGGGTCACGACGACGCCGTCTTCGACGCCGAGCTCGAGGAAGGCGTGGCGGCAGGCCCGGATCTTCGCGAGGAAGACGTCATGCGGCACGGTGACCTTGCCGTCCTGATGGCCGCACTGCTTCTCGTCTGAGACCTGGTTCTCGATCTGAAGCGCGCAGGCGCCCGCTTCGATCATCTTCTTGGCGAGCAGATAGGTCGCCTCCGCGTTGCCGAAGCCGGCATCGATGTCGGCGATGACGGGCACGACGTGGGTCTGGAAGTTGTCGATCTTACCGATCAGCTCCTTCTCCCTGACCTTGTCGCCTTCCTTGCGCGCCTTGTCGAGCGCGCGGAAGATGTCGTTGAGCTCGCGGGAATCCGCCTGACGCAGGAAGGTGTACAGCTCCTCGATCAGCGCGGGCACCGAGGTCTTCTCGTGCATCGATTGGTCGGGCAGCGGGCCGAATTCGGAGCGCAGCGCGGCGATCATCCAGCCCGAGAGATACAGGTAGGTGCGATCGGTCTTGCCAAAGTGCTTCTTGACCGAGATCAGCTTCTGCTGGGCGATGAAGCCGTGCCAGCAGCCCAGCGACTGGGTGTACTTGGTGGGGTCGCCGTCATAGGCGGCCATGTCGGCCCGCATCAAGGCCGCGGTGTAGCGGGCGACGTCGAGGCCGGTCTTGAAGCGGTTCTGCAGGCGCATGCGTGCGACGGCCTCGGCCGTCACCCCGTTCCAGGTCGGCTGGGTCTTAAGAAGCGTCTGAGCCGCCTCGACCTCGCTCTGATACGAAGCCGGGCGCAGGAGGGGGCTGATGCCGCGGGGCTGATAATTCATGGCCTGATCCTTTTCGCTGACGACGACCGTTTTGCCATCGACATTTTTGACAGTGCATTGCGAAATGCGTGTCAGGAGCTAAACGCGAAAACGGAAACTTCGTACAGGTGCCTTGTTTTTTATTGGTGATGTCATGTAACATCGGAACATGTAATAGATGTTATTTTGTAAATTCTGTTAAAAATTTAGGTCAATGAGACTGTCCTTGATGCACACGGAGACCTGAAATGGCCGCCGATTCCGGCAAGAAACTCTTCGTCGGTCCGCGCTTCCGGCGGATCCGGCAGCAGTTGGGGCTGTCGCAGACCCAGATCGCCGAAGGGCTCTCGATCTCGCCGAGCTATGTCAACCTGATCGAGCGAAACCAGCGCCCGGTGACGGCGCAGATCCTGCTGCGGCTGGCCGAGACCTATGACCTCGACCTGCGCGACCTCGCCACCGCCGACGAGGACCGCTTCTTTGCCGAGCTCAACGAGATCTTCTCCGATCCGTTGTTCCGCCAGATCGACGTTCCCAAGCAGGAGCTGCGCGACCTCGCCGAGCTCTGCCCGGGCGTGACCCATGCGCTGCAACGGCTCTATGCGGCCTATACCGAGGCACGTCAGGGCGAGACGCTGGCGGCGGCGCAAATGGCCGACCGCGACGTCGGCACGCGCTACGAGGCCAATCCGGTCGAGCGCGTGCGCGAGCTGATCGAGGCCAACCGCAACTATTTCCCGGAGCTGGAGCAGGCCGCGGAAACTCTTCGCGACGAGTTGAACGTGCCGGCCGAAGGGCTCTACGCGGCGCTGGCCGCGCGCTTGCGCGAAAAGCATTCGATCCAGACCCGCATCATGCCCGTCGACGTGATGCGCGAGACACTCCGGCGGTTCGACCGCCACCGCCGCCAGCTCCTGATCTCCGAGCTGGTCGACCCGCCCGGCCGCGCGTTCCAGCTCGCCTTCCAGCTGGGCCTAGGTGAATGCGCGCAGCATCTGGAGACCATCATCGGTCGATCCGGCCCGCTCGACGACGCGCCGCGGCGACTGTTCCGCATCACGCTCGGCAATTACTTTGCAGCCGCTGTCATGATGCCCTACCCGGCATTCCTCGCCGCGGCCGAGGCGCTCAATTACGACATCCACGTGCTGGCGCAACGCTTCAATTCCGGCTTCGAGCAGGTCTGCCATCGCCTTACGACATTGCAGCGGCCGAACGCGCGCGGCATTCCGTTCTTCCTGCTCCGTGTCGACAATGCCGGCAACGTCTCGAAGCGCTTCTCGTCAGGCACGTTCCCGTTCTCGAAATTCGGCGGCACCTGCCCCTTGTGGAACGTGCACTCGACCTTCGACACGCCGGACCGCCTCCTCAAGCAGGTGATCGAGCTTCCCGACGGCACGCGCTATTTCTCGATCGCGCAGATGGTGCGCCGCCCGGTCGCGCCGCATCCGCTGCCACAGCCGCGCTTCGCCATCGGCCTCGGCTGCGAGATCCGTCACGCCGCGCGCCTGACCTACGCCGCGGGCATCGACCTGGAGAAGACCGAAGGCACGCCGATCGGCGTCAACTGCCGCCTCTGCGAGCGCGAAAACTGCGCCCAGCGCGCCGAGCCGCCGATCACGCGCACGCTGATCCTGGACGAGACGACGAGAAGGGTGAGTTCGTTTGCGTTTTCGAATGCACGGGAGTTGTGAGCGCGGCTGCTTCCACGTCATTGCGAGCGAAGCGAAGCAATCCAGACTGTCTCCGCGGTGACAGCCTGGATTGCTTCGTCGCCAGCGCAAAATTGCTTCGCAATTTTGTCGCGGGCTCCTCGCAATGACGAAGGGCCTACGCCAGCGTATGCACGATCACCGGCCCGGCCACGGCGCGGGCGTCGCCGGCGAGCAGCGGGCCGAGATCCTTCTCGATCCAGGCGATGGCGCGCTTGTTCGCCTCCTCGGCCTGCTCGAACTTGTCGAAGATCGAGATCGCGGTGACCGTGTCGTCGCCGGCATAGACGACGTAATAGGCGCGGAAACCTTCGACGTCGCTGATGATCGGAACGGCGCCGTCCTTGATGCGACGCGTCAGCTCTTCCGCACTCCCGCTTTTCGCCTTGGCCTGACGGATGGCGGCATACATGGCATCCTCCCCTTCCGGCTGTCTGGACTTTCGGGCCTGGTGCCCGGAGCGGATGTTACGCCGAAGCGCGCCGCCAATCCACGCTTGGTTAACCCCGCCCTAATCCGCCTCCACGATCTGCAACCAAGGATTAAGCACGCCTCAACATCGGTGCCTTAGTCTTGCCCCACTCACTTTTCGCAAACAACGGTGGCCTATCCTGCCGGCGAAGTGAGATCAGGGGGTTCATCATGCGCATTGCGTTGTTGCTGACCGCAACCATCGTCGCCGCGCTCTTCGCCAATCCATCCATTGCCGGATCGCCCGATGCGTCCACTGACGCAGCGCAGCCGCTGCCGCCGGGCTTCCAGAGCTACCGCGGCTACATGTTCGACCTGTCCGAGAATCGCGACCGCAAGGACGTCGACAAGCTCACCGACAATCTGAAGAGCCAGATCGACGTCGTCGAAGGCGTCGGCCTGTCGCCGCGCGTGCTGCGCTTCTTCCACACCGTTCCGATCGTCGCGAGCGAGCTGGCCTGCCTCGACGAAGGTGCCGCGACCGCGTGCTACGGCCGGGTCACGCCGGACATCCAGCGCAGCGCGCCCCGGACGCTGACGGTCTGGGACCCCGGCAAGCAGCGCTGGACCAATCCCAATGCCATCGACCTCGCGGTCGATTCGGGCCTCGGCGTGATCATGCTGCGGCCCGACATGATGCGTTACGAGAAGGAGGCCGTGCTGCTGCACGAGCTGCTGCACGCCTATCACGCGCGGCTGTTGCCGGACGGCTATGCCAACAAGGGCGTGATCGCCTACTATGCCCTGGCCAAGTCCAAGGACCTGCTGCCCAAGGAATCCTATGCGCTGAAGAATCCCATGGAGTTCTTTGCCGTGACCGCGAGCATCTTCCTCTCCGGAAAGAGCGAATTCCACGATCCGAAGTCGCGCGAGACGCTCAAGGAGAAGATGCCGGACTATTACAAATACCTGGTCGGCGTATTCGGTTTCGATCCCGACCCGGCAGCCTCGAGCGGTCCGGTCGCCTCGCTGAAGTGAGGCAGACGTCGCGCGTCGTGCGCCAGACCACATCAGAGCCGCGCGAAATGCGCGGCTTTTTTGTTTTGCCAGCCGGAAGCTGCGGATGACGCGCAGGCGGCAATTGCCAAGACAGGGCCCGATCTGCATAGTCCCGCCCGCATCGATACCGTTTTCGAAGGGGATAGAACAACATGGCGGACGCCGACCTGGATGTCGTGATCCGGCAACTGGCCAGACAGCTGCATACGGGCCTGATGACCCGCGCCAAGGAGCGGCGGGATCGCTTCAACGGCCTTGCGGCCAAGGCCAAGGGCAAAGAGACTAGCGACCGCTTCAAGATGATGGCCAAGGCCACCCTGGAGCAGGCCACCGCCGCCGCCAAGCGCCTGCAGATGTCCGCCGACAACGTCGCCGACAGTTACGCCCGCGCCATGCGCCTCGCCGCCAGCACGCCGGTTGCGGCCAAGGTGGAGAAGAAGGCGAAGGAAGAGAAGCCGGCGAAGAAGGCTGCCAAGGCGAAGAAGGCAAAAGCCAAGAAGGCGAAGTAAGGCGCGGAGCTCGCACTTCACCTCGCCCGCTTGCAGTCCGCTTGCGGGGAGAGGGAGAGAACTCCCATCACCTTCTCGGCCCGGCGAGCCGGGTCGGCTCGACATTCGAAAGCTCGGCGAGCTTGGCGCGCGCGGCTTCGCGGGTGCGCGCGTCCTTGCCGGGCGGCAGTGCCAGCGTGGCTTCGAAATCGGCACGTGCATCGTCTGTCTGGCCATGGGCGAGGAATGCGAAGCCCCGGTCGAGGCGGGCCTGCGCGTCCGAGGGATCGAGGCGGACCGCGGTGCTGTAGCTCAGGATGGCACGGTCGAGATCGCCCTTGGCGGCGAGCGCGAGACCGCGCTGGTGATAGGGCCCGGCGAGCTTGGGGTCATGCGCGATCGCCTCGTCATAATCCGCAATCGCAAGCTCGAGGTCGCCGTTCTGCCGGCGCGCCAGCGCCCGGTCGCGATAGAGTGAGGCGCGGTTGGGATTGAGGTGGATGGCCTCGTCGAAATCGGCGATCGCCCGCCTGAAGTCGCCGTGGCGCAGCGCGATCCGTCCGCGGCCCTCATAGGCGAAGGCGATCAGCGAGCCGCGCAGCGGCGAGAAGCCGATCACGGCCGAGCAGATGTCGGGATCGTCCTCGTCGCCGCAATTGACGACCATGTGCGTGGACAGCCCAATGAGCACGCACAGGACGATCAGCAATGGTACGGCAGCTCTGGTCATCTTCGACGCTGGCCGGCTGAGGTCCGGCCACGCATCCCCTTTCGAAGCAATGGTCTCGCTGGGGTGTTAACACCGGCGCCGGGGAATTTGTGTGCGCCAGGTCACAAAGCCTGGCGCAAATTCCAGCCGGTTCCGCGTCAGCCCCAAGGACCACGTGAAGGAGAGGAGCGGCCCCATGGGCTTCGCGGCGGATAGTTCTCGTTGGCGCCGACCGACGGCGACTGCGCGCCGAGCTCGGCCGCGAGCTGTTGAAGCGCCGCGATGCGGTTCTGGGTCGAGGGATGGGTGGCGAACAGATTGTCGACGCCGTGGCCCGACAGTGGATTGATGATGAACATGTGCGCGGTTGCGGGGTTTCGCTCCGCTTCCAAGTTCGGCACCTGATGCGCGGCGCCCTCGATCTTCACCAGCGCGGACGCCAGCCACATCGGCTGTCCCGCAATGCGCGCGCCGAGATTGTCGGCGGCATATTCGCGCGTGCGGCTGATCGCCATCTGCACCAGCATGGCGCCGAGCGGGGCGAGGATCATCATCAGGATCGAGCCGACGATGCCCAGACCATTGTTGTTGTCGCGATTGCCGCCGAAGAACATGCCGAACTGCGCCAGCATGGAGATCGCGCCGGCGATGGTCGCGGTAACAGTCATCAGAAGCGTGTCGTGATTCTTGATATGCGCGAGCTCATGCGCGATCACGCCGGCGAGCTCCTCGCGGCTGAGCTGGTTCATCAGGCCCGTGGTGACGGCAACCGCGGCGTTCTCGGGGTTGCGTCCGGTCGCGAACGCGTTGGGCTGCGGCTCGTCCATCAGGAACACGCGCGGCATCGGCAAGCCGGCGCGGCCGGCAAGCTCGGCGACGAGACCGACCAGCTCCGGCGCGCTGGCACGATCGACCTCGTGGGCGCCGTACATCGAGAGCACCATGCGATCGGAGTTCCAGTAGGTGAAGAGATTGGTCGCGGCGGCAATGACGAGCGCGATCATGGCGCCCGAGGCACCGCCGATCAGATAGCCCACGCCCATGAACAGGGCAGTGAGGCCTGCGAGCAGCATTGCGGTACGAAGATAGTTCATGGCCGTCTCCTGGCGCGGCCGCGCCGCTGGAGGCATTGCAGGCCGGCAAGCCTGAGGTAGGGATGACCCCGGCCCGGGTGCAAGGTTTCAAGGTGCGTCGCGGGGCCGCGGCTATTGTGGGAAGAGGTCATTCGGGGTCACCCAATGGGCCCGGACTGACGAAGGGAATGGCTCGGCCGCTTTCATTCCTTTAGACTGCGGCAGATTCCTCCTCCCCTCCGGAAACCTCATGCTCCTGACCCGATGTGCGATCGCGACCATTGCTCTCGTCGCGTGCTCCTTTGCTGCCTCCGCCCAGTTCGCGCCAACGCCCGCCAAGCCCGTGGCGCCGAAGGCGCCCTCGCCGCGCGCGGCATCGTGCCACAATGGCGCGAGCTTCGATCGCTTCCTGGCCGACGTGAAGCAACAGGCGGTGGCCGCCGGCGTGTCGCAGCGCACGATCGCGGAAGCCTCGCCGTATCTCGTCTATGACCAGGGCATCGTCAATCGTGACCGCGGCCAGCGCGTGTTCGGTCAGCTCTTCACCGAATTTGCCGGCCGCATGGCCGCACCCTACCGCATGCAGAACGGACAGCAGCACATCAAGCAATACGCGGCCGCATTCGCGCGCGCCGAGAAGGAATATGGCGTACCGCCGGCCGTGATCGCCGCCTTCTGGGGGCTGGAGAGCGACTTCGGCGCCAACATGGGCAATCTGCCGACGCTGAAATCGCTGGTGTCGCTCGCCTATGACTGTCGCCGCTCCGAGATGTTCGTGAACGAGACCATCGCCGCACTGAAGATCATCGACCGCGGCGATTTGAACCCCGAGGAGATGATCGGCTCCTGGGCCGGCGAGCTCGGACAGACGCAATTCCTGCCCGTGCATTATGTCAACTACGCGGTCGATTATGACGGCGACGGGCGGCGCGACCTGCTGCGCTCGGGACCCGACGTGATCGGCTCGACCGCGAATTACATCGCCAATGGATTGAAATGGCGGCGCGGCGAGCCGTGGTTGGAAGAGATCAAGGTGCCGCAAAACCTGCCGTGGGATAAGACCGATCTCACGGTGCGAGAGCCGCGTTCGACATGGGCCCAGCTCGGGGTGACCTATCCCGACGGCCGGCCGCTGCCGAATGACAATCTCGCGGGGTCCGTGCTGCTGCCGATGGGGCGCTTTGGGCCGGCTTTCATAGCGTATGCGAATTTCGCGGCTTACACCGAGTGGAATAACTCGCTGATCTATTCGACCACCGCGGGCTATCTCGCCTCGCGCATCGCTGGCGCCCCGCCAATGCGCAAGCCAATGACGCCGGTGGCGCAGCTGCCATTCAACGAGCTCAAGGAATTGCAGCAATTGCTGGTACGTGCCGGCTTCAATGTCGGCAAGGTCGACGGCGTGCTGGGCCAGCAGAGCCGCGCCGCGGTGAAGGCGATGCAGATCAAATACGGCCTGCCGGCCGATTCCTGGCCGACCGCGGAGCTCTTGGCGCGCATGCGCGGCGGCACGGCGCAGGCGCAGCCAGCGAGCGTGTTACGATAGCGGTCCATCCGCTGTCATGCCCCGCGAAAGCGGGCATCCAGTACGCCGCAGCCCATCGGTTCAGCCACAGCCGTCTCGGCGTACTGGATCGCCCGGTCAAGCCGGGCGATGACGGTGTGAGAGAATTTTCGCATCGCACAAGCCGCTTCCGCGATTGTATTTTTCCATGACGTTCCCATGTGAGTGGCTCAGGTTTTCTCCTGAGGTTTCCCACCATCACAGCGAGCATCACATGTCCTTCTACGACGCCGTCGTCCCCGCCTATTTGCAAATGCTGAATAGCCTCACCGGCCTGCTCACCAAGGCGGAGGCGCATTGCGCGGCCAAAAAGATCGACCCCGGCGTCCTGCTCGGGTCCCGCCTCTTCCCGGACATGCTGCCGCTGTCGAAGCAGATCCAGCTCGTCAGCGATTTCGCCACCAAGGGCTGCGCGCGGCTGACCCACAGCGACGTGCCGTCGACGCCCGACACGGAGACCAGCTTCGCGGAATTGAAGCAGCGGCTGGCGAAGACGATCGACTATGTGAAGTCGTTCAAGCCCGAGCAGTTCGAAGGTGCCGACGTCAAGGACGTCACCTTCCCGGCCGGTCCGGACAAATCCATCACCATGAAGGGCCAGCAATTCCTGAGCGCGTTCTCGCTGCCCAACTTCTATTTCCATGCCACGACCGCCCACGGCATTTTGCGCCACAACGGGGTCGAGATCGGCAAACGCGATTTCCTCGGCGCGAACTGATTTGCCAAATCGCACGGCCGCGTAGCGGAATTTCCCTGCCGCGGCCGAAATTGCACATGAATCATGCTACGCGGCCTTGCCGCGTAGCTCGCCTGCAGTTTGAGTATGGCTCGGCCCTTGCGCCTGATGTCGCGATGCACAAGTGTTCGTGACCTCTCATTGCCTGGAAACATTCCCCATGAGCCGTCCGACCAAATTGTTTGAGACCTACAAGCTCGGCCCGATCACGCTGGCCAACCGCCTGGTGATGGCGCCGCTGACGCGCAACCGTGCCGCGCCCGGCACGTTCCTGCCCAGCCCTCTCGCCGCCGATTATTACAGCCAGCGCGCCTCCGCAGGGCTTCTGATTACCGAAGCGAGCCAGGTCTCGCAGCAAGGTCAGGGCTACCAGGACACGCCCGGCATCTACTCCAAGGACCAGGTCGCCGGCTGGCGCAAGGTCACCGATCGCGTGCATGAGCGCGGCGGCAAGATCTTCATCCAGCTCTGGCATGTCGGCCGCATCTCGCATGTCGATCTCCAGGCGAATGGCGCAGCCCCGGTGGCGCCGAGCGCGATCCGCGCCAAAGGCAAGACATTCGTGAACGGCACCTTCGCCGACGTCTCGGAGCCGCGGGCGCTCGAGGTCTCCGAAATTCCGGGGATCATCGACGACTTCAAGCGTGCGACGAAGAATGCGCTCGAGGCCGGTTTCGACGGCGTCGAGATCCACGGCGCCAACGGCTATCTGCTCGACCAGTTCGCCCGGGACGGCGCCAACAAGCGCACCGATGCCTATGGCGGCTCGATCGAGAACCGCGCGCGGCTGATGCTCGAGGTCTCCAAGGCGGTTGCAACTGAGGCCGGCGCCGACCGCACCGGCATCCGCATCTCGCCGGTTACGCCGGCCAACGACCTCTCCGACTCCAACCCACAAGCCTTGTTCGATCACATCGTCGACGGTCTCAGCGCGCTCAAGCTGGTCTATCTCCACGTGGTCGAGGGCGCCACCGGCGGTCCGCGCGACATCGCGCCGTTCGACTATGCATCCTTGCGCAAGCGCTTTGCCGGCGCCTACGTCGCCAACAACGGCTACGATTTCGATCTCGCCACCAAGGTGCTGGACGCGGACGCTGCCGACCTGATCGCCTTCGGCAAGCCCTTCATCTCCAACCCCGACCTGGTCGAGCGGCTGAAGCAGGGCGTAGGCCTGAACGATTGGGACAAGGCCACATTCTACGGCGGCGGCGCCAAGGGGTACACGGATTACCCGACGCTGGCGGCCGAGCCGGCGGAGTAAGGCGCATACGCTGTCATGCCCCGCCACCGGGTCTCGCCTCCGGCGAGCCCGATGGCGGGCTCCGGCGGGACATCCAGTACGCCGCATCTTCTCGATTCAATCACGACCGTCTCTGGAATACTGGATCGCCCGCCTTCGCGGGCGATGACACCGAATGTGTGGGACGCTTGTGCCACAAGCTCGTCATTGCGAGGAGTTCGCGACAAAATTGCGAAGCAATTTTGCGCTGGCGATGAAGCAATCCAGACTGGCTCCGCGGAAAGACTCTGGATTGCTTCGCTGCGCTCGCAATGACGGCGCGGTTGCAGGGTGCGCTCACCAACAAAGAAGGTCGGGGTTGCACCCGGCCTGTACCTGCCGGCAGACTCACGCCAATGCGCGTGTCTCAGTTTCTGCAGTCACCATGCGTTCCACGATGCGACGCATGCGCTGCGGGGCGGCATCGATGGCGAGGCGGATGGTCTTGGCATTGGGGCGCGCCTGCACGACCTCCTCGATGCGCTCCAGAATCTCCTTGTCCTCGTTAAAGGCGATACGGAAATCGGCGTGCAGGCGCTGATCGACATCGGCATCGTCAAGCGCAAAATTGCGCACATGAAGCCAGTGATCGATGCAGATGTGATCGTCGACCGGCGTGATGAAGTGGCATGCGAAGATGCGCAATCCCTTCCCTCGGTCCGTGGCATCGACGATCTTGCCGGCGTCCGCGCTGCCGAAATCGATCACTGCGATACAAGGCGCAATATAGTCGTAATAGTGCCAGCGATCGACATTGCCGGCGAAATTGCCGTACTTGGCGAACAGCGGGATCGGCGGCGCGTTCCTGATCCACCGCCACACCAGCACGCCATCCTCGGAAAAAGTGTGCTCGACCGGAATGTCTTCGCTGGCCGAATTGCCGAGCGTCGACAGGTGGACGAAGCTGACATGCGCGGGATCGCAGAGATTGTCGGCGAGGTTGAGATAGTTGGTTTCGATTCGAAGAGCGTCTCCTTCCGCCGCATGCCAGTCGTTCTGACCGTATTGCGGCAGATCATAAATCCGCGACGGGTCGGCGAGCGCGGGATCGCCGGGCCAGATCCAGACCAGTCCCATCTTCTCCCTGAGCGGATAGGACGACACCCGTGCATTCGGCGGGATCATCGGCTGACCCGGAATCCGGACACAGCGCCCGTTGGCCCCAAATGTCATTCCGTGATAGCCGCACTCGATTGCATCGCCCTTGAGCTTGCCCATCGACAGCGGCGCCAATCGATGTGGACATGCGTCGTCGAGCGCAACGACGCCACCCGCTTCGCTGCGGTAGACGACAAGGTCCATGCCGAGAATGCGGTGGCGCGACAGCGTGCGCGTGATGTTGCGCGACCATGTCAGCGGGTACCAGGTATTGCGGGGAGCGAGCAGGTTCATGCGGCACCTCTAGTTCTTGAGCTTGGCCATCACCTCGGCGTCGGCGGGCTGGTAGTCGGCGCCGTCGACATAGCGCCAGTCGGTCATCACGCCCTGGCCGTCCCGTACTGCGAGCCTGCCGACATAGACGCCCATGGTGGATTGATGGTCGATCGCACGGAAGGCGATCGGCCCCACCGGCGTGTCGACCTTCAGATGCTCCATCGCCTTGATCAGATCATCGGTCTTGGTGGAGCCGGCCATCTCGATCGCCTTCGCGAGAACCAGCGTGTTGGTGTAGCCGATGAGTGCGCCGATGTTGGGCGGCTCCTTGAATCGAGCGATATAGGCCTTCAAGAACGAGTCATGCTGAGGCGTCTTGATCTCGCTCCAGGGATATCCGGTCACGATCCAGCCGGGCGGCGCCTCATCTTTCAGCGGTGCCAGATATTCCGGCTCGCCGGAGAGAATGCTTACCACGGCGCGGTTCGCGAACGCATTTCGGGTCGATCCCTCGCGCACGAGCTTGACAAGGTCCGATCCGAACGTCGCATTGAAGATGGCATCCGGGTTCTCCCCCGTCATTGCCTGCACGACGGCACCGGCATCGATCTTGCCGAGCGGCGGCCATTGTTCGGAGACGAATTCGACGTCGGGCTTCAATCGCTTCAGTTCGCGCTTGAAGCTCGCTACCGCCGCCTGACCGAACTCGTAGTTCGGTGCAATCGTCGCCCAGCGCCGCGCGGGGAACTTGGCCGCCTCCTTTGCGAGGATGGACGCCTGGGTATACGTGCTCGGCCGCAGCCTGAACGTATAGCGATTGCCCTTCTCCCAGATGAGGGCGTCAGTCAGGGGCTGTGAGGCGAGGAAGAATGTCCGCTTCTGCTTGGCGAAATCGGCGACGGCGAGGCCGACATGGGAGAGGATCGTGCCCGTCAGGAGGTCGACCTGCTCACCGTCGACGAGCTGACCGGCTGCGGTGATGGCGACGTCCGGTTTGCCGGCGTCGTCACGGGCCATGATCTCGAGCTTGCGGCGGAGCACGCCGCCTTTGCCGTTGATCTCGTCGCGCGCGAGCTCCCAGCCCTGGCGATAGCCGCGGGTCCCCAGCGGGAGGGCCGAATAGCTTGAGATCTCTCCGATCCTGATCGGCGGCGGCTCTGCGGCCCGACCTGCGCCGCAGGCCACCGCCAGGACAAGTCCGACGAACTTCGCAATAGCCGAAATGCGCATATCAGCCTCCCGCCATTGGGACCAGCTTATGTATGTAGTACTTACTACATAGCGAATACCAAGAGCTAATGATTGTCAATGGCGAAGAAATCGGCGGGCTTGCCAAAAAAACGGCAAGCCCCATCCTGCTGGTTGTGATTCCCTGGGATACGCGATGCCCAACGATACAGAGCTGCCAGCCCGTACACTGGCCGGCCCGCGCCTCAAGCGGGCAGCCAAGCGGACAAAGGCTTCAACGGTTCGACGGACGCGAGCGCCCGATCAGACCCGCGAGGCCATTCTGCGTGCGGCCGTCGCCGAGTTCGCCCGCGAAGGCTATGGCGGCGCGCGGGTCGATCGCATCAGCAAGGCCGCCAAGAGCAACGACCGGATGCTCTATTATTACTTCAAGAGCAAGGAGAAGCTCTTTCATCAGGTCATCGAGCATTGCTATGCCGATCTGGTCGCGTCGGAAGAGGCGCTCGATCTCGACTTTTCCAGCCCGCGCCAGGCGCTGGCGGCACTCGTCGCCTTCAATTGGAACTACTATTGGGCCCACCCGGAGCTATTGAGCATTCTCGCTACGGAGAATCTCTTCAAGGGTCGTCACGTCAAGAACAACATCCGCCGCAGCTTCGCCAATACCCAACTGAGCATGCTGGAGCGCGTGCTCCAGAGCGGCATCGAGCGGCGTGAGTTCAGGCCGGACTGTGACCGCCTCCACCTTTATCTGTCGATCCTATCGCTGACCTATTTCTACCGCGCCAACCTCTATACGCTGTCGAGCTACATGCAGACCGACCTCGCCGATCAGGAGATGCGGAGGGCGTGGCTTGCACATGTGCAGGCCATGATCGAGGATCTGGTGAGACGGAAGGAGTGAAGGCGCGCGCTACAGGCTCGTCATGGCGAGCGCAGCGAAGCAAACCAGAATCCTTCCGCGGCGACAGTCTGGATTGCTTCGCTGCGCTCGCAATGACGGTGTGGAGACAGCGCGCCGAACTCCAGAAAAAGGAGAAAGGCCGGGATCGCTCCCGGCCTTTCGTGCTTGATGCCTTACGCGCCGCTTACTTCGCTTCCGCGCGCTTGGGCGGGGTGGCCGGCCACGACTTGATCAGCGTGTCGTAGTCGACCGTCTCGCCCTTCGGCTTCTCGTTGGCGAGCTTGCGCTGCGGCGCAATCGTGCCGTCCTTCTGGGCCTTGGCGAACCAGTATTCGGCCGACTCCTTCTTGTGCAGCTTCGGACCGCAGGCGCCCTGCACGCCGGACTTCTCCAGGCGCTCCATGACGGAGTCCTGGGCGGCCGCAAGGGCATCCATCGCGGCTTGCGGCGTCTTCGCACCGGACGACGCATCGCCGATGTTCTGCCACCAGAGCTGCGCGAGCTTCGGATAGTCGGGCACGTTGTTGCCGGTCGGGGTCCACTGCACGCGGGCGGGCGAACGGTAGAACTCGATCAGGCCGCCGAGCTTCGGCGCACGTTCCGTGAAGGACTTATCCCAGATGTCGGATTCACGGATGAAGGTGAGACCGACATGGCTCTTCTTCAGGCTCACCGACTTGGAGACGATGAACTGGAGATAGAGCCAGGCTGCCTTGCGGCGGTCCGCCGGGGTCGACTTCAGCAGCGTCGCGGAGCCGGCGTCCTGGTAGCCGAGCTTCATGCCTTCCTTCCAGTACGAGCCATGCGGCGACGGAGCCATGCGCCATTTTGGCGTACCGTCCGCGTTCACCACCGGCAGACCCGGCTTCACCATGTCGGCGGTGAAGGCGGTGTACCAAAACATCTGCTGGGCGATGTTGCCCTGCGCCGGCACCGGGCCCGCCTCCGAGAAGGTCATGCCCTGCGCCTGCGGCGGCGCGTACTTCTTCAGCCACTCGAGATACTTGGTGATCGAGTAGACCGCGGCCGGGCCGTTGGTGTCGCCACCACGCTCCACCGAGGAGCCGACCGGACGGCAGCCTTCCATACGGATGCCCCACTCGTCGACCGGCAGGCCGTTCGGAATGCCCTTGTCACCGTTGCCGGCCATCGACAGCCAGGCGTCGGTGAAACGCCATCCGAGCGAAGGGTCCTTCTTGCCATAATCCATATGGCCGTAGACCTTGACGCCGTTGATCTCCTTGATGTCGTTGGTGAAGAACTCGGCGATGTCCTCATAGGCGGACCAGTTCACGGGCACGCCGAGCTCGTAGCCATACTTGGCCTTGAACTTGGCCTTGTAGTCGGGATTGGTGAACCAGTCGTAGCGGAACCAGTAGAGGTTGGCGAACTGCTGGTCGGGAAGCTGATATAGCTTGCCGTCCGGCCCCGTGGTGAACGACTTGCCAATGAAGTCGTTGACGTCGAGCATGGGATCGGTGACGTCCTTGCCCTCGCCGGTCATGTAATCCGACAGCACGATGGTCTGGCCGTAGCGGAAGTGCGTGCCGATCAGGTCGGAATCGTTGATCCAGCCGTCATACACGTTCTTGCCCGACTGCATCTGGGTCTGGAGCTTCTCGACGACGTCACCTTCCTGGATGAGGTCGTGCTTGAGCTTGATGCCGGTGAGCTCGGAGAACGCCTTGGCCAGCGTCTGCGATTCATATTCGTGGGTCGTGATGGTCTCGGAGACGACGTTGATCTCCATGCCCTTGAAGGGTTCGGCGGCCTTGGCGAACCATTCCAGCTCCTTCTTCTGGTCTTCCTTCGACAGCGTCGAGGGTTGGAATTCCGCGATCCACTTCTGGATCACGGCGTCGTCGGCGGCGCGAACCGGCGCCGAGACAGCGAACGACACCGCAACAATCGCGGCGACGCTGGACATGGTCAGAAAGCTATTCTTGGTCAATGGACCTTTCCTTCTCCTAAACTGTCGCATGTTATTCCTCCGTTGCAGCGACAAACTTTTATACAGGCCCGGGTTGGTCCCGGATCTGGCCGTCCCTTCGCGAGCTTCAGACCGTGCGGAAAATGAGCACGGCCGTGGCCAGCGAAATTCCTGACGCGAGCCACAGGCTCGAGATCTCAAAACCCTCCTCACCGATCGGCAGCGTGGCGATCGCATCGGTGCCGACGAGGCCTATCCACACGAGGTGAATGACGGCGGCCGCGATCAGCGAGATGAACAGGCGGTCGCCGCGCGTGGTCGGAATGCTGAGTACGCCGACGCGCTCGGCCTCAGGATAGACCGCGGCAAGCCACGTCATCACGGCCAGCGTGCAGGCGAGCGCGGCGAAGAAGATCGCGGTCGGCAGCGTCCAGGCCATCCATGCGATTGATTCCATGGTCGCCTCCTTACACGCGACCGAGCGCAAAGCCGCGCGCGATATAGTTGCGGACGAACCAGATCACGAGCGCGCCCGGAATGATGGTGAGCACGCCGGCGGCGGCGAGCAGGCCCCAGTCCATGCCGGCGGCCGACACCGTGCGCGTCATGATCGCGGCGATCGGCTTGGCCTGCACCGAGGTCAGCGTGCGTGCGAGCAGGAGCTCGACCCAGGAGAACATGAAGCAGAAGAACGCGGCGACGCCGATGCCGCTCGCGATCAGCGGCACCAGGATCCTGATGAAGAAGCGCGGGAACGAATAGCCGTCGAGGAAGGCAGTCTCGTCGATCTCGCGCGGCACGCCGGAGACGAAGCCTTCGAGGATCCACACCGCCAGCGGTACGTTGAAGATGCAGTGCGCCAGCGCGACCGCCCAGGGCGTATCGAACAGGCCGATCGCCGAATAGAGGTTGAAGAACGGCAGCGCATAGACCGCGGCCGGCGCCATGCGGTTCGACAAGAGCCAGAAGAACAGGTGCTTGTCGCCGAGGAAGCGGTAACGCGAGAACGCGTAGGCCGCCGGCAGCGCCACCGCGATCGAGATGATGGTGTTGAGGACGACGTATTCCAGCGAGTTGATATAGCCGGAATACCAGCTCTCGTCGGTGAAGATGCGCTTGTAGTGCTGCAGCGTCGGGGTGTGCGGCCACAGCGTCATCGTCGAGACGATCTCGCTGTTGGTCTTGAAGCTCATGTTGACGAGCCAGTAGATCGGCAACAACAGGAAGATCAGGAACAGCCCCATGACGAGGCGGCGGCCGGGGATCGAATGCATCAGGCCACTCCTTCCTTAGGCTTGAGCGCGGGCACGGGCTTGAGCCCAGCCACAGGCTTGGGCTCCACCGCCGGCTCGCTCTCCGCCTGGACTTTGCGTTCGACGCCGGCATTGGTCATGACGGTGTAGAAGATCCAGCAAACGATCAGGATGATCAGATTGTAGACCAGCGACAGCGCGGCGGCCTTGCCGAGGTCGAACTGGCCGAGCGCAATCTTGACCAACTCGATCGACACGAAGGTCGTGGAGTTGCCGGGCCCGCCGCCGGTGACGACGAAGGGCTCGGTGTAGATCATGAAACTGTCCATGAAGCGCAACAGCACAGCGATCAAGAGCACGCGGTTCATCTTCGGCAGCTGGATCGCCTTGAACACGGCCCAGCGCGAGGCGCCGTCGATTTGGGCGGCCTGGTAATAGGCTTCGGGAATCGACTTCAGGCCGGCATAGCAGAGCAGCGCGACGAGGCTGGTCCAGTGCCAGACATCCATCACGATGACGGTGACCCAGGCGTCGATGTCGTTGGAGACGTAATTGTAGTCGAAGCCCATCGCGTTGAGAACATAGCCGAGCAGGCCGATGTCCGGGCGGCCGAAGATCTGCCAGATCGTGCCGACCACGTTCCACGGAATCAATAGCGGCAGCGCGAGGATCACGAGGCAGGCCGCGACGGTCCAGCCCTCGCGCGGCATCGACAGCGCGACGACGATGCCGAGCGGCACCTCGATGGCGAGGATCACCAGCGAGAAAAACAGATTGCGGCCGAGCGAGGCGAGGAAGCGGCCGCCGAGATCGGTCGAAGGATCGAGCAGCTCCTTGAACCAGCCGACGCCGTTCCAGAAGAACTGGTTGTTGCCGAAGGTGTCCTGCATCGAATAGTTCACCACCGTCATCAGCGGCAGCACCGCCGAGAAGGCGACGACCAGGAACACCGGCAGCACCAGGAACCAGGCTTTTTGGTTGACGGTCTTGTCCATCAGGCGGCTCCCTCCACCAGAAGGCTGTCGGCATAGACGTGGACATGCGACGGATCGAATTGCAGCCCGGCGTTGCCATCCGGGCTGGTGAAGCCGCCAGGGGCGCGCGCCGCGAGCTTTGCGTCGCCGAGCCGCGCTCGCGCGAAACGGATGCGACCGAGATCGTCGATGCGCTCGATCTTCGCGGTGAGCAGGTCGGGCGCGGGCGCGACGACCTCGACGAATTCGGGACGGACGCCGATCTCGATCTTCGCGCCCGAAGGCAGATTGTCGTAGCTGCGGTTGAGCGCGATGACATGGCCGCCGATCCGCGCCTCGCGTCCCCTCACCTCCGCGGGCAGGATGTTCATGCCGGGCGAGCCGATGAAATAGCCGACGAAGGTGTGCGCCGGCTTGTCGAACAGTTCGGCCGGCGTGCCGCTCTGCACCACGCGGCCGTCATGCATGACGACCACGGTGTCGGCAAAGGTCAGCGCCTCGGTCTGGTCATGGGTGACGTAGATCATCGTGAGATCGAGCTCGCGATGCAGCGCCTTCAGCTTGGAGCGGAGCTGCCATTTCAGCTCCGGATCGATCACCGTCAGCGGCTCATCGAACAGCACGGCGGCGACGTCGGAGCGGACGAGGCCGCGGCCAAGCGAGATCTTCTGCTTGGCGTCGGCCGTGAGCCGCGTCGCCTTGCGGTTCAGATAGGGTTCGAGATCGAGCAGGCGGCCGATCTCGGCAACGCGCTTGTCGATTTCGGCCTTCGGCACGCCGCGGTTCTTCAGCGGAAACGCCAGGTTCTGCCCCACCGTCATGGTGTCGTAAATCACCGGAAACTGGAATACCTGGGCGATGTTGCGCTTCTGGGTTGACAGCGGTGTGATGTCCACCCCGTCGAACATGATCCTTCCGCGCGAGGGCGTGATGATGCCGGAGATGACGTTGAGCAGCGTGGTCTTGCCGCAGCCGGACGGCCCGAGCAGCGCATAGGCGCCGCCCTGCCGCCAGGTCATGGTGACGGGCTTCAGCGCGAAGCTTTCCGGCGCGGCATCATTGCCGCCGTAGGAGTGCGCGAGATCGACGAGGTCAATGCGGGCCATGTCGCACCTCCCTCAAGAGCTTTTTCTGTTTGACGCGTTTTCTTCACGCGAACCGCTACGCACTTCGCTTGAAAACGCTATGCCAGGAGCCGCGACGAGCCGGTCGGCCGCGTCGAAGACAAAGATGTCATTGGGATCGAGCACGGCATCGATGGTCTGGCCCGGCTCGAATTCGTGCACGCCGTGCAGCACCGCCACCCAATTCAATCCGTCGCGGGTCAGATGCACGAAACTCTCCGAACCGGTGATCTCGGTCACCGTCACCGTGGCATGGAAGGCGTGGCGGTCGGCCTCGCCATTGGCAAGGGCGAGCTGATGCGCGCGGAAGCCGACGCGATAGGCGCCGTCGGCAAGGCCGGCATAGAGCCCCGAGGCCGGTGAGGTCGTGCCGCCGGCATATTGCACGGAGCCGTTCTTCTTCTCGAGACCGACGAGATTCAGCGGCGGATCCGAAAACACCTGCGCGACGCGGAGCGTCTGCGGGCGGCGGTAGACGTTGGCGGTCTCGCCCATCTGAAGCGCCCGGCCCTCCCACATGCACACCGTATTGCCGCCGAGCAACAGCGCCTCGGTCGGCTCGGTCGTGGCATAGACGAAGATCGCGCCGGAAGCCTCGAAGATGCGCGGCAGCTCGGCGCGCAGCTCCTCGCGCAGCTTGTAATCGAGATTGGCGAGCGGCTCGTCGAGCAGCACGAGATCGGCGCCCTTGACCAGTGCGCGCGCGATCGCGGTACGCTGCTGCTGGCCGCCGGAGAGCTGGAGCGGCGTGCGCTTCAGGAACGGCTCGAGGCGGAGCAGTCTTGCAGCCTCCGCAACACGCGCCTCGATCTCATCGCGCGGCTTGCCCTGCACACGCAAGGGCGAGGCGATGTTCTCATAGACCGTGAGCGAGGGGTAATTGATGAACTGCTGATAGACCATCGCGACCGAACGCTGGCGCACATCGGCGCCGGTGACGTCCTTGCCATTGACCAGCACCTTGCCCGTGGTCGGCTTGTCGAGGCCGGCGAGCAGCCGCATGATCGAGGTCTTGCCTGACAGCGTCGGGCCGAGCAGCACGTTGAGGGTTCCGCTCTCGAGCGTCAGCGAGACGTCGCGGATGTGCGGGACGCCTTCGACAGTCCGGGTCACGTGATCGAGTGTCACGGTCATGAGCGCCCTCCCGCTTCCAGCAGGGGAGTTTGCGGCACGGCGTTGGTCCTGATCCAGTCGTCAAGCGCCGCGATCTCGTCGGCAGATAGTCGCAGGCCGAGCTTGGACCGGCGCCAGACGATGTCGTCGGCGGTGACGGCCCATTCATTGGCCATGAGATAGCGGACCTCGCGCTCGGTCAGCGTCGCGCCAAAGGCCTGGCCGAGATCGGCGGCCGATTTCGCATCGCCGAGCAGCTTGATCGCCCTTGTGCCGTAGGCGCGGGCGAGGCGCCGCGCATGCTCGTGGCTGAGGAAGGGATACCCGCGCTGGAGCTCGGCGATCAGGCCGTCGATGTCGGATACGTTCATGTCGCCGCCGGGCAGTGGCCATTTGCCGGTCCAGCCCTCGCGCGCTTTCGCGCTGCGAAGATAGGGGGCGAGCCGTTCCAGCGCCTCTTCGGCGAGGCGGCGGTAGGTCGTGATCTTGCCGCCATAGATCGACAGCAGCGGCACGCCGCCGGGTGTGTCGAGCTCGAACACATAGTCGCGGGTTGCGGCCTTGGCTTCGCTGGCGCCGTCGTCATAGAGCGGGCGCACCCCGGAATAGGTCCAGACCACGTCCTCTGGCGTGACCGGTTTGGCCAGATATTCGCTGGCGGCAGCGCAAAGATACTGGATCTCCTCAGGTGTCGCCTTCACCTTGGCGGGATCGCCGTCATAGTCGCGGTCGGTGGTGCCGATCAGCGTGAAATCGTCCTGGTACGGGATCACGAAGATGATGCGCCCGTCGGCGTTCTGGAACATGTAGGCGCGGTCGTGGTCGTAGAGCTTCTTGACCACGATGTGCGAGCCCTGGACCAGGCGTACCTTGGCCTTCGCGTTGACGCCGGCGCCGCGGCCGAGCACGTCCTCGACCCAAGGACCGCCGGCATTGACCAGCGCGCGCGCCTGGATCGACGAGCGCGCGCCAGTCAGCGTGTCGACCATGCTCACGGTCCAGATGCCGTCGGACTGGCGGATCTCGGTCGCGCGGGTGCGGGTGCGGATCTCGGCGCCCTTGTCGGCGGCATCGCGCGCGTTCAGCACGACGAGGCGGGCGTCATCGACGAAGCAGTCGGAATATTCGAATGCGCGGGAGTAGCGGTTCGGGATCAGCGGGCGGCCGACCTCGTCGCGTCGGAGATCGATCGTGCGCGTAGCGGGCAACAGGTGGCGGCCGCCGATGTGATCATAGAGGAAAAGGCCGAGGCGCAGCAGCCAGGCCGGGCGCAGGCCGGCGTGATGCGGCAGGACGAACCTCAGGGGGCGGATGATGTGGGGCGCGATGCCCCAGAGGACCTCGCGCTCGATCAGCGCCTCGCGGACCAGGCGGAATTCGTAATATTCGAGATAGCGCAGGCCGCCATGCACCAGCTTGGTCGACCAGGACGACGTCCCGCTCGCCAGATCGTTCATTTCGCATAGGAAAACCGTGTTGCCGCGGCCCACCGCATCGCGCGCGATGCCGCAGCCGTTCACACCGCCTCCGATGATGGCGAGGTCGAAAATACGCTCCAACAGACGCATCCCCCGAAGACCGCCCGTTCCATCGAGCGGCTACTTTCGTTTTTGATTAGATCACACCACAAAACGAAAGCAAGATGAAAGAGAGGCGAAAGGAAGTGAAAGCGGAACATTTTTTGTGGGCGTTGCGAGGGACAAGCCGCAACTTAGCGGAGACCCAAGGCAGGACTCACTGAAATGGAGCGGGGAATCGAGCTACCAGTAAATGCGTTGACGGCTTGAATGTAGTAACATGCCTACATAAGATTTGTACCGGCGAAGCCCCGGCCAGGAGGTGCAAGCAATGGTGACCACTCTCACCAGCCGAGAGTTCAATCACGATACCAGCGGCGCAAAAAAAGCGGCTTCGCGGGGACCGGTCTTTATTACGGACCGCGGCCGCCCGGCCCATGTCCTGCTGACGATCGAAGATTATTTGCGCCTAACTGGCGGGCACATGAGCCTTGCCGAAGCCTTGGCGCAGGCCGGAACGGACTTCGATTTCGATGCGCCGCGCATTGCCGGTGGGATCTTCAAGCCGGCCGATCTCGACTGATGTTTCTGCTGGACACCAATGTCATTTCCGAACTGAGGCGACCAGATAAAGCTCATCGCAACGTCGCCGCCTGGGCCAGTTCAATTCCGGCGGCAAGCTTCTTCATATCCGTCATCTCGATACTCGAAATCGAACTTGGCGCACGCCTTATCGAGCGCAAAGACACCACGCAAGGAGCCATTCTGCGCGCTTGGATCGACAATCATATTCTGGCTCGTTTTGAAGACCGAATCCTGGCCATCGACACGGCCGTGGCGCAGCGCTGCGCACAACTTCACGTTCCCAACCCGCGGGCCGAACGCGACGCTCTTATTGAGGCAACCGCGTTTGTTCACGGCTTGACGATCGTTACGCGCAACGTCGGGGATTTCGAACCTACCGGCGTTCCGCTGCTCAACCCGTGGGGCGACGCCTAAGGCACTATCGCAGCCTGACCACCGGCGCCGCTTCAGGCGCGGCGTCCTGCGCATCGGCCTGGGCCTCATCGATCTCCCTCACCTCCTTCGGCATCGCTTCGACCACCTCGATGCCCTTGCTGTGGCAGATGGTGGCGAGGCGCTCGGGCAGCTCCTGGTCGGTGACGAAGGTCTGGATCTGGGTGATGTGCGCGATGCGCACCGGCGCGCTGCGGCGCAGCTTTGTGGAATCGGCGACCAGCATGACGCTGCGGGCATTGGCGATGATGGCCTGCGCCACCTGCACCTCGCGATAGTCGAAGTCGAGCAAAGCGCCCTCTTCATCGATCGCGGACGCACCGATGATGGCATAGTCGACCTTGAACTGGCCGATCAGCTGCGTCGCGGTCGAGCCGACCACCGCGCCGTCGGCGCGCCGCACCGTGCCACCGGCGACGACCACCTCGATGCGGGGATGGCGGTAGAGCAGCATGGCAACGTTGAGATTGTTGGTGATGACGAGGAGATCCTCGTGCGAGGTCAGCGCGCTCGCGACCTCCTCGGTGGTGGTGCCGATGTTGATGAACAGCGAACAGCCGTTCGGGATCAGCGAGGCGGCGGCGGCGCCAATCGCCTTCTTCTCGTCGGCGGCGACGAAGCGGCGCGCCTCATAGGCGAGGTTTTCGACGCCCGAGGCGATGATGGCGCCGCCATGGATGCGGGTCAGCGATCTCCGCTCGCAGAGATCGTTGAGATCTTTCCTGATGGTCTGCGCGGAAACCTCGAACCGGCGCGCGAGCTCCTCGACCATGACGCGGCCCGAGGCGCGCGCGATGTTGAGGATTTCGGCTTGGCGATGGGTCAGTCCGGTCACGGCAAGGGCCTCACATCAGGAAGCTGCATGGTGCGGCGGTTCACGCGTCCGGTCAATGCGTGATCACGGTTAACGGACAAGGATCTTCACCACGCCATCGCGGCTGCGAGGTGCGCAAGCAGCTCCGGATCGTCGAACGCACCGGCGGAAGCGACCGCGCCGGCCGCAACGAGGTCAGCATGGCTGAGCGTGGTGCGCAGCCCGATGGTGGGAATGCCGGCCGCCGCGGCCGATTGCACGCCGGAGCGTGAATCCTCGAATGCGATCGAGGCTGGCGCGCTGGCGCCGACGAAACGCAGCCCTTCCTGATAGGGCAGCGGATGCGGCTTGCCGTGCGGCAGCTCGTCGCCGATCACGATTGCCTTGAACCGCTCGGTGATGCCGAGGCCCGAGAGCAGCAGCTCGGCGTTGAGCCGCGGCGCGTTGGTCACGGCGACCATAGGGATGCCGGCGCCATCCGCACGGTCGAGCAGCGCCATCAGCCCCGGTATCGGCGCGATCTGCCCGGCCACCAGATCACGAAAGATCGCCTCCTTCTCGCCGAGGATCGCGAGCCGCCGTTCCGGCGATTCGTCTGGCAGAAATCGCTCCCCGATCGAAACATTGGAAAAGCCCTGAAGCTCGCGCTTGAAGCGCTCATCATCCACGACGTGGCCGCGCGGGGCGAACACGCGGTGAAAGGCCTCGCGATGAAGCGGATCCGTATCGGCCAGCGTGCCGTCGATGTCGAATAGCAACGCCCTGCCCATCGCTTGCCTTTTGACCTCGATCATTTCCGTACTTTCCCACATGCGCAGCGCATCAATGCGAAAGACGTATCAATACGGCCTCGCACGCGCAATGAGCATCCACATGACGACAATGCGACACTCGACAAAGTCGCGCGCGGCTGCAACACTCGTCGCAAGATCAAAAAGGAGGAAACGATGACGATCAACCGACGCGATCTGGCTCTCTCGACTCTCGCCGTCTCCGCGCTCGCTCTCACCACACCGGCGTTCGCTGCCTCGGCAGACGAAGAGGCCGTGGCGAAGAAGGTGGAGGCCTTTCGTCTCGCCCAGATCGCGGCCGACCCGAAGGCGCTCGGCGCACTGTGCTGGGACGATCTCAGCTACAGCCATTCCAGCGGCAAGGTCGAGGACAAGGCGACCTTCATCGCCAATGCCACCGACGGCAAGTCGAAATTCCTATCGATCGAATACAAGGACCCGACCATCAAGGTCGTCGGCCCTGCGGCGATCGTCCGTTTCCACTGGCTCGGCGAGCAGGAGATGGCAGCCGATGGGAAAAAAGTGTCGACCAATCTTCATATCCTGATGAACTGGCAGAAGCAGGGCGACGACTGGAAGCTGCTCTCGCGGGCAGCGACGAAGTTGTGATGCAGTTCTTACCCTCTCCCCTTGCGGGAGAGGGTGGCTCACGCCGCGCCGAGGCGAGACGGGTGAGGGGTATGCTTCAGCGAGTCATTCTCTCGCTTTTCAATTGCCGATAGAACCCTCATCCGGCGCCATAGCTGAAGCTTTGCTTCGGCGTTCTCTTAAGAACGGCGGCTGAAGTCGGCCTATGCCACGTTCTCCCGCAAGGGGAGAAGGAAAGGCAGCTGTGTGCTCGGCAAAAAATTCCGACCTCGCGCTTCGCGCGCCCCAGAATGACGAGTGCGGCGCTTACGCCGCCTCCTTCTCATCGCCGTTAATCAGCTTGCGCGCGGCGCGCTCGGCTTCGCGGGCGTTGCGGAAGAGTTGACCTTCGAGGCGGTTGAAGCGGTGGGATGAAGCGAAGAAGCAGTAGCCTCCGGAAGAACGAACGACGATACCTGCGGTCTGCGAGTCGACTTCGATGATGTAGCTATCCGGCATGGTCCGTGGATTCCTCAGTGCGGGCAAATAACGATGCTCCTGCCCAAAGGTTCCTCAGGCATTTGAGACCGTTTCCACCCCGAATCGACACGTAATTGAGTACGCTGGGACCTCATCCGTTTTATGACTGGTTCTTGACTGGTTCTTGGCGAGGGCGCGACGCGATGACTTCGTCGCGCCGCGTTTGGCGGTGCTGCACATCTTCGTGAGATGAGGCAGAGCGTCGCGCGCGATTACGTCGCGATCCTCGTGTCGGTCGCGCGAACCGCCTGCGGGCGGCCGTGCTCGTCGATCGAGACGTAGGTGAAGTTGCCGTCGGTGACGAGGAACGGATGCTCCTCGCCGCGCCGCAGCGCCCAGGCTTCCAGATGCACGGTGAGCGAGGTGCGGCCGACGCGCACGAGATTGGCGTAGACGGACACGAGATCGCCGACATAGACCGCCTTGCGAAAATTCATCGCTTCGATCGCGACAGTCACCGTGCGCGACTTCGCGACTTTCGAGGCGAACACACCGCCGCCGACATCCATCTGGCTGAGCAGCCAGCCGCCGAAGATGTCACCATTGGCGTTGGTGTCGGCGGGCATCGCCAGCGTGCGGATGCAGAGATCGCCGCTCGGCCCGGTCATGGCTTGTTCGTTCATGCCTGTCTCACTTGAAATTGTCCCAGCCCGGATCTGGCGCGAAGCGCTCGCCGAATCGCTCGGCCAGTGCGCGCAAGGTGGATACGACATTCTCCACGCCGCGCGTGCGCGCATAGTTCAGCGGACCGCCACGGAACGGTGCATAACCGGTGCCGAAGATCATGGCACCATCGACCGCGTCGGCATTGTCGACGATGCCTTCGCGCAGCGCCGCGACGCAGACATTGGACATCGGCAGCACCAGGCGATCGATCATCTGGTCGGTGACGCGCGGACCGGTCTCGGGACGCTGTGCCTTCTCCGCCTTGCCGTCCTTCCAGACATAAAAACCCTTGCCGCTCTTGCGGCCGAGTTCACCCTTGGTGACCTTCTCGCGCAGCCAGGCCGGCGTCGGCGGCAAGAGATCGCCGAACTTGGTGCGCAGCATGTCGCCGACGTCGAGACAGATGTCGAGCCCGACCTGGTCGGCCAGCTCGATCGGTCCCATCGGCATGCCGAACTGCTCGGCCGCGGCGTCGATCAGCCGCTGATCGGTTTTCTCGTCCAGCATCACCATCGCTTCCAGCATGTACGGCGTCAGCGCGCGGTTGACGAGGAAGCCGGGCGAGCTCTTCACGGCGAGCGGCAGGCGATCAATCGCACCGACGAAGGCGAGCGCCTCCTTCAGCACTTGCGGGTCATTGCCGTCATGGCTGACGACCTCGACCAGTTGCAGCCGCGACACCGGATTGAAGAAGTGCAGGCCGACCAGCCGCTCCGGCCGCGCCAGCGTCGTCCGCAGATCCTGGAGCGGAATGCTCGAGGTGTTGGTCGCAAGGATCGCGCCCGGCTTCATCCGCGGCTCGATGCCGGCATAGACCTTCTGCTTCAGCTCTAACTTTTCCGGCACGGCCTCGATGATGAGATCGGCGTTGCGCACGCCTTCCCCGTCCATGTCAGGGATGAGGCGATCGAGTGCGTCGCGCACGTCGGTCGGCTTGCGGATGATCTTGCCGTAGAGCTCGTTGGCGCGCTTCACCGCGCCGGCGATCGGCTCCGCCTTCATGTCGGCGAGCGAGACGCGCAGTCCCTGCCCCGCGCACCAGGCCGCGATGTCGCCGCCCATGGCGCCGGCGCCGATGACATGGACATGCTTGACGGCATTGCCGCTGCCCGCCGCCTTCTTCATCTGCTCGCGCAGGAAGAACACGCGGATCAGGTTCTGTGCGGTCGGCGTCACCATCAGCTTGGCAAATGACGCCTGCTCGGCCCTCAGCATCGCGATCTTGCTGCCGCCATGGGTCTCCCAGAGATCGATCAGCGCGTAAGGCGCGGGATAGTGCTCGCGGGACGCCGCCTTCGCCGCCTCCGAGCGCATGCGCTTGGCGAGCAGCCCGCGCACGAAGCCGAAACCCGCCGCGCGCGTCAGCAAGCCCGGCCGCGCCCGCTTCAGGCGTCCGAACAGCGCGTCCTTCACGGCGTTGTGGACGTGGCGCTCCTGCGTGACGGTGTCGACGAGGCCGAGTGATCTGGCGCGGCGCGCATCGATGGTGCGCCCGGTCAGCATCAGGGTCATCGACTGCGTCGGATTGACCAGCGCGGTGAAGCGCGCGGTGCCGCCGAGGCCGGGATGCAAGCCCAGCATCACCTCCGGGAAGCCGAACCGCGCCCCCTCGATGGCGATGCGAGTCTGGCAGGCGAGCGCAACCTCGAGGCCGCCGCCGAGGCAGAAGCCGTGGATGACCGCCACCGTCGGCAGCCTCAGGGCTTCCAGATGGTCGACCACCGCATGCGCGGCGCGGATGCGCGTCTCCACCATGTCGGGATCGCTGGCGCCGCGGAATTCGTTGACGTCGGCGCCCGCAATGAAACCGGACGGCTTGGCCGAGCGGATCACGAGGCCGGCGGGACGCTCGGTCTCGATCGCCGCGAGCACAGCGTCGAACTCTTCCATCACATCCGAGGACAGCGTGTTGGCGCTTGTCTCGGCGCGGTCGAACAGCAGCCAGGCGACACCATCGGCATCGCGTGTCAGCTTGAAGTGCTTGTAGGGACCGTCGGTCGCAGGCTTGGGCCCGAGCGCCAGCACGCGGTCGCCAAGCGCGGTCATGATCTTGGAATCCATGGTCACACCGCCTCGATCAGCATGGCGCCGCCGAGCCCGCCGCCGATGCATTCGGTGGCAACGCCGCGCCGCGTGCCAAGCCGCTTCATCGCGTTGACGAGATGCAGCACGATCCGGTTGCCGGAGGTGCCGACGGGATGGCCGAGCGAGATCGCGCCGCCGTCGACATTCAGTCTTTCGTGGTCGATCTCGCCGGCTGCGCCGTCGAGGCCGAGAATCTCACGGCAGAATTTATCGTCCTTCCACGCGGCGAGGCAGCCGAGCACTTGCGTCGCAAAAGCCTCGTTCAGCTCCCAGGTCTCGACGTCTTTGATGGTGAGGTCGTTGCGCTGGAGCAGCGGCGTCGCCGACATCACCGGACCCAGGCCCATGATGCTGGGATCGAGCGCAGCCCAATGGCTGTCAACGATGACGGCTTTCGGCGTCAGCTTGTGCTTGGCCACCGCCTGGTCGGAGGCCAGGATCACCCAGGAGGCACCATCGGTGATCTGCGAGGAATTTCCGGCGGTGACCTGTCCCCAGGGGCGCTCGAACACCGGCCGGAGCTTTGCCAGCGTCTCGGCCGTCGAGTCCTTGCGCACGCCGTCGTCATGGTCGAAGAACTTGCCGTCGCGGGAAAACGCGGTCTCGACCTCGTCCTTGAGAAAACCCGCGTCTTGCGCATGCGCGAGCCGGCGATGACTCTCGGCGGCGTAAGCATCGGACTGTGCGCGGGTGATGCCGAAGAGATGGCCGACGACCTCGGCGGTCTGGCCCATATTCAGATCGGTGACGGGATCGGTCAGTCCGCGCTCGAGGCCGATGATCGGCTTGAGATAACGCGGGCGCAGCTTGAAGGCCGCGCCGAGCTTCGCAGCCACGCCCTTGGCGGTGGCAAGGCCGGCAAACCAGCGCACGCCGGAATTCGGCCAGACCAGCGGCGCGTGGCTCAGCGCCTCGGTGCCGCCGGCCAGGATCATGTCGGCATGACCTTCGCGGATGTAGCGATAGGCGGTGTCGATCGACTGCATCCCGGAGCCGCAATTGATCTGCACGGTGAAGGCGACCATGTCCTCGCCCATGCCGAGCCGCAGCGCGGCGACACGGGCCGGGTTCATCTCGTCCGCGATCACGTTGACGCAGCCGAGGATGACCTGGTCGAAGTCAGTCGGGGCGAACGGCTGGCGCGCCAGCAGCGGCCGGCCGCATTGCACGGCAAGATCGACCGGCGTGAACGGCCCGGGTCCCGAACGCGCCTTCAGAAACGGCGTCCGGCTGCCGTCGACGATGAAAACCGGTCGTGCCATCAGCTCGCCGCCCTCTGTTCACCGAGTTCCTGGAAGAATTGATGCACGTCGCTGGATTTCTTGTAAATCGGCGACAGCGCCTCCGGCGCAAAATCGTCGACCTCAATCACCTCGGTGACGGCGTCGCGGGCCGCGGCAACCTGCTCGCCCTCAGCCTGCGTGATCACGCCTTTGGTGACCGCTTCCTTCCAGTCGCGGACATGCGCCGCGCGCATGCGCTTGGCGATGGCCTCCGTGCCTGCGACCAGCTTGAACGCGCGCTCCAGCCGGGCAAAGCCGCCGTTGTCATCGACTTGGGCCAGATCCGGCGTCAGACGCTCGCGCGCCGCCGAGGGCTCCAGCACGAGGCTCGCGCATTGGTGCACGACACGGTCGGAGGGGCCGAGCACGCGGGCACCGAACGGCTGGACCACGAGCTTGAGGAAGATTGCGACAAAGCGGTTCGGCAGATTGGCGAGGATTTCGGCGAGCCGGTTCTCGATAGTCCGGAAGCCCGTTGCCATGCACCATTCCAGCGCGGCGAAATCCTCCTTCTGCCGGCCCTCGTCCTGCCAGCGTTTCAGTACCGCCGAGAGTAGATAGAGCTCGGACAGGATGTCGCCGAACCGCGCCGACAGCATCTCCTTGCGCTTGAGCGCGCCGCCGAGCGTCAGCAGCGCCATGTCGGCGCAGAGCGCGAAGGCGGCGGAGTAACGCGAGAGCTGGCGATAGAAGGGCGTGGCATCGCCCGCGTCCGGCGCAGGCGCGAAGGCGCCAAAGGTCCAGCTCCGGCCGAACGCGCGGAACAGGGTCCGGAAGCTGTGGCCGACGTGCTTCCAGAACGCCTTATCGAACGCGGCGAGGCCACGCTCGCGATCGGTGTCGGCCAGCGCGTTCATCTCGTCGAGCAGATGGGGATGGGCGCGGATAGCGCCCTGCCCGAACACGATCAGATTACGAGTCAGGATGTTGGCGCCTTCCACCGTGATGCCGACCGGCACGGCGCGATGCAGATTGCCGAGATAGTTTTGCGGACCGTCGATCACGGCCTTGCCGCCGTGGATGTCCATGGCATCGTCGATCGCGACCCGCATCCGCTCGGTCGCGTGCAGCTTCATGATGCCGGAGATGACGGCAGGATGAATGCCGGCATTCAGCGCCGAGCAGGTCAGGCGCCGCGCGGCGTCCAGCTGATAGGCGGTCGCGACGATGCGCGCGAGCGGCTCCTCGACGCCTTCAAACTTGGAGATGGAGATGCCGAACTGCTCGCGGATGCGGGCATAGGCGCCGGTGGTGCGCGCCGCAAAGGCAGCGCCGGCGGCCGAGAGTGATGGCAGCGAGATGCCGCGGCCGGCGGCGAGCGCCGTCATCAGCATCTTCCAGCCCTGCCCCAGCCGAGCCTCGCCGCCGATGACATAGTCGAGCGGAATGAAGACGTCGCGGCCCCGGTTCGGGCCGTTCTGGAACACCTGCATCGACGGCAGATGACGGTGACCGATCTCGACGCCGGGCAGATTGGTCGGGATCAGCGCCACTGTGATGCCGAGCTCTTCCTGATCGCCGACGAGATGATCGGGATCATAGGCCTTGAAGGCGAGGCCGAGCAGCGTCGCGACGGGGCCGAGCGTGATGTAGCGCTTGTGCCAGTTGAGCCTGAGGCCGAGGACTTCGCGGCCCTCGAAATCGCCCTTGCAGATGATACCGGTGTCGACCATCGAGGCGGCGTCGGAGCCGGCCTCGGGGCTGGTGAGGCCGAAGCAGGGAATGTCGCGGCCGTCGGCGAGGCGCGGCAGCCAGCGCTGCTGCTGCTCCCTGGTGCCGAAGCGCATCAGCAGTTCGCCGGGGCCGAGCGAGTTCGGCACCATCACCGTGACCGCGGCCGCGATCGAGCGCGTCGAGATTTTCCGCACGACTTCGGAATGCGCATAGGGCGAGAAGCCGAGGCCGCCAAACTCCTTCGGAATGATCATGCCGAAGAACTTTTCGCGCTTGACGAAGTGCCAGACGTCCTGCGGCAGGTCGCGCCATTCCCAGAAGATCTTCCACTCGTCGAGCATGGCGCAGAGTTCGTCGACGGGGCCATTGAGGAAAGCCTGCTCCTCCGCGGTCAACCTCGCCTGCGGGACCTTCAGCAGCTTCGACCAATCAGGGTTGCCGGTGAAGAGATCGGCGTCCCACCAGACGTCACCGGCCTCCAGCGCCTCGCGCTCGGTATCGGACATCGCCGGCAGCACGCCGCGCGCGAGAGTGAAGATCGGCTTCGTCAGAGTGTCGCGGCGGAAGCTCATGGCGGACCTCATGCATCGGCGCGGTGCCGGGCATTTTAGCGGAAACGGGCTGGCGGAGGCGAACACTTCGCCTGCGAAATTGACGCGGCCGGGCGGCCGCCCCCGACCATAACGGCCGGGGCGTGAGGGCAGTTCCAGGAGGGGGAATGGGGCTGAATGGCTCCCCGAGTCATTCCGGGGCGCGCGAACCGTGAACCCGGAATCCATCGTGCGGCAGCGTCGGTGGATGAACGGATTCTCTGATGCGCAATTGCGCATCATAGTTCGCGCCTGGCGGCGCGCCCCGGAATGACGGCATAGGGAGAGGCGCCTTCCTAATCCGGCCGGACCATCTCGAACATATTTTCCGGCTTGATCTCGAAATAATCGCCGCGGCGGCCGGCGCGGACGATCGGGCGGGCGGCGGCGGTCTGGTAGATGCCGTCCTTGATCATGGCCTTGTCGATGTGGACGGCGACGACCTCGCCCAGGGTCAGCCAGGCGTCGGCCTCCTTGCCGTCAGCGCCCTTGAGACGGACGATGTCGGAGACCTTGCATTCGAAGGCGACGGGGCTCTCAGCCACGCGAGGCACGTTGACGAGCCGACCGGGCACGGCGGTGAGGCCCGCGACCTCGAATTCGTCGACCTCGGGGCCGACATGCGCGGCGGTCGCGTTCATGTGCTTCGCCAGATCCATCGTGGCGAGATTCCAGACGAACTCGCCGGTCTGCTGGATGTTCTCGACCGTATCCTTCCAGTTGGTGGAGGAGAAGCCGATGATCGGCGGCACGTAACAGAAGGCGTTGAAGAAGCTGTAGGGCGCGAGGTTGACGTGGCCCCTGGCGTCGCGCGAGGAGATCCAACCGATCGGCCGCGGCGCGATGATGGCGTTGAAGGGATCGTGCTTGAGGCCGTGCCCCTTGGAGGGCTCGTAGAAATAAAGCTCTTTGTCGGTCACGCTGGCTTTCCCCTGCTCGTCATTGCGAGCGCAGCGAAGCAATCTAGGATCCGTCCGCGGAGACAGCCTGGATTGCTTCGCTACGCTCGCAATGGCGGAGTTTGACGATCCGTCCTGGGCCGCCACGCGGCGGTCAGCCCGGAGCGGTCGGCCTGCTTATAGGAAGAAACGGCTCCGCCCGTCAGTGGCGCGGCGACAGACCCGCGATGACGAAATCGATCATCTGGTCGATGGTCGGGCCCGGTTTGGTGGCGCACTGGGCGATCATCTGGGGGTGGAAGAAGCGTATCATCGCGGTGCAGGCGCAGAGCGAGGCGAGCTGCAGGTCGGGCGCCTCGAACTCGCCGGAGGCAACGCCTTGCGCGATCATCTGGCCGATCACGCCCGCAATGCACTCCATGTGAGCGACGCAGACGTCCCAGTCCTCCTCCATCGCGATCGCGACCATCTCGTGGAGCTTGTTGTCACCGACATAGCGCTCGGTGTTCATTCGATGGATGGTGGTGAGCAGCTCGCGGAAGCGCGGGAGCACCGGGCCGGGCCGGGTCACGATCCGCTGCGCCTCCAGCTCGACCTCGCCCATCAAGCCCCGCGCCACCGCCTGATGGATCGCCTTCTTCGATTCGAAGAAGCGATAGACATTGGCGGGGCTCATCCTGAGCTCCTTGGCGATGTCCCCGACCGTGGTCTTCTGATAGCCGATCTGGCGGAACAGCCGCTCGGCCACCTCAAGGATACGATCCCGGGTGTCGCCTTCGATATGTTCCGCAACCAGTGTCATCTGTCAGGACTCGTCATTCAGCACTACTTCTCACTTATTCAGCCGCTTCAGCAAGCGGAATTGCGTGCTGGTCATCGCTCCCATGCTGCGGCACGGCAGGCTGCTCGGGGGTGCCCGCCTCGTCCAGGCTCTTCCTGAACCAGAGCGCATAGAGGCCCGGCAGGTACAAGAGCGTCAGGAAGGTCGCGACGAACAGGCCGCCCATGATGGTGATCGCCATCGGGCCCCAGAAGGCCGAGCGCGACAGCGGGATCATGGCGAGGATGGCGGCGAGCGCCGTCAGCACCACCGGACGGGCGCGGCGGACGGTCGCCTCCACGATCGCCTCGCGCCGGGTCAGGCCGTGCGAGACGTCGGTCTCGATCTGGTCGACCAGGATGACGGTGTTGCGCATGATCATGCCGGCAAGCGCGATCAGGCCGAGCAGCGCCACGAAGCCGAACGGGGCATTGGCGACGTTGAGCCCGAGCGAGGCGCCGACAATGCCGAGCGGCGCGGTCAGGAACACCAGGATCAGGCGCGAGAAGCTCTGCAGCTGGATCATGAGCAGCGTCAGCATCACCATGACCATCACCGGGAAGAGGATGAAGATCGAGGCGTTACCCTTGGCGGATTCCTCGAACGCGCCGCCCGGCTCGATGCGGTAGGCCGGCTCGAGGTTGTCCTTGATCGCCTTCAGCTTCGGCGTGATCTGGTTGGTGACGTCGGGCGCCTGCACGCCGTCGACCACGTCGGAGCGCACGGTAATCGCCATGTCGCGGTTGCGCCGCCACATGATCGGCTCCTCGTGGGCATATTCGATCTTCGCGATCTGCTGCAGCGGCACGGCCACGCCGTTACGCGAGGTGATGGTGAGGTCGCCGACGCCGCCGAGGTCGAGGCGTTCGGACGGGATCGCACGGGCGACCACGCCGACCTTCTCGATGCCGTCACGTACCGTCGTGACCTGCGAACCCGAGATCAGCATCGCCAGCGCCTGCGAGACCTCCTGCGGGGTCAGGCCCATGGCACGAGCACGGTCCTGGTCGACGACGAGCTTCAGGTAGGGCGACTGCTCGTTCCAGTCGAGCTGGACGTCCTTGACGCTCTTGTTCTGGCGCATGACGTCGCGGACCTGGTAGGCGATCTCGCGCACCTTGTTGGCGTCGGGCCCGATCACGCGGAACTGGACGGGGAAGCCGACCGGCGGGCCGAAATTGAAGCGGTCGACGCGGACGCGCGCCTCCGTCAGCACGCCCTCGGCAGCGGCGTTCTCGATCTTGGCCTTGATCCGCTCGCGCGCCTCGACGCCCTTGGCGACGATGACGATCTCGGCAAAGGCCTCGTTCGGCAGTTGCGGGTTGAGGCCGAGCCAGAAGCGCGGCGAGCCCTGGCCGACATAGGACGTATAGGTCTCGATGTCCTTGTCGTCCTTCAGCAGCGTCTCGGCCTTCTTCACAGCCTTCTCGGTGACGTTGAAGGCAGTGCCCTCGGGCAGACGCAGCTGGAGGAACAGCTCGGGCCGCTCCGACAGCGGGAAGAACTGCTGCTGGACATGGCCGAAGCCGACGATCGAAGCGACGAAGACGCCGACGGTCGCGACCACCACGGTGATGCGGTGGTTGACGCACCATTGCACGATGGCGCGCAGGCCGCGGTACATGCGGGTCTCGTAGACCGCGTGCGGATCGTGGTTGTGGTGCTTCATCTCCGGCAGCAGCTTGACGCCGATATAGGGCGTGAAGATCACCGCCACGAACCAGGAGGCGACCAGCGCGATCGCCACGATCCAGAAGATGCTGCCGGCATATTCGCCGACCGCAGAATTGGCAAAGCCGATGGGGAGGAAGCCAGCGGCCGTGACCAGCGTTCCCGTGAGCATCGGAAACGCAGTTGATTCCCAGGCAAAGGACGCCGCACGCATGCGGTCCCAGCCCTGCTCCATCTTTACCACCATCATCTCGACCGCGATGATGGCGTCGTCGACGAGCAGGCCGAGCGCGATGATCAGCGCTCCCAGCGTGATGCGATGCAGGTCGAGCGACATCGTATTCATGACGACGAAGACGATGCCGAGCACCAGCGGCACCGACAGCGCGACCACGATGCCGGTGCGCCAGCCGAGCGCCAGGAACGAGACGAACAGCACGATGACGAGCGCCTCCATGAAGGAGTGCACGAACTCGCCGACGGCGTGCTCGACCACCTTGGGCTGGTCGGCGATGAGCTTGACGTCGATGCCCTGCGGCACGGCCTTCATGAATTCGCTGGTCGCCTTCTCGACCTCCTTGCCGAGATCGAGGATGTTGGCGCCCTTGGCGGTGACGACGCCGATGCCGATCGCGGGCTTGCCTTCCTGGCGGACGACGAAGCTCGGCGGATCGACATAGCCATGGGTGACGGTGGCGATGTCGCCGAGGCGGAAGACGCGGCCGTTGCTCTCGACCGGCGTCTCGGCCACGGCCTTGGCGCCATCGAGCGCGCCGGTGACGCGCAGCGGCACGCGCTGCGACGAGGTCTCGACCGTGCCGGCCGGCGTCACGTTGTTCTGCTTGGCGAGCGAATCGAACAGCGCCTGCGGCGTGATGCCGAGCGTGGCGAGCTTGGCGTGGCTGAACTCGACGAAGATGCGTTCGTCCTGATTGCCGTAGACGTCGACCTTGGTCACGCCAGGCACCTTCAAGAGACGCTGACGGAAGCCTTCCGAGACCTTCTTCAGTTGGGCATAGTCGGCGCCCTCGCCGGTCATCATGTAGAGGATGGAATCGACGTCGGAGAACTCGTCATTGACGACGGGCCCGAGGATGCCGGACGGCAGCTGGCCCTGCACGTCGACCAGCTTCTTGCGCAGCAGGTAGAAGAGATAAGGCACGTCCTTCGGCGGGGTGTTGTCGCGGAAGGTCACCTGGAGCGCGGTGAAGGCGGGCTTGGAATAGGTCTGCACCTTCTCGAAATAGGGCAGCTCCTGGATCTTCTTCTCGATGGGATCGGCGACCTGGGTCTGCATCTCCTGCGCGGTCGCGCCCGGCCACATCACGGAGACGTTGACCACCTTCACCGTGAAGAACGGATCCTCGGCGCGGCCGAGCTTCTCATAGGAGAAGAAGCCGGCGACGCCGAGCACGATCATCAGGAAGAGCACCAGCGTCGGATGGCTGACGGCCCAGGCCGAAAGGTTGAAGCGCTTCATCGCACTCTCCGAAAGACGATCCAATTGCCAAAAACGACAGCCACTCTGTTCAAGGCGTCATCGCGAGGCAGCGAAGCAATCCAGGGGGCTGGGCAGGTTCTGGATCGCTTCGCCGCTTCAGCCTTCGCATTTGCGCTCGGGCCGAAACTCGCCTTGCAACGACGAACTCAAAAACACTTAGAAAGACAGCGACGACACGATCCGCACCCTCTGGCTAGGATCGAGCTTCTGCACGCCGAGGGCGACGATCTTGGCGCCCTCCTCCACGCCGCCGGTAATGACGACGTCGTTGCTCTCGTAGGATTTCACCACGACCGGCTTCAGCGTGACCGCGCCGTTATCGTCGACAACGTAGAACGAGGGCTTGCCGCCTTCGTTGAAAAGCGCCGACAGCGGCAGCCGCGCAACACGCTCGGTGGCGGCATCCGACAGCGTCAGCGTCGCGGTCATGCCGAGCGCGACCTTGTCGTCGGCCTCGGGCAGCGAGAATTTTGCCAGATAGGTGCGCGTGGCCGGATCGGCCGCCGGCGCGATCTCGCGCAGCTTGGCCGTGTACTTCCTGTCCGGCTCGGACCAAAGAGTGACACTGGCGACGCCCGACTTGGCGCGTCCAACCAGCGTCTCAGGGATCGCGACGACCGCTTCCTTCTCGGCAAAGCGGGCGACACGGATCGAAGCCTGGCCCGCGGCGACCACCTGGCCGGGCTCGATCAGCGTTGCGGTGACGACGCCACGGGCGTCGGCAACAAGCGTCGCGTAGGAAAGGGAATTCTTGCTCAATTCGAGCGCGCGCTCGGCGCGGTTCAGGCGGGCGCGGGCTTCATCCGCGGCGGCGCGGCTCGAGTCCATCTGCGCGTCCGTGGTCCAGCCCTTGGCCTTCAGGTCCTTCGCACGCTGCTCGGCGGCGGCGGCCTGCGCCAGCACGCCGGTCGCGGCGGTCTGCTCGGCCAGCGCCTGCTCGGCCTGGAGCTTCAAATCGACCTCGTCCAGGGTGGCGAGCGGCTGACCAACCTCTACCGTCTGGCCGACCTCGACCAAGCGCTTTGCGACCTTGCCAGCGACGCGGAAGCCGAGGTCACTCTCGATCCGCGGCCTGATGGTGCCGACGAAACTCCGCTCCGGCGTCTCGGCATCATAATGGGCGGTTGCGACCAGAACCGGCCGCGGCGGCTCGGCCTTCTCGGCAACGGTGTCATTGCACCCGGCCAGCGCAGCGGCCATCAGAGCCAGCGAGACACCCGCCAAGAGCCTGGAATAGCTGGACAAAACCGACCGGACGAACATCGAAGGACACTCCTGCATCTCGAATGAGAGGAATGTCGACTAATCACTGATAAAAGTCAATAATCGTCAGTCATCAGGAATCTGTGATCGTGAAGAGGTAGTAAGGATTGGGCGGCTGAGGCCTAAGAAGGTGCTATCGTAGGGTGAAAGCGCAAGCGTGCCCACCAGGAGGGGGTCTCCATAAGGGAAGATCGTGGGCACGGCGTGCGAAGAGCACGCCTTTGCCCACCCTACAAGGCTCGCGTTACCGCCCCCGTTCAGCAAACTCCTGCTTGCTGTCGTGGCCGCCGACGAAGACCAGGAGGCCGGCGATCAGCGGCAGGACGGCGAGGACGAGCAGGCCGGTCGAGGTCTGGCCGGTGGCTTCCTTGACCCAGCCGATCAGGTACGGCCCACCGAAGCCGGCGAGATTGCCGATCGAGTTGATCAGCGCGATGGCACCGGCCGCCGCCGTGCCGGACAGCCAGGCGGTCGGCAGGGTCCAGAACACGCCGAAGCAGCAGAACACCCGATCGCGGCCACCGTCAGCACCACCATCGTGAGGGTGGGGTCGGTGAGATAGGAGGAGATGCCGAGCGCAACGGCGGTGAGCAGCAGCGGCGCGCCGACATGCATCACGCGCTCGCGGCTCGCATCCGAATGCCGCGCCCACAGGATCATGGCGATGGTGCCGAACAGATAGGGGATCGCAGTGATGAAGCCGGTCTGCGCGTTGGTGAGGCCGAACGCCTTGACGATCTGCGGCAGCCAGAACTGCATGCCATAGAGTGCGCCGACGAAGCCGAAATAGATCAGGCTGAGCGCGATCACCTTCGGCGACGACAGCGCCTGGCCGAGCGAGGGATGCTTCACCGCCTGCTTGGCGGCGATCTCGGAATCGAGCTTGGCCTTGAGCCAGGCCTTCTGCTCGGCCGAGAGCCAATTCGCCTTCTCCGGTCGGTCGGTGAGATAGAACCAGGTGACGAGGCCGAGCAGCACCGAAGGAATGCCCTCGATGATGAACAGCCACTGCCAGCCCTTCAGCCCCATCATGCCGTCGAGCCCGAGCAAGAGGCCCGAGACCGGCGCGCCGATCACGGTCGAGACCGGCACGGCGATGGCGAAGGCCGCCAGGAAGCGGGCGCGATATTCGGCCGGATACCAATAGGTCAGATACAGGATGATGCCCGGGAAGAAGCCGGCCTCGGCGACGCCGATCAGGAAGCGCAGGACGTAGAAGCTCGTGACACCGCTGACCAGCGCCATCAGCGCCGAGATGATGCCCCAGGTCACCATGATGCGGGCGATCCAGCGGCTGGCGCCGAATTTTTCCAGCGCGAGGTTGCTCGGCACCTCGAAGATGAAATAGCCGATGAAGAAGATGCCGGCGCCCCAGGAGAAGATCAGCGGCGTGAACTTCAGCTCCGCATTCATGGTCAGCGCGGCGAAGCCGAGATTGACGCGGTCGAGATAGGAGAAGAAGTAGGCCAGCACCAGGAACGGAATCAGGCGCCAGGAGATGGCGCGGATGGTCGAGGTCTCAATGTCGCTCTTACTGGCGTTCCTGGCAGCGCCGGCGGAACCGGCATAGGTGGTGGTCTGGCTCATGGCTCCCCCCGGGGTTGTTGCTTTTGTGGGCTGGTTGGCGGTTTTCAGCATCGCAGGCAAAGAGTCAATGGAGCGAGCAATGCATGGAGCGCAGCCGGATAAACCTGTTGCGCTGTTACGGACATCCCTGATCCGCGCCGCCCTCGCGCTCGGGGTGATCGTCTGCGGACTCTCCTTGCGCTGGTACGGCTTTCCGCTCGGGCTGCCCGCCTTCGTCGTGAAGTATGGTGGCTCGATCTTGTGGGCGACAATGGTGCTTCTGCTGGCCGGGGTTTTGCTGCCGCGGCTCACTCGGACGCAGATCGCGGCGATCGCGGTGATGATCGCCATCGTGGTCGAGTTCTCCCGGCTGGTTCACACGCCGTGGCTCGATGCGTTCCGGCTGACGACGGCCGGCGCGCTACTGCTGGGGCGAATTTTTTCGCTGTGGAATTTAGTGGCCTATGCGGTGGGGATTTTGCTCGGCGTTTGGCTCGATCGACTCGTCGCAATGCGTGGTCTCGTAGGGTGGGCAAAGGCGCCCTAGCGCCGTGCCCACCATCCGCATCACCTAGGACGATGGTGGGCACGCTTCGCTTTGTCCACCCGACGAAACCGACACCGTGGCGAGCAGTGTTCACTCCGCCAATTGAAACCGCTCGAAGCGATCGAGCTCGTCCTCGATCTTGCGCTTGAGCTCCTTGCGGCCTGCGGTCTTCTTGCCCTCGCCGACCCAAGTCCATTTCTGCATCAGGAGCTTCTTCGCCTGCCGGTCCGTCTTGAGGTCGAGCGCGGCAACGATCTCGTCGCCGACCAGGACGGGCAGCGCGAAATAGCCGAGCTTGCGCTTGGCCTTCGGCACATAGGCTTCGAACAGATGGTTGTAGCCGAAGATGAGATTGGTGCGCTTGCGCTGGATGATCAGCGGATCGAACGGCGACAGGATATGGACGAGATCCGGCGATGCCCGCTCACCCAGCTCCAGCGCGCCCGGCGTGGCCCAATGCTCCTGCTTGCCCGCGCCGTCGATCGCGACAGGCACGAGCTCGCCGCGGCGCACGCGCGAGGCGACCAGGCCCGCCACCGCCTTTTTGCGCGGCGCATCGAGATGGCAGATCGAATCCAGGCTCACCACGCCCTGCGAGCGCAGCGCGCGCTCGAGCAGATAGGCCGTGATCTCCTTCGCCGACGCGGGCTTCGGCAGCTTGTCCCAGCCGAAATGCCGCGTCATCAGTTCATAGGTCTTGAGCATGCCCTGACGCGCGCTGATGGTCACGGCGCCGGTGTAGAAGGCGAGCTGCAAGGCCCGCTTCGAGGGCTTGCGGCTCTGCCACAAATGCTCCTTCTCGACGAGCACGTCGTCCTCGATGTCGCGGATCGTCAGCGGGCCGGCGCGCAGCAGCCGCATCACCTTGCGCGTGTCGGCCGGCTGCACCGAAGCGAACCATTTATGGCCCTCGCGCCGGTGCTCGCGCATCGCCGGCAGAAAGAAACGGAAGTCGCTCGCCGGCACGTAGGACAGCGCATGCGTCCAGTATTCGAACACACTTCGGTCGACGCTCTGGGCATGGCGAAGATCGGCGCGGCGGTAGGACGGGATACGGCTGAACAGGATGTGGTGGTGGCAGCGCTCGATCACGTTGATGGTGTCGATCTGCACATAACCGAGATGAGCGACCGCGTCCGCGACGGCCTGCGCGCCGTCGCCGAACGGGGCGCGCTCGCCCAGCCGCTGTGCATGTAGCCAGATCTGCCGGGCCTGTATCGTCGAGAGGGGAAGAGGTTTCGGGGACATTGCGGAAAGCAATGTAGCGGGATTCGCGCCGAGGCAAACAAGAGAGGCAAAGAAAACCGCGCTGCCATCTGCTGACAGCGCGATCTGTCGGCGAAATGGAGCAAATTATTTTGCGCTCATCTTCTGCGCCTGCATGTAATGCTTGCAGGCGGCGCGCATATTGCCTTTGCTCATCTCGCTGTTGGCCGCAGCCATTTCCTTGGCCATCGCCTGTTTGGCGGGCGAATCCACGGTTCCCATCGCGGTCATGGACTTGCCGATGGCCTCGCCTGTGCAGGGCTGCATCTTTGCCGCAGAAGCCGGCGAGACCGCGAACGCGGCGAGCACAACGGCCGAAAGCAACATCTTCATCGAATGTCTCCTCCGTAGAACAAAACCGGCGTCATGCCGGCCAACGCAAGAGCCATTCTTCAGCGACAAGTTTTCAGGGAGAAGACATTTTCGTTGCTGCGGCGCAGCGATAGCCGCTCCTAGCGTGCGGCTTTTGGGCGCTCCCCAAGGCTGCCGGTGGCAGTGTCCGGCTCGCACGAGGCCTTGCCGCGCCCCTCCGACTGGCAGCGATAGACGCTGCCGGTGAGACGATCGACCAGCCACATGTTATCCTCGGCCGGCCCTTCCAGGCCGACATAGCGGGAGGTCAGCCCCGTGATCAATGTCGACAGAAGGATCGCCACCGCGATCATCGCCGCGCCGATATAGATGGGCATTGAGCTCAGGAACATTGTCCGATCCGGCGGGCCGCTGCGATAGAACTGGTAGTCACGCTGGTAATCGCTCGGCCTCGGCACTGGATGGAACTCGGCTCCCTCGCGGACGAATTATTGAATGATCAAAACCTGCTAGGCGCGCATCTGGACGAATTCTTGTTCGTAGGCGGGCCGTGGGGCGACGCCTTTGCGACGATCGGTGAACGCGGATTTCCGGGAATGGTCGGTGAGCTGGTTCGGCGCAACCCACAAACCAACACTGTGACCTCCGGCTCGTGGCTTCGAATGTGACAAGGATCACATCAGGGTCTTTGAACCTTCCCTAAGCTCGCAACATCAAATCGCCATCAGGCGTAACAGCGAGGATACGACAATGACCCGTTTTGATAAATTTTTCGGACTGAAGGCGATTACTCTCTCCGCGGCCCTGTCGATGACGGCGAGCCTTGCCCTGGCCGGCGACAACAACGTCTCCGCGGGCCAGATCCTGGATGCACTGAAGCCGAAGCCGGTAACTCGTGGCCTGTCCGTTGGGCCGCAGGTCGATACCGCCGCGCAGGCCAAGGAATCGACCTTCCTCAACACCGTGCGCAACCGCTCGACCCGGTCGCTATCGACGGGCGAACGCGAGCAGATTGCAGAGCTCGCGGCGACCAAGCCGAAGATCGATCTGGAGATCCAGTTCGACTACAACTCGGCTGAGATCGCCAAGACGTCGGTGGCATCGGTGCAAGCGCTCGGCAAGGCTCTGTCCGATCCGGCGCTCAAAGGTTCGACCTTCGTGGTCGCCGGCCACACCGACACGATCGGCGGCGAACAGTACAACCAGGGCCTCTCCGAACGGCGCGCCGACACCATCAAGAAGTACCTGGTGCAGAACTACGGCCTGAACAGCGCCGATCTCGTCACCGTCGGTTACGGCGAGACCAAGCTGAAGGACGCCGCCAACGGCGCCGACCCGATCAACCGCCGCGTCCAGGTCGTGAACATGGACACCAAGACCGCGTCGAAGTGATCTCCAAGTTACGCCTGACGAAACGCGCCGCCTGCTCTAATCCGGCAGGCGGCGATGTCATATCCAGCTCTGGAACAACATCAGCCGGCCGAAGGTTCGCATGGAGGTGCCGACGAAGGCCGCGGAGATCGGCAGCAGAAGCGCAAAGCCGGCCGCGGCGACGCCGACATAGGCCCACAGCAGCCAGCGCGGCAGCCCCTCCCGGCGCAGCACATAGACCAGCGCAAGCGACGCCGCGGTCGCGGCCGGCAAATAGTAATAGATGAAACCCAGCGTGCGCGGCAGCAAGGCCCAGGCGAGCCAGGGACCGAAATAGAACGCCGCGATCAGGAATGCATCCCAGCGCCGCGCCACGATGAAATCGCGTAGCACCACAGTGAGCGCGAGCAGCGCCGGCCATAACACCAGCGGATTGCCGAGGAAGACGATCGCGGCAATGTTGTCCTCCGTCGTCTTGTCGAACAGGAACCAGACCGGGCGGATGAGCAACGGCCAGGATGGCCACGCGCTCATATAGGTGTGGCCGGCGATCGCGGTCGTGGTGTTGTCGGTGAAGATTCGCCGCTGCGCCTCGATCAGATCCGGCACCGACAATCCGTAGAGCGGAACGAAAGCGGCAAGATACGTCAAGGCCGGCAGGACGGCGAAGCAGAGCGCGGCATGCTGCACCCGAAAACCGGCCCAGAGATCGGGCCGATACCAGTCGCTCGGCCTGGCGTCGGCAAACTGCGTGCGCCAGCCCTGCATCAGGCGGATCACCGCAACGATAACGATGCAGACGCCCAGTGGAAACAGGCCGCTCCATTTGCAGGCCGCAGCACAGCCAAACAGGCTGCCCGTGAGCGCGAACAGCGCATGCGGCCGCTCTCTTCGAAAACCATGCATGAAGGCGGCGGTCGCGAGCAGGCCGAAGCCGAGCGCAAAGATGTCGAGCATGGCGATACGCGCCTGCACGTAGAGCATCTGGTTGCTGCCCGCGATGAGCGCGGCTGCGATCGCGGGCCCTTGCGCGGAGAACAGCGCAAGACCGCACAGATAGATCGCGACGACCGCGAGCGCGCCGAACAAGGTCGCCGGATAGCGCCAGCCAAACGCGTTGTCGCCAAGGGCTGCGATCGATGCCGCGATCAGCTCCTTGCCCAGCGGCGGGTGCATTGGATTGAGCATCGGCTCCGACATCACAGGCGTCAGCATCTGCCGCGCCGCCGGCACATAATGCACCTCGTCGAAGACGAACTTCTCCGGCGTCGCGAGACCGATCAGCAACGCGAGATGAGCAACCAGGAAAATCGCGACGGCAATCACTGCGCTCCGCGACATCTTTGGAACCGCGGATAATTCGAGCGTCGGCTGTGGAGATGTTTTGCGTGGCAAATTGGCGTCACCGCGGACAAAAAAGGAGATCGCGATCTTCATTGAACGCATTCTGCCGCGACTGTCACTAAGCATAACGCACGTCCCGCGCCCCTTGTGATAATTCCGCCACATCGCAAGTGCGCGCGATCCGGTACGATCAGGGACATATCGATCGGTTGCGAAATGAATTTGCGTTTCTGGCTTTTCCCCTCTCTGTTGTCGGCCGCATTGTGCGCAGGCCCTCGCGCGCAGGCGCAGACGCGCGTTGGCGAAGCCGTCGTGATCCAGAACGAAGTGGTGCGCGTGGCCGTGACCACCACGCCGATCAATGTCGGCGACAGCATGCTGCGCGACGAGACCGTGCGCACCGGCGCCGACAGCGCAGCGCGCTTCGTCATGGCCGACAGCACCAACCTGTCGCTGGGCCCGAGCGCCACGCTGAAGCTCGACCGCACCGTCTTCAACGACGAGCACAGCTATCGCGACGTCGCGATCCGCATGACCACCGGCGCCTTCCGCTTCGTCACCGGGCACTCCGACAAGGCCGCCTACAAGATCACGACCCCGCTCGCGACCATCGGCGTGCGCGGCACCACGCTCGACATCCTCTCGCAACGCGGCCGCTCCGTCATCGTGCTTCAGGAAGGCGCGGCCAGCGTCTGCACGAAGAGCTCCCAGTGCGTGCAGCTCACCCAGCCCGGCGACACCGCCATCATCACCTCGACCGGTGGCAAGGTCGGCATCACCAAGACCAACACACCGCCCTGGACGTTTGCCGCCAACTGCGCAGCGAGCGCTGGGCTTTGCGCCGTCAATCAATATGCCACCGCCTCGCCGACCATCACGCCTGCCGTCCAAGACGACGGCATGCTGTGCGGGCGGTGACAATGGTGAAACTCCGCTTGAAGCGCTGGGTTCTCGCTGGCGCGCTGGCCGCCTTGGCTGCGCTTGCCTTTGCGCTGGACATTCGACCGGCGGCAGCCCAGGCGACGTGCGGATCCGAATGCGGTGAGCCGACGCCTGACCCGACCTATTCGCCGTCCCCAACGCCGACCTATTCTCCGTCACCCTCCCCCTCGCCGAGCCCCTCTCCGTCGCCCTCGCCGACCCCGGATCCTGCGTCCGCGCCGAGCCCGAATCCATCGCCAAGCCCGACGCCGACCGGCGCGGATTCCAGCGGCAATTCGATCGGCGGCCTTGCCAATCAGCGCTTCAACCAGATGATCACCAACAGCGTGCTCGGCACGGTACTGCTCGGCGTCAACGAGCAGATCAATTGCAGCGACTGCATCAGCGCGTTCGGCTCGGCCGGCTCGTTCTCCGCTGGCATCCACGGCCGCAAGGAGCTGACCAACAATCTGTCGCTGCTCGCCGGCATCGCCTACACGCACTACAACGAGGGCGGCTACAAGATCACGAGCGCACCGATCGGCGCCTTCGCGCTACGTTATGACTTCACCGACTGGGGCTCGTCGCGCCCGTTCTTCGACGTCGGCACGATCCTGACGCCGTGGGAGAAGGCGCGGTACACACGCAGCTATGATACCAGCCTCGGCCCTGTGAGCGTGACCGGCTCGACCAACGCTTCGAACTACGCCGTCTATGGTCGCGCCGGCTGGATCAGCCGCCTGTCGCCGCGCGACGAGGTCGCGGCCTCAGTCGAGGTCTGGCAGCTCTGGCAGCGCGTGTCGGGCTACACCGATAGCGCAGTGGGCTTCAATCCGTTCGACGCCACGATTGCGACCGGTACCGACCGCACCAGCCTGGTCAAGATCGGCGGCCAGTGGACGCATCTCTACGGCAGCAACATCGAGGCCAATATCAACGGCGGCTGGGTGCAGTCGTTCGCCAGCCACAGCGGCATCGTGGCGACCGTGACCGGCAACGGCGTGGTGGTTCCGATCATGGGCACCCAGGGCTGGTTCGAATATGGCGGCCGCCTCGGCTTCCGCCTGCAAAAGGGCTGGATCGTGGATCTCTTCGCCAACGGCACGCTGGGCCCGCAGCCGGTCGGCAACACCATCCATGGCGGCGTGGGGCTGCGGATCAATTATTGAGGCGCCTCGCGGAGGCACAGTCTCGTAGGGTGGGCGAAGCGAAGCGCGCCCACCGCTTCTCTCCCATCTTGAGAACAATGGTGGGCACGGCGCAAGCGCCTTTGCCCACCCTACGGCACCTATGTTGACGTCACGCCGCCGACTTGCCCTCGAACGCGCGACGCAACGCGTCGACATCCAACTTGACCATCTTCATCATGGCCTGCATGGCGCGCGCGGCCGCGGCCTTGTCCGGGCTCGACAGGAACTCGAACATCGCCTTCGGCACCACCTGCCAGGCTACCCCCCAGCGATCCCTGAGCCAGCCGCACTGCTCTTCCTTTCCGCCATGGGCGAGGAAAGCGTTCCAGACGCTGTCGACTTGGGCCTGGTCGTCGCAATTGATCATCAGCGACAGCGCGTGGGTATACTCCATCTTCATTCCGCCATTCAGCGCGACCAGGCGCTGCCCGCCGAGCGTGAACTCGACGACGAGCACCGAACCCTGCTTGCCGGAGGGCCCATCGGAGACGTTGTGCTGGACATGCACGATCTTGGAGTCGGGCAGCAGGGAGACGTAGAAGTTGGCGGCTTGTTCAGCGTCACCGTTGAACCACAGGCAAGGCGTGACCTTGGACATTGAATGCTCCTGTTGTGTTCTGGGGCCGCGATCAGGCGTTCGCCATCTCGGGCTGCAGAGGGGCGGCCGCGAGATCCATCCAGTTCACACCCCACATATGACCATCCGGATCCTCGAAGCTGCGCCCGTACATGAAGCTGTATTCGTCCTTCGGACTGGGATCGGCCACCCCGCCCGCAGCCTCGGCCTTGCCGACAATATCATCGACATCGCTGCGACTGTCCGCGGACAGGCAGAACAGCACCTGGTTCGAGGTCTTGGCATCCGCGATCGGCTTCGGCGTGAACTGACGGAATTTGTCGTGGGTCAGCAGCATGGCGAAAACGGTCTCGGAAAAGACCATGCAGCTCGCTGTCTCATCGCTGAATTGCGGGTTCTTGACCGCGCCAATCGCCTCGTAGAAGGCAGTGGCGCGCTTAAGGTCGGTCACCGGCAGATTGACGAAGATCATCTTGGGCATCAGAAGCTCCTTGGCGGGGGTTCTGCCCAAGGACGGACCAGCCGGCGGTCATCCGACACGGCTTCCGAATATTTTTTGGTCTTCCCGCTGCGAGGTTCTGTCGCACCGAACCTCGCTCCTCGGACGGCCTTACTTCTTCTCGTTGGGATCGCGGTGCACGGGGTCGATCCACAGCACGGTCTCGGGCTTCTCGACCGGCTCGATATCGAGGTTGATCGCGACCGCCTCGCCGTCGCTGCGCACCAATACGCATTCCAGCACCTCGTCGGGGCTGGCGTTGATCTCCTGATGCGGGACGTAGGGCGGGACGAAAATGAAATCGCCGGGCCCGGCCTCCGCGGTGAATTGCAGACGCTCGCCCCAGCGCATCCGCGCCTTGCCCTTCACCACATAGATGACGCTTTCGAGATGGCCGTGGTGATGCGCGCCGGTCTTGGCATCGGGCTTGATGCTGACCGTACCCGCCCACAATTTCTGGGCGCCGACGCGCGCGAAATTGATCGCGGCCGCGCGGTCCATGCCTGCCGTCGACGGCACGTTCGTATCGAGCTGGTTGCCGGGAATGACGCGCACGCCGTCATGTTTCCAGCGATCTTCGTGATCGTGTGCATGGTGCGAATGCGTGTGGTCATGGCCGGTCATGGGACTTGCTTTCTGTTGGTTCCTTGGGCGGCAAACTAACCCAAAGCCGCGCCCACGAGCCACAGCAAAATCGGAGCCCTCATAGTCATGAGACCATGCTTTCGCGAGCAAACCCGTATGGCTCAGTCATCCCGGGGCGATGCGCGGCACGAACCCGGGATGGACGGCGCAAACTATTTTACCGCGAGCAATTCCACGTCGAACATCAGCGTCGCGTTCGGCGGGATCACGCCGCCGGCACCGCGGGCGCCGTAGCCCAGCTGCGGCGGGATGATCAGCGTACGCTTGCCGCCGACCTTCATCGAGGCAACGCCCTCGTCCCAGCCGGCGATGACACGGCCCTTGCCGATCGGGAATTCGAACGGCTCGTTGCGATCGACGGACGAGTCGAATTTCTTGCCCTTCTGGCCGTTCTCGTAGAGCCAGCCGGTGTAGTGCATCACGCAGATCTGGCCCGGCTTTGGCGAAGCGCCAGTGCCGGCGACGCTGTCGATGATCTGCAAGCCTGAAGCTGTGGTCATGGTCTTTCCTGCAGTCTGGGCCGAGGCCGTGGTGGAAACGAAATGCGACACGCCGGCGATCACGGTGATCGCGAGTGCCGACATCAGGGCGAGGAGTGCGCGCTGGAAACGCTGCATTAGGCACCTTCCGTTTGAAGCGGGAGGTGTCTAGCGCAACGCGGGTGAGGTTTCCACCCCTCACACCTCGATATTTTCCAGCCGGACCGGCAGCTTGCGGATGCGCTGGCCCGTGGCGTGATAGATCGCATTGCAGACCGCCGCATTGGTGCCGACATTGGCAAGCTCGCCGAGGCCCTTCGCACCTGCCGGATTGATGCGATCGTCCTGCTCGGAGAGCATGATGACCTCGACGCTGGGCACGTCCGCATTCACGGGCACGAGGTAATCCGCGAAGTTGTCGTTGACGTAGCGCGCATTGCGTTCGTCGATCTCGGTGGCCTCGAGCAGCGCCGACGACATACCCCAGATCAGCCCGCCCATCAGCTGGCTCCGCGCGGTGCGCGGGTTCATAATGCGGCCTGCCGCGAACGCGCCGACCAGACGGGGCGCACGGATTTCGTGCGTGAAGCGGTTGACGCGGACCTCGACGAACTCCGCACCGAAGGCATAGGCGATCTGGTCTTTCATGGCGTGGCCACCGACCAGCCGCACCTGGCCGCTGTGCATGGCGCGGAAGGAATCCAGCGGCGCGTCTTCCGGCTTCCACTCGCCATATTCCTCGACGACGCCGACACCGAGCGCGTCGAAGGCTTTCTCCAGGTCGAGCGCGCGGTCGCCCTTCGCCGCCTGCGTGGCCGGCGTCTGGCCGATACCCACGGTCTCCTTGGCCTTGTCGGTCAGGCTTTGGCTCGGCATCACCGCCTTGAACAGGCGCTGGCGGATCTGGTCGCACACCATCATCACCACGGAGCAGGTGCTGGCCGTCGAATTCGAGCCTCCGGCAACCGGCGCCGGTGGCAGATCGCTGTCGCCGATGAAGACGGCGACCTTCTCGAGCGGCACGCCGAGCCGCTCGGCGGCGGTCTGGGCGATGACGGTGTAGGCGCCGGTCCCGATCTCGTGGCCGGCGATCTCCACACGGGTGCGGCCATCGCGCTGGAGGCGCACGCGCGCGGCGGATGGCCCCATGTGCGTCGGATAGCAGGTGGTGGCACAGCCATAACCGATCAGCCAGTCGCCATCCGACATCGATTTCGGCTGAGGCGAGCGCTGCGCCCAGCCGAAGGCCTTGGCGGCCTCGTCGAAGCAGGCCATCAGCGACCGCGACGTATAGGGCTTGCCGCTGATCGGCTCAACGGTGGTGTCGTTGATGCGGCGGAGCTCGATCGGATCCATGTTCAGCTCCACCGCCAGCTCGTCCATCGCGCTTTCCAGCGCGAACAGATACGGCACCTCCGGTGGCGAGCGCATGAAGCCGGGCGTGTTGCGATCGGCGCGCACGATCGAGACGAGGCTGTCGACATTCGGACAGGCATAGAGCCGCGTCGTCGTCTTGGTGCCGCCGACGCAATAGGGATCGGGGCGCGAAGAGACCTCGGCGCCCTCGTGCCTGAGCGCGACCAGCTTGCCGTCGCGACGCGCACCAAGCTTGATCTCGTGGCGGGTCTCGGCGCGATAGGTGGTGATGGTAAAGCCCTGGTCGCGGGTCGGGACCAGCTTGATCGGACGGTTCACGCGTTTTGCGATAGCGGCGATGATGGCGGTGCGCGGCGTCATCGAGCCGCGCGAGCCGAAGCCGCCGCCGACATAGGGGTTGACCACCCGGACCTTGTCGGCGTCGATGCCGAGCTGTTCAGCGACGCCGTTCTTCAGGCCGTAGACGAACTGGCTCGGCTCGTAGATGACGAGGTTGTCGCCCATCCAGGCGCAGCTCGTCGAGAACAGCTCCATCGGATTGTGATGCTGCGTCGGTGTGTCGTAGGACGCCGTCAGCTTGACCTCGGCCTCGTCGAACGCCTTGGCGAAATCGCCGACCTTCGGGTCTTCCTTGAACTGGGCATTCTGTCCCTTCGCTGCCGCCGTGGTCGTTCCGGGCGAGTCGAAGGTCGCGCTTGGCGTAGTGGCCGTGTAGCTGACCTTGACCCGGTTGGCGGCCTCGCGCGCCGCCTCGTAGCTCTCGGCAACGACCACCGCAATGATCTGGCCGTCATGGGCAATGTCGGCCGATTTCAACGGCTGGATCGTCGTGCCCGCATAGCCGCCATTGCTGAAGAGCTTCGAGTCCTTCAGCTTCGGTGCGTTCTCGTGGGTGACGATGTCGATCACGCCGCGGACACGCCTGGCGTCATCGAGATCGAAGCGATCGACCCGCCCCTTGGCGATGGCGCTGGTGACGAGGAATGCATAGGCGGGGTCGGCGAGCGGCATGTCGGACGCATAGGTCGCGCGTCCAGTCACCTTTACGGCCGCGTCATAGCGCGGCACGGGCTGGCCCATGTTCGTCTTCGGCTCCGGAGCAGCAGCGGTCATGATCAGATCTCCATCGTTACGGCCTGCTGGAGCGCGCGTGCCACCACGCGCTTGCCGAGCGCGATCTTGAAGCTGTTGTGCCGCCGCCCCCTGGCATCTGCGAAAGCGGCATCGGCGACGCGCTGCGCAAGGGCTTCGTCGAACTTTTGCCCCTTGAGCAGCGCCTCCGCTTCGCGCGCCCGCCAGGGCACAGTGGCGACACCGCCGAGCGCGACGCGCGCGTCCCTGATCGTGCCGTCCTGCACGTCGAGCGCGACCGCAGCCGAGGACAGCGCGAACTCGTAGGATTGCCGGTCGCGCGCCTTGAGATACACCGAGCGCGGCCAGCGTCCTGGCACCGCGAAGGCCGAGATCAGCTCACCGGGCTGAAGCGTGGTTTCGATGTCGGGCGTACTGCCCGGCGTCTTGTGAAGCTGGGCAAACGGCATGCTGCGCGTGCCGGCCTTGCCCGTGATCTCGACAATGGCATCGAGAGCGATCAGCGCCTGGGCGAAATCGCCTGGATAGGTCGCGATGCACTGGTCGGAGACGCCGAGCACGGCATGCATGCGGTTGACGCCGTCCATCGCGGCGCAACCGGAGCCGGGATGGCGCTTGTTGCAGTTCTCATAGGAAACATCGCGGAAATAGCTGCAACGCGTTCGCTGCATCACGTTGCCGCCGAGCGTCGCCATATTGCGCAGCTGGGCGCTCGCCGCGAGCTTCAGCGAATTGGCAATCACCGGATAGTTGCGCTGGATGCCGTCATGCGCGGCGACGTCGGACATCTTCGCGAGCGCGCCGAGCCGCAGGCCGTCATCCTTCGGCTCGATCGCCGACCAGTCGCGCGCGAGCGGATTGATATCGACGATCGCGGCCGGCCGCATCACATCCAGCTTCATCAGATCGATCAGCGTGGTGCCGCCGGCGAGCGGCTGCGCAGGGGCCTGTGTCAGCGGATTGTTCGCGGCCGCGGCGGCGCTGAGCGCCTGCACGGCCATGTCAGGGTCTGTTGCCCTCTGATACGAAAACGGTCGCATGCGCCTAGCCTTTCATGATCTCGGGCGCGGCCTGCTTCACGGCGGCGACGATGTTGGGATAGGCGGCACAGCGGCAGATATTGCCGCTCATATATTCGCGGATGTCCGCCTCGTTGCTTGCATGCCCCTCCTTGACGCAGGCGACGGCAGACATGATCTGGCCGGGCGTGCAATAGCCGCACTGGAACGCGTCGTTGTCGATGAAGGCCTGCTGCATCGGATGCAGGCGGTCGTCGGTGGCGAGGCCTTCGATCGTCGTGATCTCCTGGCCTTCGGCCGCAAGTGCGAGCGTCAGACACGACACCACGCGCCGGTCGCCGATCAGCACCGTGCAGGCGCCGCACTGGCCGTGATCGCATCCCTTCTTGCTGCCGGTGAGCTTGAGCTGTTCGCGCAGCGCGTCGAGCACAGTGGTTCGCGCATCGATGCTCAGGCGCTTGTCCTTGCCGTTCACGTGGAGGGTGACCTCGACAGGAAGCGCCGGATCTTGTGCGACCGGCGCATTCGCGTCCTGCGTGGCGGCACGCGCCGTCATCGGTACGAGCGCGCTCCCAGCGACGCCGGCCATGAAGGCGCGCCGATCGAATGCGGATGCTCTGGAACTTGATTTATCGGACATGGACGGCCTCCGCTGCTTCAAACCAAGCAGCGCACGCCTGCACCGCTCATCGCCCCTTAACCTGAAGCAATGAGCTCCGTTCCGAACGAGAAAGGGCGACGCAGCAAATGCCGCGCCGCCCTTCGTCAACTTTTCCTGATCTGTGCGGGGAACCGCGCGGGCGCTCAATAGCCCAGCGCGCAACCGTCCTTGCGCGGATCGGAACCGCCGGTGAGTGTGCCCTTGTCCCAGTCGATCCAGATCGCCTGGGCACCGCCGAGCGGACCGACCACACTGGTGGTCTTGTGGCCGAGCTTCTTCAGGCCCTCGACGATCGCGGCGGGCACGCTGTCCTCGAGCTGATACTGGCCCTCGTAATGCAGGCCGCGCGGCATATCGATCGCCTCTTGCACGTCGCAGCCATAGTCGAGGATGTTGGTCAGCACATGCGTCTGGCCGGTCGGTTGATACTGTCCGCCCATCACGGCGAACGGCATCACGGAACGGCCACCCTTGGTGAGCAGGCTCGGCATGATCGTATGCAGCGGGCGCTTGCCGCCTGCGATGCAGTTGGGATGGCCCGGCTGGATGCGGAATCCGCCGGCTCGGTTCTGGAACAGGACACCGGTCTTGTTGGAGACGATCGCCGAACCGAAGGAATGGGCGATCGAGTTGATGAACGAGCAGACGTTGCGGTCCTTGTCCACCACCGTGATGTAGATGGTCGACGGATTCATCGGCGGCGCGACATTCGGCAGCTCGAGCATGCCGTCCATCCGGATCTTGCTGATGTACTCGTCGGCAAAGCCCTTGGCGAGCATCTCGGCGACGTTGATCTTCATATGATCGGGGGCAGCGACATGCATCTCGCGATTCATGTAGGCGATGCGCGCAGCCTCCGCCTCGAGGTGGAAGCGCTCGACGCTGAGCGGTGCGAACTTGGTCAGATCGAACCGCGACAGGATGTTCAGCATCAGCAGCATGGTCACGCCGGGTCCGTTCGGCGGGCACTGCCAGACGTCATAGCCCTTGTACATGGTGCCGATCGGCGTGGTCACTTCCGTCGTATGCGCAGCGAAATCATCGAGCGTGTGGAGGCCGCCGATCCCGCGCAGGGTCTCGACCATGTCCTCCGCGATCGGGCCCTTGTAGAAGGCGTCGCGGCCATCCTTGGCGATCGCGCGCAGGGTCTTGCCGAGCTCTGCCTGGCGGATGACGTCGCCGGCCACCGGCGGCTTGCCGCCCGGCAGCAGGTAACGCACGGTGTTGGTACCACCCTTCAGCTTCTCGAACTGGTTCTTCCAGTCGAAGGCGATGCGCGGCGCGACGACGTAGCCCTCTTCCGCCGCCTTGATCGCGGGCTGCAGCAGCCGGTCGAAGCCGAACTTGCCGTGATCGCGCAGCACGGTGGCAAAGGCATCGACCACGCCGGGGATCGACACCGCATGCGCCGAGGTCAGCGGGATGGAATTGATCTTGCGCTCGAGATACCAGTCGGCGTTCGCCGCCTTCGGCGCGCGGCCGGAGCCATTATAGGCGATGATCTTGCCCTCGCCCCGCGGCTGGATCAGTGCGAAGCAGTCGCCGCCGATGCCGGTCGATTGCGGCTCGATCACACCGAGCACGGCCGAGCCGGCGACCGCTGCGTCCACCGCCGTGCCGCCCTCGCGCAGCACCTCGATCGCGGCGAGCGAAGCCTGCGGATGCGAGGTCGCCACCATCGCATTGGTGGCGTGGACCGTGGACCTGCCGGGGAAATGGAAGTTTCTCATGCGAATTCTTGCTTTCTTGGACATCCGGCGCGACGGCGCGCCATCTCGGAAAAACCCGGCCTACATGACATATTCCGGCCGGCCGGAGCAATGCTGGCATACCAATGAAATGGCTGCCATCCGCTGGGCGTATGGACCGTTCGCGGCTTTCAGCCATGCGGGTTTTCCGAGCGCCGGCGGCCTGCTAAACGAGCCGCCATGTCTGACAACAATTCGGTCACCAAGGTCGCCGCCTTCTACCAATTCGCCGCCCTCCCGGATTACCGCGAGCTGCGCGAACCGTTGCGTGCGTTCTGCGCTCGCCTGGCGCTGAAGGGGAGCGTGCTGCTGGCCCAGGAGGGCATCAACGGCACTGTCGCGGGCACCCCGGAGGCGATCGGCGCCTTCGCTCACGAGCTCGCGCACGGCGACATGTTCGGCGGCCGGCTCGACAATCTCGAACTCAAATTCTCGACCGCCGCGGCGATGCCGTTCGGCCGGCTCAAGGTGCGGCTGAAGAAGGAGATCGTCACGCTCGGCGATGCGGCCGCCGATCCGACAAAGCAGGTCGGCACCTATGTCGACGCCGCCGAATGGAATGCGCTGATCGCGGCACCCGATACGCTGCTGCTCGACACCCGCAATGCCTTCGAGGTGGCGATGGGCACGTTCGAGGGCGCGGTCGATCCCGGCATCAAGAGTTTTGGCCAGTTCAAGGATTTTGCCGCCGCGCAGCTCGATCCGGCAAAGCACCGCAGGATCGCGATGTTCTGCACCGGCGGCATCCGCTGCGAGAAGGCCAGCGCGCATCTGCTCGCGCGCGGCTTTGCCGAGGTCTATCACCTCAAGGGCGGCATCCTCAAATATCTGGAACAGGTGCCGGAGACGCAGAGCCGCTGGCGCGGCGAATGCTTCGTGTTCGACGAGCGCGTCGCGCTCGGGCATGGATTGCGCGAACTTGGCTTGCGAGAACTTGGCCTGCGCGAACCGGACAAGGGGCACTGCCGTGACGAATGAGATCAAGATGCTGAGCGAGCGAATCGACACGCTGGAGATGCGCCTTGCCTATCAGGACGACACGATCGAGACGCTGAACCAGACCATCACGGCGCAGTGGAAGCAGATCGATGCGCTGACGCGGCAGATCGCACAGCTGAGCGAACGGCTCCAGGAGGCCGAGGCGAATGCGCCGGGCCCTGCCAACGAGCGCCCGCCGCATTATTGAAAAAGATGAGCTACTGGCCGGACGCCTTGGGCATCAGGCTGGCCACTTCGCCCGACATCATCAACCGGTTGCGCCCGGCTTCCTTCGCGGCGTAGAGCGCCTGATCGGCCGCCTCGACGAGCGAGGCCACGCCCGCTGTGCGCTCCAGCACCGGCCGGCACGCCGCGCCTCCGAGCGAAGCGGTGACGCAACCGGTCGCACGGTTGGTGGTGTGGACGAGGCCCGCCTCGCGGATCGCCCGCCTGATCCGGTTGCCGATCCGGGCGCAGCCTTCGGCATTGGTGTCCGGCAGCAGCATGGCGAACTCCTCGCCGCCATAGCGCGCCGCCAGATCGCCGGGACGCTGCATCTCGGTCGCGATGATCTGCGCCACCACGCGGAGGCAGGCGTCGCCCGCGGGATGGCCGTATTCGTCGTTGTAGGCCTTGAAGTGGTCGACGTCGATCATCAGCAAGGCGAGGCTGGAGCGGTCGCGATAGGCACGCGCCCACTCCTCCTTCAGCCGTTCGTCGAAGCGGCGGCGGTTGGCAAGGCCCGTGAGGCTGTCCTCGATCGCGAGGGTCTCGAGCCTGGTCTCCAGCTTCTTGTGTTCGGATATGTCGCGCGAGATCGCCACCACGCCGTCGACGCGGCCATTGTCCTTGCGCGTCACCCGCATGGTCGATTCGAGCCAGACTTCTCCGTTCTCCCGGTGCGCGTTGCGATAGACGAGGCGCGCCTCCTCCGTCTCGCCACGCTTCATGGCGTCGACGATCGCCTGGACCTGCGGCAGATCCTCCGGATTGATGCCCGCGAGCGCAGGCGTGCCGATCAGTTGATTGGCGCGCCAGCCGACGAGGCGCTCCGACGCAGGCGAGACATAGCGCAGCCGCTCGTCGAGCCCGATGCGGGTCACCATGTCGCTGGAGCCTTCCGCGAGCAGGCGGAAGTGAGCCTCCTTCTCGATCAGGGCCGCGGCCATGCGCTGGCCCCGCTGCAACTGCCGCACCAGCATGGCACCGATGATCGCGATCAGCATCACCAGGGCGATCACGTAGAGCATGCGGGAGATTGCGGCCGCGCGCCAGGGCGCCAGCAACTCGTCCTTGTCGACGGTGGCGAGCAGGACCAGCGGGTAGCGGCTGCTGCGCTTGAAGAAGCTGACGCGCTGGGCGCCGTCGAGCGGCGACTTGAAATGATAGGCGCCGCCCGGCCGCTGCAGGCTAGCGTCGCGGAACAGCGGCTTGTCGGCAACACTGTGTCCGACGAACTTTTCGTTGTTCGGGTTGCGCGCGACGATCAGGCCGTCGCCGTGCGTCAGCGCCACCGAGCTGTTGCGGCCAATCTCGAACTGCTCGTAGAAATGGGAGAGATATTTCGAGCTGATGGTCGCGAGCACCACGCCGCCGAAGCTGCCGTCGGCCTTGTTGAAGCGGCGCGACAGGGTGACGACCCATTCGCCGTCCAGGAGGCTCTTCACGGGACGGCCGACATGGGGCTCACGTTTCGGAGAGAGCTGGTGATGACGGAAGAACGCGTCGTCGCTGAAGGTCGAGCCGATCGTGCCGGGCAAGGTCAGCCAATTGCCCTGATCGTCGATGATGCCGAGGCTGTGAATGCGCTCGATGGCCTTCTTTCGCGCTTCCAGCAGGGTACGCAGCTTCGCGATCGTGGCAGGGCCGGCGCCGTCCATCTCCAGCCGGCTGACGACGCCGACGACGCCGGAATCCAGGAGATCGAGGCTGTCCTCTGCATGCTGTGTCAGCGAGCGGGCTACGTTGGCCATCTCGGTCTCGGCACTCTTGAGCACGGCATCGCGCGCGGCCCATTCGCGCCAGGCGCTGACCCCAAGGATGGTCGCGCAGGTGAGCACGACGAACGCGGCCGCGCGCAGCGGCAGACGGCTCCATCCGGCTCTTTGGGTCGCAGCACTCATGCGGCAGAATTCTCCGATCGTTCGGAAACTCTGCCGCTTCTGTTATTGAACTCTGAAATTACCGCAGCAATGCGCGGCGATCCCGTAGTCGTACGGACGCAAGCGTCAGCGCATTGCTAACAGAACATTAGCGTGCTTATCGGAATCCGGCTCCCGCCGGCTAGCTGAAGATGGCCTTAACTTTGTTCCAGAGCGAGGGATGCTCGGCATCCGCATCCGCCTTCGAGGGTGTCGGTTGCGCGGCGCTCACGGGATCGGAGGCCGGGAACGTATCCTTCAGACCGTCATCGAGCTTGGCGTTGCGATCGGCGGCGAGCGCTTCGCGCAGGTCGTCGGCGTGCTTGTCGTGCGGCGCAGGGTTGAATGTCTGAGCCATGAGATCCTCCTCGATTGGCTGGTCAACGCGGCGCATTTGCGCTGGTTCCCCTGTTCCGCTCGGGCCTCCCACGGTGTATCAGGAACCTCAATCTGCATCAGGACAGCTCGTGCCCCAGTCTGCGACAAAGCCCTTCATCGACGTGCTCTCCGGCCAGCGCCAGGCCATCCCGCCCATGTGGATGATGCGGCAGGCCGGCCGCTACCTGCCGGAATATCGCGAGGTGCGCGCCAAGGCCGGCGGCTTCCTCGATCTCTGCTTCACCCCGGAGCTTGCCGCCGAGGTGACGCTGCAGCCGATCCGAAGGTTCGGCTTCAATGCTGCGATCATCTTTTCGGACATTCTGGTGATCCCCTATGCGCTCGGCCGCTCCGTGCGTTTCGAGGTCGGCGAAGGCCCGCGGCTCGAACCGCTGGATGATCCGGCGAAGGTTGCGACGCTGGCCGCGCGCGCCGACTTCTCCAAGCTCGCGCCGGTGTTCGAGGCGCTGCGGATCGTGCGCGGCGCGCTCGCTCCCGAGGTTGCCCTGATCGGCTTCTGCGGCGCGCCGTGGACGGTGGCGACCTACATGGTCGCCGGCCACGGCACGCCCGATCAGGCGCCGGCACGAATGATGGCCTACCGGCATCCGGAGGCCTTTGCGCAAATCATCGATGTGCTGGTCGACAACTCGGTCGAATATCTGCTAGCGCAGCTCGCCGCCGGCGCCGATGCCTTGCAGATCTTCGACACCTGGGCCGGCGTGCTGCCGCCCACCGAGTTCGCGCGCTGGTCGATCGAGCCGACGCGGCGCATCGTCGAAGGCGTGCGCGCGAAGGTGCCGGATGCGAAGATCATCGGCTTCCCGCGCGGTGCCGGCGCGCAGCTACCGGCCTATGTCGAGGCAACCGGCGTCAACGCGGTGAGCATCGACTGGACCGCGGAGCCGGCCTTCATCCGCGAGCGTGTGCAGAGCAAGGTCGCCGTGCAGGGTAATCTCGACCCGCTGGTGTTGATCACTGGGGGTGCCGCGCTCGACCGCGCCGTCGACGACGTGCTGGCGAATTTTGCGCAGGGACGTCTGATCTTCAATCTCGGGCACGGCATCCAGCCGGAAACGCCGATCGCCCATGTCGAGCAGATGATCAGGCGCGTGCGGGGCTGATTTATTTCGCCCCGTAGGGCGCGGCAAAACAAAAAGTGCGAAAACAACCCCATGCACAGTAGACAAGTCATTGAAAAGTCTAGGCCGGCATGACTCACCCCGCGCGTTTGACACGTCGGGCAAAACAGGCGCAGGATGGCACCATCGCCGATTGTGATCTCGCGGGCAGGCTCAGCGCGGCCGGCTGCGCTCGATGATCTCGGCGGCCCCTTTGGCCAACAAATCCAGCCCCACAGCACGACCGAGCTCGCGCGGACGGTTGGCGGGGCCTGAGTGTGAGGCTTCGATGATGGTATTGCCGGAAAGGTCGAGCACGGATGCGGCCAGCGACATCTGATCACCGGCAATGGTCGAGAACCCGGCCACCGGCGAATTGCAGTGGCCGTTGAGCACCCACAGCACTTCGCGCTCGGCATCGGCGCAGGCATGCGCGGCGGGATCGTCGATCGATGAAAGGATTTGCCGCGTCTGCCAGTCCTGCGCCGCGCATTCGACCGCGACGATGCCCTGCCCCGCCGCAGGCAGCATCTCCGCCACGGTGAATTCATAAGCGATGCGGCTGGAAAGACCGACGCGGTCGAGGCCCGACCGCGCCATGATCAGCGCATCGGCCGGTCCCACCGCACCGCCATCCGGCAGGCGCTGCTTCTCGCCATTGTCGAGCTTGCGCACGCGCGTGTCGGCGGCGCCGCGGAAGTGGATCACCTCCACCTCCGGAAACAGGCGCCGCGCATAGGCGGCGCGGCGGACAGCGTTGGTCCCGATCTTGAAACCCTTGCCGCGGGACTGGCGCAGCGCCTCCAGCGTCACGCCGCCGCGCAGCACCAGCGCGTCACTGGGCGGATCGCGCGACAAGGTGGCGCCGATGACAAGGCCGGGCGTATCCTCGTTGCCAGGCATGTCCTTCAGCGAATGCATCGCCGCCTGGAGCTCGCCCGACAGGACGGCGGCGCGGATCTGCGCCACGAAGGCGCCGCCCTTGCCGCCGTGGGGCAGGAGCTTGCTGGTCTGGTCGAGATCGCCGGTGGTGTCGAACTTGACGATCTCGATATCGAGACCGGGCACGGCGGCGGTCAGGCGGCGCGCGATCTCTTCCGTCTGTGCCAGCGCCATCGCGCTCTTGCGGGTGCCGATCTTGAATCGCGTAGCCAAGTCCTGATCCTTTCGAGACGCGTCATCTTGTTTGAGCATGATCTTATCGGAAAACCGGTTCCCACTCTTCCGGATCATGCTCTAACGCGCATCCTCCAATATCATGTCGGAGGCCTTTTCGGCGATCATGATGATCGGCGCGTTGGTGTTCCCCGACACGAGGTCCGGCATGATCGAGCCGTCGACAACGCGAAGGCCGACGAGCCCCCTCACCTTCAGCCGCTGGTCGACCACCGCGAGCGCGTCATTGCCCATACGACAGGTCGAGGTCGGATGGTAGATGGTGCTGCCGCGCTCGCGGCAGAAATCCAGGAGCTCGGCATCCGTGGATACCTTCGTGCCGGGGTCGACCTCGCCAGCGACGAACGGCTTCAGCGCCGGCGCGTTCAGGATCTTGCGCAGGATCTTGAGGCCCTCGACGTTGGTGGTGCGGTCGGTCTCGGTCGACATGTAGTTGATGCGGATCTCCGGCGGCACGGTCGGGTCGGCGCTTTTGATGCGCAAGGTCCCGCGGCTTTCGGGCCGGAGCTGGCACACGGAGGCGGTGAAGCCGGAGAAATCGTGCAGCTTCTCGCCCATCTTGTCGGTCGAGAACGGCAGGAAGTGCACCTGGATGTCGGGCGAAGCCAGCCGCGGGCTGGTCTTGAAGAACGCGCCCGCCGTGCCGGCCGCGATCGTCAGCCAACCCTTCCGGAACAACGCATAGCGCGCGCCGGCCATCGTGCGGCGCAGCGGATGATTGATGGTATCGTTGAGCGTGATCTTCTGCGAGCACCGCATCACGATGCGGACCTGCATGTGGTCCTGGAGGTCATGGCCGACACCGGGAGCATCGAGCACGATGTCTATGCCATGCTTGCGCAAGAGATCGGCGGGACCGACGCCGGAGAGCTGAAGCAGCTGCGGCGAGTTGTAGGCCCCGCTCGACAGCACGATCTCCTTGCGGGCCCGCGCGCGGCGCAAGGCCGCGCCTTGCCGATATTCAACGCCGACGGCGCGGCGCCCTTCGAACAAGACGCGCTGGGCGTGTGCGGAGGTCTCGATCTTGAGATTGCTGCGGGTCTTCGCCGGGCCGAGATAGGCCACCGCCGTCGAGGCGCGCCGGCCGTTGCGCGTCGTGGTCTGGAACAGGCCGACGCCTTCCTGCGTGGCGCCGTTGAAATCGGGGTTGTAGGGCAGACCGGTCTCGACCGCGGCGTCGATGAAGGCTTTCGACAGCGGATCGGTCACGATCATGTTGGAGACCGGCAGCGGCCCGCCGCTGCCGTGATATTGATCGGCGCCGCGGGATTGGTTCTCGGCCTTCTTGAAGTAGGGCAACACGTCGTCATAGCCCCAGCCGGTGTTGCCGAGCTGGCGCCAGCGGTCGTAGTCCTCGTGTTGACCGCGGACATAGAGCAGGCCGTTGATCGAGCTCGAGCCGCCCAGCGTCTTGCCGCGCGGCTGGAACACCTGGCGTCCCTTCAGCTCGGGCTCCGGCTCGGTCTGATACATCCAGTTGACGCTCTTCTCCTTGAACAGCTTGCCGTAGCCGAGCGGCACGTGGATCCAGATGTTGGAATCCTTCGGGCCGGCCTCGAGCAGCAGCACGCTGTGCCTGCCGTTCGCAGAGAGCCTGTTGGCGAGCACGCAGCCGGCCGAGCCGGCACCGACGATGATGTAGTCGAATTCGGGATCGGACGGGGCGAGCGAGGAATTTGCGTTCATGCGCTACTGTTCTTCTTGTTGGTGTTGGCGTTTCCGTTTCGTCACTTAGCACAATCATGCACGCAGGCGCAGCGCCTCGACCAGCGACCTGAACGCACGGGCATATTCCGCACCCGCCCTTGCGATATCGGCGCGCCCGGCGCAGGCGACCGCGGCTTCCGTGACGGCGCCGAGCAGCAGCCGGGCCAGGGGCTCGACCGGCTGGCGCGCGATCAGGCCGGCGTCCATGGCCGCCGCGATCGCGCGCGGCAGCTTGCCGCCAAAGTGCTTGGCGTCGATCTCGCGCCAGCGTTCCCAGCCGAGCACCGCGGGCCCGTCACGCAAGATGATCTGGCCGGTGGGGCCCTTTGCCGTCGCCGCAAAGTAGTGCTGGGTACCGGCGACCATGGCGGCGAGAACGTCCTTCTCGGCGCGCGCGGTGCTGTCGATCTCGACGACGAGGTCGCGCGAGACCTGGTCGAACACGGCTTCGAACACCGCCTCCTTGGTCTTGAAGTGATGATAGACCGCGCCTTTGGCAATGCGGGCGGCCTCGGCGATCTCGTCCATGGTGGTGGCGGCGAATCCTCGGCTCCCGAAGAGGCGGCGTGCCGCCGTCAGGATCGCTTCCATCGTCGCCGCGCGCCGTTCCGCCTGTTTCGCCATGTGTTTCGTCTAATCGAATTCGCAGCAAGCGGCCAGTTGACTTTTCGACCACCGGTCGGTATTTACCGACTATCAGTCGGTTTTAATCGCGAGGTGTTCGATGCCGAGCCGTGACATTGTCGAGGCGTTTGCGCAGCGGCTGGAAGCCGGAGACTTCATCGGTGCCATCGAACAGTTCTGCACGCCTGATGCCGTGACCTACGAGAACAACGCTGCCCCGACGGTCGGCCGCGACAAGCTCGTCGCCAAGGAACGCGGCGTGCTGGCTGCGTCCAAGGACGTCAAGGCCGTGCGTATCGGGCCGAGCCTGATCGAGGGCGACCACGTCGCGACCCGCTGGGTCTTCAGCTTCACCAATGCCGAGGGCGTCACGCGGACACTGGACGAGATCGCGTGGCAGACCTGGCGGGGCGATCAGCTGATCGAGGAACGGTTTTATTACGATCCGAAGCAGCTGGGGCGGTGACCGCGCCTCTCTCTCGCCCTACCACCGCTGTCATCGCCCGGCTTGCTGCCTTCGCTGATGCCTCGGCGTGCCGAGCGCCCGCGTGGGCCTCGGCGTAGCCTTGGCGGAGCCGGGACCGGGCGATCCAGTACGCCGCGGCGGCTGTGATGAATCGAGGGGCCGCGGCGTACTGGATGCCCCGCCTGCGCGGGGCATGACAGCGGAGTTAGCGGCGAACATTCCCCCCGCCATCACGCATTTGTATCGATTTGTTATCGATACCTTCGTTTGAACACGTAGAAGTGCTCATTCCGATCGCGGCAGCTATGGATAATTCATAGTTCGTCAAAGGTTTGCAGCGAATTTTCCGCTTCTAGCCGGACAATCGGCCGATGCTGCTAGGCTCTGGAATGCGGACTCAAACGACCAGCTATTTCGCACGGCTGTTCGCCGGCGATCTGTCGGCCTTTGGCGGTCCCGCAACCGACGAGGCCGTGGCCGGCCATATCCGGGCCGAGCAGATGTCGCTGGTGCTCGGCTATTCGGTCGGCATCATGCTTGCCAATGCCTGCAACGCCATCGTGCTGGCCATCGCGCTGTGGCAGTCGCCGGACAGGATGCCCGCCCTGATCTGGGCGGTCATCGTCGCCGGCGCCGCGATCGGATTCGGCGTGCAATCCCACGCCGCGCGCCGTATCACCAAGCCGCAATTCGTCTCGCGGCGCGCCATGCACCGGCTGGTGCGCAACGCCTTCATCCTTGGCGCGGCCTGGGGCATCGTCCCGGTCGCCTTCTTCGCCGATGCTTCGACCGGCGGCCAGCTCGTCATCACCTGCCTGTGCTCGGGCATGCTAGCGGGCGGCGCGCTGGCGTTCGCCACGATCCCGATCGCGGCCATCGCCTTCACCGCGCCCATCTTCCTCGGCATCGCCATCTGCCTCGGCAGGAACGGCGATCTCGCCTTCCTGCTGATCGCCTTCCTGGTCGTGGTCTACGGCAGCGTGCTGCTGCGCGGTGTGTTCGTCAATTCGTTCGCGTTCGCGCGGCGCGTGATGCGGCAGATCGAGGCGGAGCGCACGGTGCGGCAGGATCCCCTCACCCATTTGCCCAACCGTGTCGCCTTCAACGAAACGCTTGATGCCGCGCTCAAACGACTGGCATTGTCCGGCGAGGAATTCGCGGTGCTGCTGCTCGACCTCGATCGCTTCAAGGAGGTCAACGACCAGTTCGGTCATCCCGCCGGCGACGAATTCCTGGTCCAGGTCGCAAGCCGCCTGCAACGCTGCACGCGCGCGGCCGAGCATGTCGCGCGCATCGGCGGCGACGAATTCGCGCTGGTCATGAACAATCTGGCGCGGCCGGAAGATGCGCTCGAGATCGCCGAGCGCTTCGTTGCTGCTTTCACCGAGCCGTTCCAGATCGAGGGCCGCCAGATCGTCGGCGCGACCAGCGTCGGCATCGTACTGGCGCCGCGCGACGGCACCACGCCGCTTGACGTCATGAAGAATGCCGATGCCGCGCTCTATCGTGCCAAGAAGGCGGGAGCCGGCACGGTCTGCTTTTTCGAGACCAGCGACGACAGGGTATCGCGCGACCGCAAGGCGCTGCAATCGGACCTCGCGGGCGCGATCGCGAGGGACGAGCTGTTCCTGGTGTTCCAGCCGTTCCTCGACCTTGGCGACAACCGCATCACCGGCTTCGAGGCGCTGCTGCGCTGGCAGCATCCGGTGCGCGGACTGGTGCCGCCGAGCGAATTCATACCGATCGCGGAAGAGACCGGACTGATCCACGAGATCGGCGAATGGGTCATCCGCCGCGCCTGCGCGACGGTGGCGCAATGGCCTGAAGAGATTAGGGTCGCCGTGAATTTCTCAGCGGCGCAATTCCACAACACCGGCGTCCTCCAGACCATCGTGCAGGCGCTTGCCGATGCGAAGGTCTCTCCCAGCCGGCTCGAGATCGAGATCACGGAATCGATGCTGCTGTCGAAATACGGCTCGGCCGCATCAGTCCTGAATGCGCTGCTGGAGCTCGGCGTCACCGTGGCGCTCGACGATTTCGGGACTGGCTTCTCCTCGCTCACCTATTTGCGCAAGCTGCCGTTCAGCCGCATCAAGATCGACCAGTCCTTCATCAGCGACGTGCTGGTGCAGCCGGACTGCGCCGCCATCGTGAAGTCGGTGATCTCGCTCGCGCGGGACCTGCGCATCGGCGTCGTCGCCGAAGGCGTCGAGACCGCCGACCAGCTCGAATATCTGCGCCAGATCAGTTGCGGCGAGGTGCAGGGCTATCTGATCAGCCGGCCGGTGGCGGCCGATGCCGTGCTGGCGCTGCTGGACAGCAGGAAGCATCGCGCGATTTACGCGGCGTAGGCCTCGATCGGATTAGGATCGGTGCGGCCACGAAGGAGGTACGCTCCCTCCCCCGCTTGCGGGGGAGGGCTGGGGTGGGGGTGCCTCCGCGTCGGGATTGTCGAGAATTGCGGAGGCGATCCCAGTGCGGTGAGAGCCCTCACCCGCCGCGCTCGGGACGATGCTTCGCATCGCCCGGGACGCGTCGGCCTCTCCCGCAAGCGGGAGAGGCGGAGCAAACTCGCGGGTGGTCCCCGCGAAATGCATACGCGATAGCCCCCCGCTTGCGGGAGAGGGCTGGGGAGAGGGTCTCTCCACGGAGGGACTCTCCAAGAGGAGAGAACGCTCACCCGGCGCTTCGCGCCGACCTCTCCCGCAAGCGGGAGAGGTGGAGGCCGCGGCGCCGTCCATTTATCCTCACGGAATTCCGGGCTCGGTTAGACCGCATCCGCGCGCAGCAGCGTATCCACTGTGATCGTGCCCCTCGCGCGGGAGACGCAGGCACAGATCTTCTGGTTGCTTTGCTTCTGATGGTCGCTGAAGAAGACGTCGCGATGGTCGATCTCGCCGTCGACCGCGACCACGTCGATGGCGCAGAGGCCGCACTCGCCGCGCTTGCAGTCGTACATCACGTCGTGGCCGCTAGCATTGAGCACATCCAGCATCGAGCGCTCGCGCGGAATCTCGAGCTCGACATTTGAGTCTTTCAGACGCACCCGGAACGTCTCGGTCGGCAGCGTGCCGCTGGAGCCGAACGTCTCGTAGCGAAGATCGGGAAGCGGATGGCCGGCCCCGATCCAGGCGTGGCGCGCGGCATCGAGCATGCGCATCGGGCCGCAGAACAGCGCGAGCGTGCCTTGAGGAAGCGAGGCGAACAGGGCGTCGAGATCGAGGCGCTTGCCTTCGTCGCTGGCATGAACGACCAGGCGATCGCCGAGCAGCGTAGCGAGATCGTCGAGATAGGCGGCTTCGCTGCGCGAACGCACGGCATAGTGCAGCGTGACGTCAGCGCCGCGGCGGGCCAGCGCCTGCGCGGCGCCGAGGATCGGCGTGATGCCGATGCCGCCGGCGATCAGGCAATAATTTTCGCGCGCCCAGTCCACCGCAAGCAACGAGGCGGGCTGCGTGATGTCGAGCCGCGCGCCTGGCGCTAATTGCCACATGTAGCGCGAGCCGCCGCGGGAATCCTCGGCGCGGCGCACCGCGATCTTGAAGCCGTGGGACGAAGCTTCGCCGACCAGCGAATAGGACCGCGTCTCCGGCTGGCCGTCGATGCTGACGCTGACATTGATGTGGCTGCCGACCGGATAGGCGGCGGCGTCGAACTGATCGGGCCGGATCAGGAATTCGCGGATGCCAGGTGCGAGATCGCGGGTTGAGACGAGCGTTGCTGGAATCCAGTTTTCGATGAAGCGCATGGTGATTGCCTCAATCGTTTGCGGTCTTGATCAGCGCGAGCGCCGGCAAGAGGTCGAGATGGGTGCGGTTGCGCAGCGCGAGCCGCAGGTTTCGCACCGCGAGCCGCGCATGCTCGCGCATGACGGCCTCGGCGCGCGCGCCTTCGCGGTTCTCGATGGCGTCGATCACGACGCGATGATGCTCCTGCCCGATCATCAGGATCTGTTGGGCCTCCGGCAGCGCCGACTGCGCCATCACGAAGCCGCTCGGCGAGGCGAACGGTAGCGCCGAGGCGCGGTCGATCTGCCGGATCAAGGGCGGGCTGCGCGACAATTCCGTGAGCAGGGCGTGGAAGCGTGCGTTCAGCGTGACGTAAGACGAAAATGCGTCGACCGAGATCGGCACCTGGCGCAGCAATTCGTCGATCGCGGCGAGGCACTCCTTGAGCGGCTCGAGTTCGCGCGCGGAGACGCCGCGCTCGGCAGCGAACCGTGCGGCGAGGCCTTCCAGCGTGCCGCGCAGCTCGATGGAGTCGGAGATGTCGCGCTCCGAGAACGCCTTCACCATGAAGCCGCCGGAGGGGATCGCTTCCAACAGGCCCTCCTCCTCCAGCCGCACCAGGGCCATGCGCACCGGGGTGCGCGAGACGCCTGTCGTCTCCACCGCCTGGAGCTCGGAGATGCGCTCGCCCGGACGCAACGAGCCCGACAGGATCTGATCGCGCAGCGCGAGCTGCGCCTTCACGGTCTGCGAGATAGAGCGATCGACTTCACGCTCGGCCATGACCTGCTACTCCGCGGCCTGGAGGTGTGTCGGCGCGTTTTCCTTCGCCACCATGCGATCGATCAGCTTGCGCGACCACATCGCGCCGGCGTCGATGTTGAGGTTGTAGAAGATGCGATCCGGGTTCTCGTCCATCGCGCGCTGCTGCGCTTCGAGAATCAGCTCGTCCTCGCGGAAGATGCCGGAGACGCCCTCGCGGATCTCGGTGGTGATGCGCTGCTCGCCGAGGCGATAGTTGCGCACGAACGCCCAGAAATAATGGCAGGTCTTCTCGGTCTCCGGCGTGATGGTGTTGAGCACGAAGCCGTTGACGCTCTGCGAGCGGTCGCCTTCCGGCGCGCCGGTGCCGGTCGGCGCCACGCCGACGTCGATGGCGATGGTGCACGGGGCCTCGAAACGGATGATCTGCCAGCGATCGACGAGACCGGGCTTGCCGAGCTGCTTGGCCCAGAACGGCGGCGGCTCGATGCCGCGCATCCAGCGCGTCACCGTCACCGTCTTCTCGCCATGGGTGACGTCGAACGGCGCCTCGGCCACCGCATCGTTGCCGATCGAAGAGCCATGCACGAAGGTCTCGTGGGTGAGATCCATGAGATTATCGAGCACCAGGCGATAGTCGCATTTGACGTGGATGGTCTTGCCGTCGCCGGCCCAGGCCGGATCCTGATTCCAGTGCATGTCCGGAACGAGCGCGGGATCGGCCTGCGCGGGATCGCCCATCCAGAGCCAGATGTAGCGGTGCCGCTCGACCACGGGATAGGCACGGACGCAGGCGGACGGATTGATGGTCTCCTGCGAGGGCATGAAGGTGCAGCGCCCTTGCGCGTTGTACTTCAGGCCGTGATAGCCGCAGACGACGGTGTCGCCTTCGAGCCGGCCCTTGGACAGCGGCACCAGGCGATGCCAGCAGGCATCCTCCAGCGCGGCGACCGAGCCGTCGGCCTTGCGGTACATCACGATGTGCTTGCCGCAGATCGTCCGCGGCAACAGCGCCGGCTTCACCTCGGCATCCCAGGCGGCGGCGTACCAGGCGTTCATGGGGAAGGGTTTTGTCATCGGTCTCGCTCCCACGGGCTTATGCATACGTTATGTATACAGTATCAGCGATGCGGGATCAATCAAGCCCGATCATGAAGTATTAAAGTACCTAAATCGTCGTTATTGTATACAGCGCACCCGTCATTCCCCGCGAAGGCGGGAATCCAGTGCTCCGCGGCGGACATTGGGTTCACACAACTCCTGCCGCGGCGTACTGGATCGCCCGCCTGCGCGAGCGATGACACCGGAGGATACGGCGACCGCTCCGCTGGAGGGGCCCCTGCGGCGCCGGCCCCGCGCCCTACGCCCCGAACACCTTCGCCAAGCCGGCCTTGGCTTCTTCCTGAATGCGCGTCAGGTGCTCGGCGCTGCGGAAGCTTTCCGCGTAGATCTTGTAGACGTCCTCCGTCCCCGACGGCCTGGCCGCGAACCAGCCGAAATCGGTCTCGACCTTGATGCCGCCAAAAGGCTCGCCGTTGCCGGGCGCCTTGCTCAGCGTGGCGCGGACGGGATCGCCGGCGAGATCCTTCAGGCCGAGCTGCTCGGGTGTGACGGACTTCAAAATGGTCTTCTGCGGCCCGGTGGCGGCGACGTCGATGCGCGCGTAATGGGGCACGCCGAACTCGGCGGTGAGGTCATTGAAGAGCTGGCTGGGATCGCGGCCGGTCTTGGCCATGATCTCGGCTGCGAGCAGGCCGAGGATGACGCCGTCCTTGTCGGTGGTCCATACCGTGCCGTCGCGGCGCAGGAACGAGGCCCCTGCACTCTCCTCGCCGCCAAAGCCGAAGGAGCCCGTGAGGAGGCCGTCGACGAACCATTTGAAACCGACTGGCGTCTCGACCAGCTTGCGGCCGAGCTTTTTCGCAACGCGGTCGATGATCGAGCTCGACACCACGGTCTTGCCGATCGCGGCATCCTTGCCCCAGTCCGGCCGGTGCGCGAACAGATAGGAGATCGCGGTCGCAAGATAATGGTTCGGATTCATCAGGCCGCCGGTGCGCGTCACGATGCCGTGGCGATCGGCATCGGTGTCGTTGGCAAAGGCGACGTCGAAGCGGTCACGCATCCCGATCAGGCTCGCCATCGCGTAGGGCGAGGAGCAGTCCATGCGGATCTTGCCGTCCCAGTCGACCGTCATGAAGCGGAAGGTCGGATCGATCGCCTCGTTCACGACGGTGGCCTTGAGGCCGTAGCGCTCGATGATCGGATGCCAGTAATGCACGGCGGCACCGCCGAGCGGATCGATGCCGATCGTGACGCCGGCGGATCTGACCAGGTCGAGATCGACGACATTGCCGAGATCGGCGACGTAAGGCGTGATGAAATCATAGGCGTGGACATTCGCGGATTTCTTCGCCTTGGCATAGTCGATGCGCTTCACGCCCTTGAGGGCGTCGGCGAGATAAGCATTGGCGCGCTTTTCGACCACGCCGGTGACATCGGTGTCGGCGGGGCCGCCATGCGGCGGATTGTATTTATAGCCGCCATCTTCGGGGGGATTGTGCGAGGGCGTGATCACGACGCCATCGGCGAGGCCCGAGCTGCGGCCCTTGTTGTAGGTCAGGATCGCGTGTGAGATCACCGGCGTTGGCGTGTAGCCGCCGTCCTTGTCGATCATGACGTCGACACCGTTGGCCGCGAACACCTCGACGGCGCTGACCAGCGCGGGCTCGGCCAGTGCATGGGTATCGATGCCGATGAAGAGCGGGCCAGTCAGCCCCTTTTCTCTTCTGTAGTCACAAATCGCCTGCGTGGTCGCGAGGATGTGGCCCTCGTTGAAGGTGTTCTTGAACGAGGTGCCGCGGTGACCCGAGGTGCCGAACGCAACCCGTTGCGCGGGGTCGGCCGCATCAGGCTTGCCGGCGAAATATTCCGTCACCAGCCGCGGAATATTGGTGAGCGCGTCCGGCGAGGCCTGCTTGCCCGCCGCGGGATGAACATCAGCCACTGAAACACCTCGTCCTTGTCAAATTGAGGCCTGCTGCACCATAGCATCGGGCTTGCACGCGCCAACTCAAAAGCCACTGGCCGACACCGGCAACAAATGGCCGCATTTGGGCCCATGAATAGTGACATGACCATTTTCGCAACGACCCTGCTGCTCGCCAGTTCCTTGACGCTATCGTCTCCGGCAAATGTCGGGCGAACCGACGTCGAACTCAACCCGATGCTGCGCAACGCGGCCGTGGATCATGACCTCGCCAAGGTGAAGCAGCAGTTCGAACGGGAGCTCCACAGCGACGCTGCAGACCGCTCCGCGGCATCCAGCCAGCGCTAGCGCCGCGGGCCGGGCGCATCCAAAGGCATTCCTGACGGCCGCACATGGCGTTTACTTCCTTGGGGCCGCCTTGAAAGAGGCAGGCACCACAATGCAAATTGCGGGATCATGCTATGGTTGATGCGTCCCCGCTGCCGCGCCGCAAGGCCGGTTTGTTAACTCCAAAGCTCTATCACAGACCCATGCTGTGGGATCGGACACGCTTCAATCTTGGCGCGACGTGGGGACGCGTGGCGGTCGCTCTGCTTTTGTCGGCTCCGATCTGCGCGCAGGCCAAGGACGGCGGTCCGGACGAGCCGCGCCCGACGGCGGCGCTGCCCGACGGCGGGACCGAGTTCGGCGCCGGAGAAACGCCGGCATCCCGCGCCGCGATCCGGAAAATCATCGAGAGAGAGATCGCAAACACCCATTTGCCCGCCGACATCGCCGAAGCGGTGGTCTTCGTCGAGAGCGGCTACAATCCGGCCGTGATCGGCAGCGTCGGCGAGATCGGGCTGATGCAGGTGCGGCCCGAGACCGCAGCGATGCTGGGATTCCGGGGGAGCAATGCCGAACTGGCAGAGCCGGACATCAACATCCATTACGGGGTGATTTATCTCAGCCAGGCCTGGCGTCTGGCCGGCGGGGATCTCTGCCGTGCGCTGATGAAATATCGGGCGGGTCATGGCGAGGAGACGATGACCCCGCGGTCACAAGTCTATTGCAACCGGGCTCGTAACCGGCTTCTCGCGATGAACTCGGCATCGCTGAACGTCGAAGCCGCGGCCGTTCCGGCTCCCGCGCCCCCGGCCATTCCCGCGGCTCCTGCGGCGCCGGCAAAACTGGCAAGTGCACCGAAGATGTCGACGCAGCCCAAAGCCGTCTATGCCCGATACCGTCAGGGCACGGCCGCCGCCAGCCGCGCCTATTGGGCCGCCCACGAGGCCCGGATCAGCCAAATCAAGGCTCGCATCGAAGCAAGATGGAAGCGCGTTGCATCGCGTTGACGGCGATGCCCCGATCTGCCGCTAGAGCCGCTCCCTGAGCGCGAGCTTGTAGCCGACTCCGGTGACGGTCGCGATCACGGGCGTGCCGCTGCCGGTGCGACACCGCCAATTCGGCACATCCGGCTCCGCACGTCCGCCGTTAACGTAAAGGACGCCTTCGGCTTCGAAAACGCCGGCTCCGCCTCTATGGTCCCCGCTCGCAGATACCAGACCACGGAGAAGGCGTGATGCAGGGGCAGGCCCGCTTGGCAACCGGTCGAACCAAAGAAGGCACAACGTCCTTCGGCCGTTCGCACACGCTCGACTTGCTGCGCGGTCTTGCCATTGCCGGCGTGATGGCGATCCACGTCTCACAGTCGTTCCCGTCGCACATCGGCGCCGTCGACTTCGCCTTCATGTGCGGCTGGACCGGCGTCAACGTGTTCTACTTCGTCAGCGCCATGACGATGTGCCTGATGTGGACGCAGCGCACCGAAACGAATCCGGCGCGCAAGTTCTACATCCGCCGTTTCCTGCGCATCGCGCCGCTGTTCTGGCTCGCGATCCCGGTCTACCTGCTCGTCAACGGCACCGGGCCGAGCGCCAACGCTCCCAACGGCATCGGACCGCTTCAGGTGATCCTGACCGCGACGTTCCTGCACGGCTTCTGGCCGGACAGCGTCAACAGCGTCGTGCCGGGCGATTGGTCGATCGCCGCGGAGATGACGTTCTATCTGGTCTTTCCGCTTCTGATCACCGCGTTCGGAGCACGCCGTCATCTCTATCTCGCGCTCGCGATCGTGCTGCATCTCGTCAATGTCTGCCTCTTTAAGCCGTGGGCCTTCGCGCTGTTCTCGGCCTATTACGGATCGGGCAACGAAGCCTTCGTCTGGACCACGCTGCACATCAGCTTCCTCAACCAGCTTCCGGTTTTCCTCGTCGGCTGCGCGCTGTTCTTCTCGCTGCGCGACGGCTTTACGAAGTCGGATGCCGCGGTCTTCGCCGTCTTCATCGCAGTGTCCTTCATCGCCGACCGCGCCACCGGCTCGCATGAATTCAACTATCTGATGATCAATCTCGTGCTTGGTGCGCTGGTCGCCGGCTGCATCCGTCTCGAGATCCGCTGGCGGCCGCTCGAGACGCTCGGCCGCAATTCCTATTCGATGTATCTGTCGCACTTCGCGGTGATCTGTGGCCTGAGCCAGATCTGGCCGCTCGCGGACGGACCGGTCTCGTTGCTCATCGCCTATGCCGTCACCGCCGCGCTCAGCTATTTCGTCGCCCGCGCGACCTGGCATCTGGTCGAGCGGCATGCGCAGGATCTGGCGCACCGCCTGACGTCCGCTCGAGCGGACCGATCAATCATCCGGCCGACCCTCGCCGCCACTGCGGCCGGCCTGCGCTGAGCGGCCTGCTCCGTTCCGGCGCTCGCCCTCGATGCGGCTTGCTTGGCTTGCCGTCTTCAAATCTACTGTGAAAAATCTTCACGCTGGAGGTGGCGCAATGGAGGTCATACTGCTCGGCACCGGCGGCCCACGCCCGGATCCACGCCGGATGGCGACGACCACGCTGATCAGGCTCGGCGACGAGAACATCCTGATCGACGCCGGCCGCGGCGTCGTGCTGCAGCTCAGCAAGGCCGGCGTGCCGCTCGGCGCCATCAACACGGTCTTTCTCACCCATCACCATTTCGACCACATCGGCGACCTCTACGATGTGATGCTGAATTCATGGATGCATGGCCGCAAGGACGAGCTGCGCATCTATGGTCCCCCGGATACCGAACGGCTGGTCAATACGCTGATCACGCAGGTCTACGACAAGGATATCACCTGGCGGGATCGCGGCGAGCCGACCTTCGGCGGCTGGAAACCGGTGGTCGCAACGGACATCGTGCCCGGCCCCGTTCTCGACACCGGCCGCTGGAAGATCAGCGCCGAGCTCGTCTCGCATGGCGATGGCCTCGACATGCCGCGGGCCTTCCTCCAACGCTGGATGTGTCTCGGCTACCGCTTCGAGGCGGAAGGCAAGGTCATTGCGATTTCCGGCGACACGGTCCCCTGCCCCGGTCTCGAGCGACTGGCTGAGGGCGCCGACCTGCTGGTTCAGTGCTGCTTCCTCGCAACGCCAGAGATCAACAACGAGCACTTGCGCCGGCTTGCGAAATTCACGATCGCCTGCGGCGATACGGTCGGCAAGGTCGCGGCCAAGGCCGGTGTCAAGAAGCTCGCCCTGACCCATCACGGACCGCGCACCGACGATTCCATGCTGAACGCACTGCTCAACGATGTCCGGCGGGATTACTCAGGCCCTGTCGTGCTCGGCGAGGACCTCACGCGCATCGAGGTCTAACGGAGATCTCAGGACGATCCGATGTCGATCCGGAACGACAAGCGTTCTTCCGCTCCCGCCGCGATATGCATCAGGCCAGGCTTGTCGGTGAACTCGCCCTCGAAGCCGGCGGGACTGGCATGGCCGCGCCAGGGCTCGATACAGAGGAACGGCGCGCCCGACGGCTTCGACCAGACGCCGAGCTCGCGAAAGCCGCTCCAGGACATTTTCAGCCAGGGCCCGGTTGATGCGCCCGGCCCGGCGGCATAGCGGACCGAGCTGCTCTCAATGCGGTCGAAGATGACAGCGTCATCCACGAACAAGGCTTCGGACAAGCGCAGCGATTTATCTTTGACCGGACTTGGCTCCGTTGTCGCGCGCAGCAAGCCGCCGTCAAGACGGCGGACGGGAGACGCTTCCGCGTTCGCAAAGGTCAGCGCATAGCTCTCCTTCGCCAGTCCGGATTGCAACGGCCAGTTGAAGGCGGGATGACCGCCGAGCGACGCCGGCAATGTCTCCTGGCCGGTGTTGGCGATGGTGAACGTCACATCAAGGCCTGTGTCGTCGATCGCATAGGCCACGGTGAGCCGGAACGTGAACGGATAGAGCGCGCGCGTCGCCTCGCTGTCTTCGAGCACCAGGGTGCAGCGGCTCTCGCCGCGCTCCGTCCACGCAAAGCGGTTGTCGCGCGCAAAGCCGTGCTGGGTCATCCGATACGTCTTGCCCCGGTGCCGCAATTCGTCATTGGCGAGGCGCCCGACGATTGGAAACAACAGCGGCGCGTGGCGCGGCCATTCCGGCCCCGCCTGCCAGACGAATTCGATGCCGCCTCCGTCCTTGAGCGAGCACAACTCGGCGCCGTGCGCCTTGATGGCCGCGCTGAGCCGGCCGCTTCGAATGGAGTGGGTTTCATCGCTCATGCGCGACATCTACACCGCGACCCCGCATGCAGCAAGGCGGCGCCAGCGGCGGCGTGACGGTCATCGATGGCGCTTGCTTGTACAGAGCGTTGAAACGTAACTGAGAATTTGGTGTGGACCATCGCCAGCTCGACACCGCATGATCAGGACGATGCGGCCGGTTTCGACTCAGCACGACGGGATACCCCAGCGCCGGCGAGTTCGTCGGAATTGGAGTTGCGTAACAGGAACAACGACCTCCAATCGCGCTGATGGCCAAATTCGATATAGCGATAGCTCAGGGCACTTAGCAGGATTGTTATTGCAAGATACGGAAATGAAAGTCGAAGCGTGTCTTGCAACGGAGACGTATCGGGCGGGATCATTTCAACCATGATGATCGAATGCCACGCATAGATACTGTAGCACATGCATCCGACGACCTGAATCGGCCACACCTCGAACAAGCGATTTGCGGACCATGCCCCGCACAACACCGCCAGCAGCACCATGGAAAACCCGGCGCAAAAGATCGTGGCGTAGAGAATGCTCACAGCCCAGGGGCCATTATCCTTGAGATATATGGCGGCAATCATCAGCAGCAGTCCCGGCAGCAGGCCGCGCGACTGAAATCTCCTGAGTGAAACACTGTCCCTGGACTTGACGTAGAGATCGCAAACCAACATTCCGAAAATGAACTGGTAACACGACCCAAATATTCCACCCACAAACGGGCGAAACATCCCAATCCGATCCACCGCGATAAGATGCCCAGCCACCACGAAAGCTGAGCAAATGACGACGCTCAACAGCAACAGCCTTCCAAGGCCGAAGCGCGCGATCAGAAGAATCAGCATCGGAAACAAAAGGCTGAACCAGATCTCAACGCCTACGGACCACAATACGGGATTGGAGGGGGGCATAAACCCGTGCGGCACAAAAATGAAAAGCGTAGATAACAGTCCGCCGAGCTCCAGGTACCACGCGTGCGATCCAGCGGGCGACTTGGCATGGAGTGCAACCGTCACGAGGACAACCGTATAGTAAAGTGGAAGCAACCGGGCTGCGCGATGCCAATAGAAATGCGGGAAGTCGGCGAGCCGATCGATGGCTCGCTTCTTTGTGCGATAGGGCAGGTACAGAACGAATCCGGAGAGCACAAAGAAGATATTTACGCCCAAGAAGCCGTGCTTCGCGACAATGGCCAGGAGACCGTTTGGATCAAGTTCGCCGGGAAACGCCGGCGCGCTGGATGTGAACGGAACAAGCAAGTGAAAGAGGATCACCATCAAGATGGCGAGTCCGCGAAAACCGTTGACGGCCCCGATCTTCTGCGCGCGACTATCGGCTATGATGGTGGAACCTGGGGATTGTAACGACAAGGGGGCAATCTCAGTATTCGTGGTTTCCTGTTTGCGATGTTCGCTACGTTGAGCGAGCTGTCAATCGATGGCCGTCGCATCACTCACGACACGTGCGATGCCAAACCGAAGGCGCATTAACCAGCAAATAGGCAAGTCACCGGATCGCGGGGGAATGCAGCGAATATCTCGTATCGCGAACACCTCACGCCTCGTCGGAAGCGATCCTCAGGCGAGCGCAGCCCTCCCCGGACACGGCGAACGACGTGCCTTCAAATCGTCAATTACGGCATCTATCAACTACGGGATATAGACGGTAGCAGGTTAACTCTGAGGCAGAATTATGAGTGGGCGCGTATAGTTTGATGGTTGGGCTCCTCATCATATTTGTTCTGCTCGCGATTGGCTTCGCGGCCGGCTACGGCACGCGCGAGCTGATCTCTCGTAAGCGGCACGCCGAGTACTTGCACTTGCAGCCCTACGTTTCGCCCGCGCTCAGAACCGGGCGACCATCTTCCGATGAAAGCACCAGGACGCGATACGCCACACCTCAACCCGCAATGACTGAGCAGGTGAATTATGACATGCCTCAGTCGTTTAAACCCGTATCCATTCGGGAGCCGAAGCCAGTGAAATCGAAATCCGGGCCTGCCGGCGCAAGCTTGCGTCTGATCGAGCCGCAGTCCTCTAAGCCCGATACCGGATCTTTGCAGTCCGTGGACATTGAGCAGAGCCTCGAAGAACTGGTCGGACTCCTCCTGCGCAAAAGGCAGGGAAGCTAGGACCGGTCTCATCCGAGGCGTCTTGGTCACGAGCCTCTTGCCGCATTTGCGTGTCGGCCTGTTGCCGAGGTCGACCACCCGGGGTGGAAAAGTAAGCCCCTGGAACCGAAAAGCACCAATGTCAGCACGAGAACTCCGGGATCCAGGGGACCGGATCGACGACCGAGCACGTTCCAGGGCAGAACCGCCCGCCCGCAGCACGGCGGCAGGCGCACCAAAGATTTGGCCACGCCCGCGCAAAAGTGGTATGTTTTTAGCGGTTCTGTGGCTACAATACGGCCCGTCACGCGTCCAGAACATCTCTGGTGCAAGAGCAGGAGGGCAGATCTTGGTTGTGCTGATGATCGCAAGCGCCGTGGCCGGTGCTCTTCTGGGGCGTTTTCTTCGCGCATACGCCCTTATTCCCGCAACGATGCTGATCCTGGTTGCCGCGTGGTATTTGGGTCTTGAGCAGGGTTTCGCCACGGGCTTGATAGCATTCGTCGCAAGCGCGGTAATTTTGCAAGTGGTCTATTGCGCGAGCCTGCTGATCTATCTGCTCATCGCGAACCTCTCGGTGCTCGACCAGGTGCAGTCGGAGGCATCACCGCAGATGCGTGAATCGCGAATCGCAGTCTAATCAGACCCCTATCATGAGCGGCCGGCGAGGATGTTGTCGCATGGCCCGTATATTGTTACATCCTCCTGTAGAAGCTCCGCACCTGCTTAATTGCCATGCAGATCATCCCGCAGGGCCGCATTCCTGCCGGTGTGCTTGTGAGCGCTTCGTTTACGCGGCATGATCCCCTGCGCGCGTGATGCTCTACAGAAAGCTGTTGCCGCAGCTCCAATCTGCTCAACGGCTCGAAAGATCTCCGGCACCAACTGAATGCGCTTGGCGGAGGCTTCTTCTTTGACTTTGATTTCGGCCCCTTGAAACTTCAGCGGAATGGCTGTGTTGCACAAAGTCGACCGGGCAAAATGTTTTTGGACGACACAACCGGCGACAAGCTGGAGCGACAAATCAAGTATGCTCAAGAACGTTTGGAAATGAATGGCAACGCAATTTATTTGGAACCGACGCGAAGCCGTCGGCCGATATTCCTCGATTGCAAAGAAGAAGCGCACATTTGCGCCCTGCCACGGGCTTATGAGGCTAGATCAACCCGCTGAGACAAAGTGACCGTCCATAGCACCTATATTCGCCGTCTTTATTCGATAATGCAGATGTGATCGGTTGGCTGGAAATTAAAAATGGAATTGCTGGCGAGAACAGCCGCGGGCGGCAACGGCGCGCAGAACGCGTTACAAAAGTTGATCGTAAGGGGTCAAGCGGCTGTCGCACTTTTGACGCCAGCGCGATCACGAGCCAAGCAGCGTCCCGATCCGGTCATTCACCGGATTGATACCCGGCCCCTCGACTTCGGCGCCGATGAGATCGTGGCTGTCGGCAAGCTCCGCAACGAAATGCTGCGATTACCCGAATTCCTGCGCCATCATCGCCGGCTCGGGGTCGGACGTTTCCTCGCGATCGATGACCGTTCGGATGACGGCACGCGAGCATTCCTGCTCGATCAGCCGGACGTTCACGTGTTCGAGATCCGGGAGCCCTTTGCAGAATCAAGTGGTGGCGCGCGTTGGACCAGCGCCGTGCTCGACCAATTCGCGCCAGGACGGTGGGCGCTGACGCTCGACGCCGACGAACTCTTTGTCTATCCCGGTTGCGAAAATTTTGATCTTCGATGGCTGTGCCGATATCTGGAGAGCACCGGCGCCGATTGCATGACCGCGGAGATGGTCGATATGTATCCACGCTGGCTCGGAGGCCCGGAGCGCTACCAAGCCGGTGAGAGCCTCGTCGCGTTCTGCCCCTACTTCGATTCAGATACCTATGTGAAGCGCCGTCGGCGCGGCTTTCCGACCAACTACCTGGTGGGCGGTGCGCGAGCGAGGCTGTTTTATGACGAACCGATGCCGCCGAAGATCGCCCTTTATGACGCACTTGTACAGTTGCTTGAGCCATACGGGCTGGCGCGGCTGCTGCCTGCAGTTAACATCACGCGCTGGCAGCCACCGCTGCTCACTAAAGTGCCGCTCGCGCGCTGGTTGCCCAGCCGTCGCTATATCGCCGCCGGTCACCTGATGGCCCCACCAGGCAAGCTAGGCGATGTCACAGGCGCCCTGCTCCATTTCAAATTTCTCCACGACTTCACCGATAAGGTCGCAATCGCGGTCCGTGAAGGGAATTACTATCTCGGATCGGTCGAGTATCAGCGCTACGCGGAGCGACTCGATCAAAATCGGTCATTCGAGCTCATCTATCCGAAAAGCCTGATCTACCAATCATCCGACGACCTTGTCCGTTGCGGCCTGATGCGTCTCTCTCCGGCCTATCAGGCCGCGACGCGATAACCTGCCCCATCGCTTCTTGTACACAGGAGGCGCGCTGGAGCCTTCCTCCAATCGTCATCGGACCCCGTCGTTGTGCTTGATGTTTTCGTCGGAAGGACCGACCGGTATCCGCTGTTCCGGAGCATTGATCTCATCGATCAGTTTGCGGCCGAGAAGCCGAAGGAGAAGCTTCCTTCCACGCACCAGTGCCGGATAAAGTGCCCTTGCGAGGCGTGGCCGGGAGAACACCAGCCGATTAAGGCGATTGAAGACAGTCGTCTCCCCGGCAAGCGTTGCCAGCAGATGCATTGCATCGGCCCCATGGTAGTGCCGCCCACGCCAGCGAACCACCATGCCTTCATTGAGATCGAGGTTGCGGGCGCGGATATCGCCGACGATCGGATGCTCCGAACGCGCGTCGATCAGGTGAATGCGCTGCCCACGCTCCCGCAACTGGTACAGCAGAACATAGCGGCTGCATAACGGGCATTCGCCGTCATAGACCACCCAGATATCGTCATCACTATGGGTCAATTCGATAGTCCGTTCGATTCCGAACGTCGCGCACAAGCTTGCCCTCCGCCAGGCCGAGGCATACTGAGTCCACCACATAGTGATAGGCGACGATATCGTCCATGGTCAGCTTGTTGAATTCGCCATACAGCCATGGATTGGACAGCATGTGGTGCGGATAGGCATAAAAGCTGTTGTTGTCCTTCACCCAGGGGTAGACACGAAAAAAGCGATCCGTCTCGCGGACCAATTTTTCCACGGCCTCCATGGATACGCCTGTGTCCTGACGCGGAAGGATCTCCGGGCCGCAGGTGGTCGCGTCGTGCCAAGTCGCAAGATCGTGGTTGTTGCCGCCAACGCGAGCCCGGAAATGATTCTCAGGGATGTACATGGTTCCGGTTCCGATCATGTACGAGTAGATGCCGAAATACGTGGAAGGCGCGAGAACTTGGCGACCATCGCGGGTCTCGACGAAAAGCCGCGGGCTTGCCAGCTTCGGCCCGTCCAGCCATCCCAGGTGATTGGTGTAGAAGAAGAACCGGCCACAGATGACGGTCACGACCATCACAACCTTCATCGCCGGGGTGAACCCATCACGCGGCAGCGTGCGTGCCGCGGCTACGATGAACAGGTTGAGCGCAATCCAGAAGAAGAAAAGAGCCCCGAGCGTGAAGTACACGCCGATGTGGAAGACGTCGAACAGCAGGCAGAAGAACGACAGCGCGCGCGTCGAGATCGCAGCCAGGGGCGACAGGAGCTGGGCACCCAGCACGAAGACGTTGAAGATCAGCTGGTTGCTCACGATCGCGTCCCAGATCGTCTGCAACGCGCCCGACCACAGGCCGAGCGGGGCGTCGCCGCGCTCGAGGCCCATCAGGATCGAGGTCTGCGTGGGATTTGCGAACAGCCAGGTCCATGGCTTCTCGCCACCAGCCTGCAGCTTTGCGATTCCCGACCAGAAATAGCTGCCGAGATGCGCCCCGACGGCGCACGCCCAAATCAAGCCATAGGCGCGATCGCGAAGCTGCTTCACGTCATATGCGGGAGCGAACAGAGTTCGCAGCCACGGCACGCGATCCATCACCCAGGCGCTGGTGAGAACGATCGTGCCGAGCACGCCAAGCACGGCGAAGTTACCGACGTCGAGCATGCCGAGATAATCGGTCTCCGTCACGAAGATGCCGGACACGACGCTCACCATTTCGCGCCATGCATGATAGAAGTAGAACAGCGGCACCAGAAATGAAGGACGCCAGATCGCGGCTATTCCTGCCACAACCGCAAGCACCGCACCGTAGCGGAAGAACAGAATCTTGTCGCCCGACCCGAACAGGATGTTGGGGGGCCCTGCGAAGGGCCCCAATGAATCGAACAGCAACTGCACGAAGATCGTCATTCCGATCGCGAAGGCGGTGATCCGCAATGGCGGCGAGAAATCACGGTAGCGAATGGAGCTGAAGGCGAGCGCGCCGGCAAATGCCGAGCAAACCAGCACCAGAGCGTAAATGTCAGACCAGCGCGCGAGATGTGTGACGGCCCGCCGCGAAATCGCAGACAGAATGACGGCTACTGCAAGGAGGAAGAGAGGTCCCGCAAGCGACGCGACACCAGACCGCGCTCCTTGCCGTGATGCAACAGTGTACAACGTCATCCCGTCTCGGACCTCCGGAGCTTCGCCATCGAGATCAACCAAACATTATAGAATGACTAGCGGCCTGCAAATATCGCAAGCGCAGCTTGCCCTTCTCTTGGTGTAAGTGCTCACAAAATCATCTCACGGGAACCTCAGCACTGTGAATTGAAATATGACAAACTGCGGGCATTGATGTGACCACAAGTGTCCGCATTGACATTGGTGACGTCCGGCCATCGCTTGAAATCAGTTTCAAACAGGCTCGCCAGGGTACGCCGATCCCACATCGCCCGATCACGTCTTCCGTTCGTGTCAAGGCCAAGCTAAAAGCCGGAGACGATCGGAACCGCCATCGTGCAGCGCGCTGGATTTCCCGCGGCATTTGCTGGCAGGCGCGAGACCGCGCAAGAGGTGTTTGAGATCGCGGGGTGAGCTCGTTGGACAAGGACAGCAAGTCACGGGCCGTAACCAACATCCTCATAACAGGCGGGTCCCAGGCCTGGAAACTGTCGGCCGGTTTTGTCCTGACGATATTCTCGACGCGAAATCTTGCCCCGTCCGACTTCGGCCTGCTGGCCATGTCTGCGACGGCCGCAACGTTCCTCGGGCTCATCAAGGATGTCGGCGTTGGACAGGCCATCATTCAACGCACGGAAATCGCCAAGGGCCAGATCGATGCGCTGTTCTGGCTGTCGGTGCTCGCTTCCGCGGCATCTGCTCTCGTTCTGGCGTTGAGCGCGCATCCGGTTGCGCTGTTTTACGGCGATACGAGGCTTCAGCAGCTCATGATCGCAATTGCCGGCCTAAGTTTCATAGCTGGCCTTCCGACCGTTCCGGCGGCTCTCCTTGCCAGAGAATCCCGATTTAAGGCCCTAGCAATCCTGGATGTCGCCGCGACAACCGCTTCCGTTGTCGCAGGGATCGTCGCTGTAATCATCTTGAGAAACTATTGGGCACTTTACCTGTCCACGCTCGTTCTTACGCTCTTTTCGACAATCGGGATCTGGGCCTATTCCGGCTATCGCCCCGGATATCCCAGTCTGGACAGCGAGACGCGGCACATGGCGCGATTTGGCCTGCACGTGTCAGGGTTCAACCTCGTCAACTATCTTTCGAGAAATGCGGACAACATTCTCATCGGCAAATTTCGAGGCGGCGACGAACTTGGCCTGTACGATCGGGCCTATAAGCTGTTGCTGCTGCCGATCGTCCAATTACACAACCCGATCGGCCAGGTGATTGTCCCGCTGCTTTCGCGGCTTCGTTTCGATAAGGAGAGATATCTCAGTACCTACAACGATGCCCTTGCCATGGTTATGCTCATATGTCAGCCGGGCATCGTGTTTGCCATCCTGCTCTCGGAGCCGCTCTTCAGAGTTCTCCTTGGCGAGCATTGGGTGGGCGCAGCCCCGATTTTTTCCTGGCTCGGCGTTGCCGGCTTGATCCAGGTCGCGACCGCGACGGCAGCTTGGCTGCTCCTCAGTCAGGGCCGTAGCCAGGAGTACTTCAGGCTTGGCGTTTGGACCGCCTTGATCAACGTGACCTCATTCCTCGTCGGTCTTCCCTGGGGCGCGCTTGGAATCGCCGCGGCGTATACGCTGGTGAACTGCACCGTCGTGCTGCCGCTTTGCGCGATATCTATCGGTCGTCATGGCCCGGTGACGACAACGAGCCTGGTCAAGACGACCGTCCCGCATTGGATCGGTTGTGGCGTTGCGGCGGGCGTCACAAGGATTTCGAACATCTCATTGCTGGATGGAAACTCTTTCGCTGGGCTGGTTACGCTGCTGGCGCTTGCCTATGCATCATATCTCCTCGCCATGATCTCCTTCACGCGGAAACGGGAACTTGCGAAACGCGCGTTGCGCAACGTTGTTCGAAAGGCAAAGACCTTCAGCGAAGCATGAAGTCATGCAACTCCGCCAGATGGACATCAATCGGGGCTACCGCGTGAACGGCGTCGACCTGATGAAGGCTCGAGTCAACATCTGGATAAGTGGTGGCCGCGAGGAGCCCTACCTTGGCCGTTTCATGAAACGCCTCGTTAACTAAGTCATATGCGTTGGAGGTGACGGACTGCTCGAACACGAACCCCTCGCCTCCCAGGCGCGCGGTGCCGACGGCCGGTGCGGTAGCAGGAGGCTGCGACGGCGCAACCGCCGAAAAATCAAAGCTAGCCTTCGGAGGATCGATGACCAGCGTGCCCCCGGATCCGTCGCTCGAGAGATTGAAGGTCGAGTTGGTGTAGTCGCCAACAAGCGAGATATGTGCCGTGTGATTTTGAGCGTCGACCACGGTCAACACGCCACCGGCTGTATCGCCGGAAAAGGACGCCGTCGTTCCCGCTCCGTACGCGATGTCCTTCAGGTCGATATGGTTGGAATTTGACGCGGTGCCGTCACCCGTCAGACCGATGAGCGTTCCCGTAAATTGCGACGCGTGGTCCAACACCAGATTGCCGGTCGACGCCTTGAAGGTGATCGACCCGGAAGCGGCGCCGGACAATTCGAGCGTGGCGCCGGGGTCGACCGTCGCGGCCTGTGACATATTGCCCAGATTCAATACGACATTTCCGGAGATCTTGAGGATGGTCGATGACGTATTGATTACACCATCGCCATTGAGGTCCTGATAAAACGTCGTCTCGACCGCTTTAAGAGCAGGGTCGGTCGGGGACACCTTGTTCAGGAGGTTCGATAGATAGTTGCCATTGCTGTCCGTGGTCCACACACAGAGTTCGCCGGTGGCCGGAATCTTCCAGGCGACATCATAGCCGCTGGTCGTTTGCTCAACGCCCACCGGCGTCCAAGCGCCGAACTGTCCCGACACAACCGCTACGCCACCGTACTTCAAGGTCGGCCCCGCGCCGCTGGCCATCGCGTCGAGCAAGTAATTCGAGCCGACCAGAACCAGGCTGGTTGAGCCGGACGCCTCGATTGTCGTGCCTGAAACCTGCTGGGGCGTTGGTGGAAGACCAATCACGCCATCACCGTTGAGATCCTGGTGAAAGAGGGTCTCGCTCGACTCAAGAGCCGGGTCGGTGCCGGACACCTTGTTCAGATAGTTGGATACGAAATTGCCGTTGCTGTCGGTGCTCCAGACCGCGAACTGGCCGGTCGAGGGGATCTTCCACGCGACGAGATAGCCGTTCGACGACGCTTCCGCAGCCACTGGCACCCATGCGCCAAGCTGCCCCGCGACAACCGCCGTTCCGCCATTCTTCAGGATCACCGATGAGCCGGCCGTCGAAAGGTAGAAGTTGCTTCCCGACTTGATAAGCGATGTCGTGCCGGTCGCTTCGATCACCGTACCCACGGCGGAACTGAAAGCATTGGAAAGCTGGCTCAAATTGCCGGCGATGTCGGTGGCGGTCGCGGTGAAGCTGTGTTGCCCTGCCGTGAGCGATCCGGTGGTGACGCTCCAGGCCCCACTCGTCGCCGCGACGCCCGTGCCGAGCAAGGTCGCGCCTTCGTACAGCCGGACAGTGCTTCCGGCTTCTGCCGTGCCGGACACGATTATCGCGCTTGAAGCTCCAGGTGCGCCCGAGGTCAGGATGGGTGCAACCGGTGCACGCGTATCGACCGTGACGTTCAGCGCACCGGAGGAAGCGCTGACGTTGCCGGCGGTGTCCGCGGTCTTGCCGGTAAAGGTGTGATTACCGTCCGCCAACGTTGCGGTGGCAAAGGACCAGGCGCCGTTGGTATCGGCGATCGCCGTTCCGATCATCGTCGCGCCGTCGAAGACCTGCACCGTGCTCCCGGCGTCCGCGGTTCCAGTCAAATTCACGTGGTTGACATTGGTGACGCCATCGCCGGCGACGTTGCTGTCGGGCGAGAACGACGCGAGCTTGGGCACGTTCGGGGCGATCGTATCGATGGTGACATTCACCCCGGCTGAGAGCGCGGTGAGATTGCCGACACCGTCCATCGCTGCGGCGGCAAAGGTGTGGCCGCCTTCGGCCAGCATTGCAGTCGCCATGCTCCAGCTACCGTTGCCGTCGGCGATCGCCGTGCCGATCTGAGTTGTCCCGTCGAAAACCTTGACGGTTACACTTGCCTGCGCGCGACCCGTGAGGACCAGATGATTTGTATTGATGAGGCCCGACACGATCGAGCCGCTGTCGTTGACAGCCGAGATCGTCGGCACGGCGATAGATGTCATCGTCATCGGCGAATTCGTCGCGGAAACGAATGAATAGTCGGCCGACGTCAAGCTGGTGACGCCCGCAATGCGCAGCGTATCTGCTCCACCCGCGTAGTGAACGGTCCACACGTCGTTCACATGGGTCAAATAGGCGCCGCTATCGTAACCTTTCAGAATCAGCTTGTCGTGTTCGGCAGTCGCGCTTGTGAAGACGTGGAAATCGGCGACCGTATCGTTGCCGCTGCCTACATTGTAAATGAAGGTATCGTTTCCGGCTCCTCCGGAGAGCCAGTCATTCCCGCCCGCACCATCCAGGAAATCGTCACCGCTCGAGCCGACCATACGGTTTGCCATTTGGTTGCCGACGCCGGCGAGCCCGCCCATCATCAACGTCAAGTTTTCGACGTTTGCCGACAACGTGTACGACGTCCACGCCTCCACGCTGTCAACGCCGCCGCCGGGATTCTCGACGATTTTCTGGTTCGCATTACCGATGACGTAGGTATCGTCGCCGTTCCACCCGACGAGCGTGTCATCGATATTGACCGCCGAGAGCTTGTCGTTCGCCGCGGTACCGTACACCATGCGGCTGCTCGCTTTCCCGCTGATCCAGGACGTAATTGTCCCGCCGACCGGGAGCGTTGCTGGCAATTGGAAATCGTCGCTGGTGAATACTGAGACCGTCGTGTTGCGGAACACCAGGGTATCCTGGCTCGTCAGCTTCAGATATACGTCGCTTCCGACCTGGCTCATCGCCGCTTGAACGTCGGCGAATGAGGTGAAGGCAAAGCCGTTCAATTGGACAACATCGTGTCCAGCGCCTGATCCCGGCGAAAAGTCGGTGATGATGTCCGAACCGTCGCCGGAGTTGATTACGAAGCTATCCGCACCGCCCCCGCCGGTCAGGATATCATTGCCGAGCCCGCCGGTGATCACGTTTGCCGCGGCATTGCCGATGATGATGTTGGACTGAATATTGCCGGTCGCGTTGATGGCCGCCGAACCGGTGAGCGTCAGATTCTCGACGTAGCTCGAAATTGTATACGTCACCGAGGAGTTTACCGTGTCGATGCCTCCGCCATAGGCTTCGATAACCTTCGCACCGGAATCGGTGACGACATAAGTGTCATCGCCGGCACCGCCGGTCATGACATCGGCCCCTCCTGCACCACCGATCAGATCATTGCCGGATGTGCCGCTCAGCGTGTCCGCAGCCGCGCTTCCCACGATCGTGTTGGTCGTTGCGCCACTCGTGAGCAGGGTGTAGTTCGCAAGCGTGTACTCCGGCAATTGATAGGCTTTGATTGAATCGATCGTCATCGTCGCCGTCGATCCCGGAGCGGCGTTGCCCGGCCAGCTCCCGCCCATCGCCAGATTGGCGATCATATACATCGCCGAATTCATGTCGGAGGGTGTGGCCTGCTGTGCGACCGCCTTCCCGTCGACGAAGAATGTCAGGTCGTAAGGGGTCCATTTGAGCGCAAACGTGTGTTCTCCGGTGGTCAGGTTGGCTGTATTTGCCCAACCCCCATTCGTCGCAGGCGCGTAGGGCGAGTGAATGGCCCAATGCGCCTGGTCAGGATCCTGACCAAAGGCCTCGAGCACATCGATTTCCGTCTTGAGGTTATTGGCAGTGCTGGGCAGCAACCAGAACGCCGGCCACGCGCCGCTCGTGCTGGGCAGTGTGGCCGTCATCTCGAAATAGCCGTAGGTCTGGGTAAAGCTGTTCTGGGTCGAGATCATGCCCGACGAAAATATGGCACTGCCCGTATAAGGCGTTGCGCTCGCGGGCAAGGGCTGCGCCGTGATGACGAGGTGACCGTCCTGAATCGAGAACGGATTAAGCCCAAGCGACGTTGACGCCTGAGTTGCCGGCAGCCCGGAAAAGCTGGGATCGACATACACTTCCTGTTCGCCGGCCAGCCCGTAGCCTGCCGCTCCGCTCCAGGCATAGCTCGTGCGCCAGGTCAGGCTCGGATCCTGACCCGCGGACAGCGTGTTGAAGTCGTCGTTGAAGGTCTGCACGAGCCCGGTCAGGGGGCTGACGATGTTTATATTGGCGGCCGTGAGATTCTGGAGACTGGTGTTTTCAAGTGTTATCGTTTCGCCGCTGGCGATCGTCAGGACAAGGTCGGTGCCCACCTGCTTCATGGCCGCCGTGACATCGGTGAACGTCTTGAAGCCGGTGTTGTTGAGCTGCAGGATGTCCCCGCCGGCGCCCGCCTGAAAGTCGGTGACGATGTCGTTGCCGTTGCCCGCTGTCACGACAAAAGTGTCGCGACCGGCCCCACCGGTCAGCACATCGTTGCCTCGCCCGCCGTCAATCATGTTGTCGCCGGCATTGCCGACAATGATGTTGTTGAGATCATTGCCGGTGGCGGGCGACGGAACACTATCTGTCAGGACAAGATTCTCGACGTTCGGCGCATTGACGAGGCTGTATCCATTGATGTTCCAGACACGGATCGTATCGATACCCTCTCCGGCCTGCTCGACAACCTTGGTGTTGTGGTCATAGACATAGTAGGTGTCGTCCCCTGCTCCGCCGATCAGCGTGACGCCCGTGCCGCCGGCCTCCATGCCGTCATTTGTCGCCCCGGTCGTCAGCGTGCCGCCTGCGGGGACGGTACCCGCCCAGTTCCATGCC